>JAMPFB010000009.1 GCA_023664735.1 Robinsoniella sp. | reverse complement strand
AAAATACCTCGCTAAGCGCTGGCGTTTTTATAAGGACTCCTTAAGAAAACATGCTCTGTGGAAACCCCACTCTGCGCCTATGGGTCGAACTGTTGTAATTTAAAAAAAGATTTTTTGTGGGAGCGGATAAAAAACAAAAGGAAAGGAAGAAGGATTATGGGGAAACTGCCCAGAGATTTTTATACAAGAGGTACGCTGGAGGTTGCTAAAGACTTACTGGGTAAGATATTGGTGCATGAAACACCGGAAGGAATCACAAAGGGAAAAATCGTGGAAGTGGAAGCTTACTGTGGAGTCAGCGACAAAGGCGCACATGCTTATGGCGGGCTGCGGACGGACAGGACGGAAATCATGTTTGGTCCCGGTGGTTTTTCCTATGTGTATCTTATATATGGAATGCATAGCTGTATGAATATCGTAACAGAAAAGAAGGAAGTGCCGGAATGTGTGTTTTTAAGGGCGCTTGAGCCGGTGGAAGGCATTGAACTGATGAAAAAACGGAGAAAAACGGATAAGCTTAAGAATCTATGCAATGGTCCCGGCAAGCTTTGTCAGGCAATGGGAATTGACAGAAGCTGTTATGGGCTGGATTTGCTTGGAGGGCAGCTATATGTGGAGGAGCCGGAGCGAGGCGGAGAGAAGAGCAAGAGGCAGGAAACAGATTTAGAGAAAAGTGGAAAAAAGAGCTTGAGACAGGAAGCAAATCCAGTGGAAATCGTTGCCTCAAAAAGAATCAATATTGATTATGCACAAGAGGCAAAGGATTTTTTATGGCGTTTTTCTATAAAGGGAAATCCTTTTGTTTCTGCTAAGGTCTGATTTCATATGGCGGAAGGGGAATAAGGATAACAGTTCGGTTCACAGGAACAGAGATTGACAAAGGGAAAAGAAAGGCTTGAAATTATGGCACAGTCAGAAGAAGAATTATTAAAAAAGCGGCTTTTGGAGCTGGCGGACAGGGCATATGAAAGGAACCAATATACCTTTAGTGGATTTTTAAGCCCCTCGGAAGTAAATGCTTTTTATGAGATAGAAGGGCAGATTGCTTATATAGATTATGAACTGTCCGGAGGAGTGGAACAGGCGGAGCGGGTAATGATCCGATTTGGCAGTGAAGACATGTTTGGATATTTGGAAGAGTTCCCCATTGCCTGCCTGATTGTGGAGCCTTTAATTCAAAAATTTTCTGAGGCTCTGACCCATCGGGATTTTCTGGGGGCTTTGATGAATCTCGGAATTGAAAGAAGCACTTTGGGAGATATCGCAGTAAAGAAAGCAAAGGCTTACATATTTTGCATGGATTCCATGGCAGAGTTTATTATGGAGAATCTGACAAGGGTAAAGCATACCCATGTAAGGTGCATCAGAAGCAATGAAATACCGGAGGAAGTAAAGCCGGAGCTTAAGGAGGAAACAATTCTCGTGAGCTCGGAACGGCTAGACGGGATTATTGCAAAAGCATATAATCTCTCCAGAAGTCAGGCGGTGGAAATTTTCCGGGAAAAAAAGGTTTTTGTGGACGGCAGGCTTTGTGAGAATAACAGCCGGGTTCCCAAAAGCCGGGAAATAGTTTCTGTGCGGGGATTTGGAAAGTTTTTGTATCTGGGCAGGGAATATGAAACGAAAAAAGGGAAAAGGGCGGTAAAGATCAGCAGGTATGTATAGAGGATGCGGGCTTTCGCTGTAACAGTTCAGCCCATAGGTGCAAAGCAGGCTTTATGCAGAGCATGTTTTCTACGTCGCCACGCTTTCGATTTATAAAAATGCAATAGTACTAGCCTGTTTTCCATTTTTTTGCTAGAATAGAAACAATAAAATAAAGTTAGGGGGCAATTATATGCAGTATAAAATTTTAGGCGATACGATGCCGGCAGTGGAGGTTACTTTTGATGCGCCGGGAGAGTCTATGTACACGCAGTCAGGAGGCATGGCATGGATGACGGAAGGGATTTCCATGGATTCCAATATGAGGGGTGGAATCGGCAAAAGCATTGGAAGGATGTTTGCGGGAGAATCCCTGTTTATGGCTACTTATAAGGCGGAAAGGGCAGGAAGTACCATTGCTTTTGCATCTACTGTAGCAGGAGAGGTCATGCCTGTAAATATCGGGCCGAACGGAGGCCTGATTTGTCAGAAGGGGGCATTTCTCTGTGCGCAGGAAGGTGTTAATCTTTCTGTTACATTTACAAAAAAATTTTCAGCCGGACTATTTGGCGGGGAGGGATTTATCTTACAGGATATTTCCGGAAACGGCATGGTATTTTTAGAAATTGACGGCAATAAGATTATAAAGGATTTGGCGCCGGGAGAAGTGTTGAAGGTAGATACTGGAAACGTGGTTGCTTTTGAAAAGACGGTTTCTTATGAGATTGAAACAGTAAAAGGACTTAAAAATATTTTCCTTGGCGGGGAAGGATTATTTCTTACCAGACTGGTAGGACCGGGAAAGGTCATTTTGCAGACGCAGAACTTTAACGAGTTTGCAGGCAGGATTATCCGGATGGTTCCGTCTAAATAGAGGAAGTAAGAAATAAAAAGTATGGTATAAAAAGTACGAAATATTTGGGGTAGCTTTAAATGAAGCGTACTTCTGGCGGTTTATGTTTAAAATACAACTACATAAAGGAGAATTAAAATGAATCAGATAAAAAGAAAAAAACCAATTATCATTTCCCTTTGCGCATTGCTTTTTAGCAGCATACTGCTGCAGGGATGCAGTTCCATAAGGGGCATTCTGCTTGATATTGAGATTTCCGGCTGCAAGGTGCCGATGGATGAAAAAATACAAAAAATTTATGACAATGGTCTTGTGTTGTGTGAAACGAATGGCACTATTGTTGATTTGGCTTCCTGTGAAGAAATGAAAGGAAATACTTACAGTTTGGAAAGCTGGCATATTGGTGTTCCAACAAGTGATGGGAAGAAAGCAGTACCTTCTTGCATGATTGTATATGTTTACAATGATTCTCTTGCCAGCCAGCCGCTGGAAAATTGCAAGATATACCAAATGACAATATCAGAGGGGCTTGGCAATTTGGATGAAATCAGTATTACCGTAAATGGAAAAGATGTTTTTCAAACAGAACCGTCAGAGTTTTTAGCCCACTTGGAAGAACTTGGCATTTCCTTTGAGGAGGATGAAAAAACTGAATTTTTAGACAGTTCCACTGGTGGACGTATTTTAAGCCGCCAAGGCAGTTATTTGTATAGCATAAATTCCGGTAAGTCATCCGTTGTACCTAATGGAAGTGACTTTTTTGATGAAGAGGGAGTGTTTGATGAGGAAGCATATAATGCCGCATGGGAGGAAGTAGAAGAGAGTGATGAGCTTTCTGTTACGGAATTTAAATTTGAGAAATTACTAGAAAAGTCTTATAACTAAAAATAAGGTGCTTGCCAAACTAATTGGAAGCACCTTATTTTTATGAAAAAGGCTTCAATATTGAGAAAAGCATCTCATCCCCGTTTATCTGTTGTCCCATATATTGTTCTATAAAATCAAAATATCCATTTGCCCCGTTGCGTTTCTCCCATGTGTCAATGGATTCTTTTATTCTGAGCAGGCAAATGATAGGTTCCTTGTAATAGTTGCGCAACTGCGAAAGGTCGGAAATATCAAAATCAGAATCTGCCGAAATTGCCTCTTTTACCTCTGGATTGGTTAAAGGATCAAAAGCCATTAGCAGGGCTGTTTCCAATCTACAGTTGTCTTCATTGCGAAATTTACTGGTATCATAGTTGATTCCGGTATAGTTTTCTTTAAGGCGAAACAGAACCAGAGCAATAGCTTCACGTAGTCTTCGACTGTTGGATGATGGATAGCTTTTGTATATTTTTAAGGCATTTCCTTCTAATGGAAAGAGCATTATGCTGTGGGCATTTTCATCACCAGATTTTATTTTTCCAAAGTCCTTTTCCATTTCGCTATAGATTTTTTCAAATTGATATAACTGCATAATAATGGGCTCCTTTGTATGATAAATAAAATAAAAAAAGTTAATTAGAACCATAATGGAAAATGGCTCAAATTCTTATGTGTTTATTGTGTCACGTAAAAAGAATAAGTGCAATAAAAAATTTTTATAAAATAGTATAAGATGTTCAATTTTTTGTTTTGTCAGAATCTGGGGAGATTGTTGTGGAAATTCTCAATTTCTTTTTGCAATATTTGATTGTTAAGTAGAAAGGTTAAGGATATAATGTAATCAGAAATGTATCATACCAAGATATTGGGAGGTAAAAAGGATGTTATCTAGTGATATGAGAGAAGAATTAGTGAAGGGATTAACAGATATTTTCAAAAAAATATATCTATGATTATTTTATACGGATCGGCAGCTTAAAGGAATTAGCAGGATATCGTTTGACGAGAGCTAATGAAATGTTATCAGCAGCAGAAAAAGGGAAAGCAGCGAGAAAGAATTGCTTAGATGGAGAGTGGCATCAAAAGAAATCAGAAAAATTATTTATAGAAAATATTGTGTAAAATTGTATACAAATAAGGAACGATTTGAGATAGTAGGGAGGAAATAAACATGTTATTTGTAGAATACCCAAAATGCAGCACCTGTCAAAAGGCAAAGAAATGGTTGAATGAAAAAGGAATTTCATATGAGGACAGAGATATCAAAATGCAGAATCCCAATGCTTCTGAGTTAGAGGAATGGCATAAAAAGAGCGGGCTGCCATTAAAGAAATTTTTTAATACAAGCGGGGTTTTGTATAAGGAGATGGGACTGAAGGACAAGCTTCCCAAGATGTCGGAAGAGGAGCAGCTTCAGATTTTGGCTTCGAATGGGATGCTGGTGAAAAGACCGATTCTGGTAGGGAATGAGATGGTTTTGGTTGGATTTAAGGAAAGAGAGTGGGAGGAGAAGGTGGAATGAGGTTTAGAAAGTAAATGCAATTGCTTTTGCATTTAAGAGGCGTTTGTCAAAACCGTTTAATTTGCGAAAGGATTCTGTCATCAGATATGCTTCGGAGTCTGCGTGGAGTAATAATGGGGCATATACAAAGAAATATGTACGAAATGTTTATGAAAAGTATCATTTACAAATTGTTTGTGAATGGTACTTTTTTGTTTTAAAGTATAATACGAGGAAATTAGTGAAAGCAATATTTGACAAAATAATTAAATTTTTTAATTTTTTTTATGATTAGTACTGTTTTTTGTACAATGGTTATGATAGAATAAAATATCATTTGATTTTGGAATAAATAACTAATTCAATTACGTATATTTTTACTTAGAGAAAGGGAACAGAAATGTTATTTGCCAATACTTAAAATACAGTATTTGGCAGAAGGCAGGGATAAGGGAATGAAAAGTAAAAAGATTGCACATCGTATTGATGATAAGGAAGAAACAATAGAAAAACACTTAAAGGATGTTGCAGAGTTAGCACATCAATTTGCATTGCATTTTGGAAGCCCAGAAATGAGTATGGCAGATTATGCATATATGATAGGATTGGCTCATGATATTGGGAAGTATTCTGCGGCTTTTCAAGAAAAAATAAATGGAAAACCAGAAATGCGGGTGGATCATTCTACGGCTGGCGCAATTGAGATGCAAAAAAGGAAAATGTCTATGGCAGCTTTTGTGGTTGCAGGGCACCATGCAGGTATTCCAAACGGAAAGGATAATGAAGAAAGTTGTCTGATTAGACGGTTGAAGGGAGGGGATCGCATTGAAGACTACAGTAGTTATGTAAATGAAATCTCTTTGGAAGCGGTAAAGGAACCGCAAATGAATAATTTCGCAAAATCATTTTTGATCCGTATGCTGTATTCTGCATTAGTAGATGCTGATTTTATTCAGACAGAGAAATTCATGCTGGATGGTAATGTGGAAAGAGGCGGATATGATTCCATTGATTGCTTGTATGAACGATTAACAAAGCATATTGCTCCTTGGATGGCTGAAAATGATAAAAAAGAAGAAATAAACATCATACGCACAAATATTTTGAAGGAGTGTCTGGAGAAAGGAAAAGGAGAAAGGGGGCTGTATTCTTTAACGGTGCCAACAGGAGGAGGGAAAACAATATCATCTCTGGCATTTGCCCTGACCCATGCCAAAGAAAAGGGACTAGAGCGGATTATCTATGTAATACCATATAGCAGCATAATAGAGCAAAATGCAGAAGTATTTCGGAAGGTTCTTGGAGAAAAAAATGTAGTGGAGCACCATTCCAATTCCTTATGCGAAAAGAAGGAAGAGGATGACTTCTTTGAACGTCATAAGCTGTCAATAGAAAACTGGGATGCCCCCTTGATTGTGACGACAAATGTACAATTTTTTGATTCCCTGTTTGCAAACAGAGTGTCCAAATGCAGAAAATTACATAATATTTCCAATAGTATCATTATATTTGATGAAGCGCAAATGCTGCCCTTAAATTACTTAAAGCCTTGTGTGAGAGCAATACAGGAATTGGTAGCCAATTATCATGCAACTGCAGTCTTATGTACTGCAACACAGCCGGCATTGAATAAATGGTTTGAGCCATTAAAGATTCAGGAAATATGTGAGGAGCATTCTAAGTATTTTGCAGCATTAAAAAGAAATCAAATCAGTGCAATGGGAACTTATACTATGGAGGGGTTGATTGAAAAAGTAAATAAGGAAAGAAAAATTCTTACGATTGTGAACAAAAAGAAAACAGCTCAGGAAATATTTCAGGGGCTGCCTAAAGAGGGGAGTTATCATTTATCCACCAATATGACCCCGTTTCACAGGAATAAGGTAATAAAAGAAATAAAACGAAAACTGGATAATTTAAATGAAAGGGATGAACAGATTGTAAGAGTCATATCCACATCTTTAATTGAAGCCGGAGTTGATATTGATTTTCCGTCGGTATTTCGGGAAAAAGCCGGGATTGATTCTATTGTACAGGCAGCAGGCAGATGTAACCGTGAAGGGAAGCGGAGGGCGGAAGAAAGTCAGGTAGGGGTATTTGACCTGCAAGGGGAAAACTTACGGCTAATAGAAAAAAACATTGAAATGACAAATGAGACTGTAGCAAAGTTTAATAGTTTTGATACGTTAGAAGCAATACAATACTATTTTCAAGCGTTACAAGGACTTGATGAAGAAACATTGGATCAATTTCATATTATTCAGGCATTTGAAAGCGGAATGGAAGGGATTAAAATGCCATTTAAAAAGGTAAGTGAAATATTCCACTTGATAGATAATCATACAAAAATGTTAATTATTCCCATAGAAGAGGAAGCGAGGCAGTTGACAGGAGAATTGGAAAAAGCTGTAACAGAAGGATATGGATTTAAAAATATATTAAGGAAATTAGGAATGTATTCTGTCAATTTGTATGAATATGATTATGAAAGGCTTATAAATGATGGACACATATATGAAGTGATTGAAGGAGTTGCAGTATTGCAGAGCCTTATGCTTTATCACGAAGATATGGGGCTGGTATGTAATGATGATTTGGCTTTAATGGTTTAGAAAAAATGGGTGTAGTACAAATGGTCTTGGATTTTTAAAAACCATTTGCACTACGAATTTAAAAACTATTTCAATCCACAACAACACCTTGCGTATTTGTAAAGGGCTATTGACAAGTGGATTATATCATAAGAAAAAGTAATAGAAAAGAGGTAGAAAAAAATAATATTACGTATTTAAAAACTGAACATTGACAAGAGAAAAATAATGTATTATTATAACATCAGAAAGGAGAGATGGGAATGGCAATTAAAGTTGAAGTATGGGGGGACTATGCTGCATTTAATCGCCCGGAATTAAAGATAGAACGAGTGAGTTACGAGGTAATGACACCATCGGCGGCAAGAGGCATTTTGGATGCCATATATTTCCACCCAGGGCTTTGTTGGATTATAGATAGAATTTATGTCTGCAATCCTATAAAAATGACCAATATCAGAAGAAATGAAGTAAAGTCAAAAGTGAATGCCAAATCAGTCAAAAGTGTTATGCAAGGAAGCAAAAAGGATCTGTATCTTTGTTCTACAGATGATATACAGCAAAGGGCAGCGCTTGTTTTGCAGGATGTTCGCTATATAATAGAAGCTCACTTTGAAATGACCGACAAAGCAAATGAAACGGATAATCCGGGAAAGTTTCAGGATATCATGAAGCGCAGACTGAAAAAGGGGCAATGCTTTCATACCCCTTATCTGGGAGTAAGAGAATTTCCCGCAAAGTTTGCTCTTTATGAAGAAAAAGAAGTAAAAACCGCATTAACAGGTGAAAAAGACTTGGGATACATGTTATTTGACTTAAATTATCAAAAAGAAAGTATTGAGCCTATGTTTTTTCACGCAATATTAAAGGACGGGGTATTGAATCTTACGGATTGTGAGGTGTTGAGATGATTTTACAGGCACTGGCAGAATATTATGAACAATTGGCAAGAGAAAATAAGGTTGGCAGAGGCGGGTGGAGCACTGCAAAAGTATCTTATGCAATTACCATTGATGGAGAAGGAAACTTTAAGGGGATTCAATCTCTTATGGTTCAAGAGACAAGGGGAAAAAAGCAGGTCTTAGTTTCCGTCAGCAGGAAAGTTCCGTTGCAAAAAGGAAGATCCAGTAAGATTTCCCCTAATTTTATGTGTGATAATGCAAGGTATTTGCTGGGGGCATGGGTGGATTCCGGAACAGAAGATGAAACGGAGAAGAACAGGAGGAAAGCGCAGGAATATTTTCAGGCAGCTTCCGAATATCATCAAAAATTGCTTGGAACCATAGATTCTAAAGAAGCAAAAAGTATATGTCTATTCTTTCAAAAATGGGACTTTGCTCAATATAGGGATAAAATAGGTATTTCTATAGAAGATTTATTAGCGGCTGCAAATCTGGTATTTCGTTCTTATGAGACCACAGACGAGTTGCAAAAAAATGAAAAAATCATAGAAGCATGGAACCAATATTGTCAAGAAAATCAGGAGGGGGAGAAAAAAAGATGTCTTGTAACTGGACAAGTTGCTCCGGTTGCACGACTGCATCCGTTGATAAAGGGTGTGCGAGGCGCACAATCCAGCGGAGCTGCATTGGTATCCTACAATGCGCCTGCATTTGAATCTTATGGAAAAAGTCAGGGAGCAAACGCACCGGTTTCCGAATATGCGGCTGCTGCTTATGGAAAGGCTCTTAATTATCTCCTTGAGAAGAAAGAATTTCACCAAAATATTGGAGATACTACAATGGTATATTGGGCAGATACAGGGGAGGAGGAATATCCGGATTTCTTTCAGGAACTGTTGGGAGAAGCTGAAGAATCAGATGAAGATAAGCTAATAGATGTTATGCAGTCAATCGCTAAGGGTAATCCATGCAGATATAGGGAGAGCGATATGAAGCCCGATACGAAATTTTATATATTGGGGCTTTCGCCAAATGCAGCAAGGCTGTCTGTACGTTTCTTCTATGCCGGAACTTTTGGCAATATGATAAAAAATATAGAATCTCATTATAAAAGGCTTGAAATTCAAATGCCGGCTTTTTTAAAGAAAAAATATCCGTCAGCAAGAAGTATATTATTTGAAACAGTCAATAAAAAATCTTCAAAGAAGGAAATACAGCCGATATTGACTGGGGGATTTATGAATGCCATATTGAGCGATACATTATATCCCAAGGCTGTATTTACAAATATAATGATACGGATTCGTGCGGATAAAGAAATCAATAGAAATCGTGCGGCAATGATAAAGGCATATATAATGAAAAATATACCAGAAATGAAGGAGGCAGTAAATTTTATGGGATTAAATGAGCAGTCAGAAAATGTGCCCTATAATTTAGGGAGATTGTTTGAAACTTTGGAAGAAATTCAAAGTGAAGCGTATGATAAAAAGGATTTAAATACTACCATTAAAGATAAGTATTTTAATTCTGCATGTGCAACACCTGCTGTTGTATTTCCGATATTACTTAAATTATCCAACAGCCATATGCGCATTTTAAAAAGAGAGAAAACAGGAAAGTATGTTTTTTTGAATGAGCGGATGGAAAAGCTCTTGGGAAGCTTTCAGGAGGAATTTCCCAAACAATTATCTTTAGAGGAGCAAGGGACATTTATTGTAGGCTACTATCATCAATTACAGAAAAAATTTGAAAAGAAAAATGTAGAGAACAAGGAGGAAAAGTAAATGGGAGAAGCAATTAAGAACAGGTATGATTTTGTGGTTTTATTTGAGGTGGAAAATGGAAATCCTAATGGAGATCCGGATGCAGGAAACATGCCAAGAATTGATCCCGAAACAGGAAATGGACTGGTGACGGATGTATGTCTAAAACGAAAAATTAGAAATTATGTGGAAATGGTAAAGGAAGACGCAACAGGCTATCGGATTTACATAAAAGAGAGAGTTCCATTAAACAAAAGTGATGCAGAGGCATTTTTAGAGGTTGGGATAGATGATAAGAATGTAAAAGAAAGCATCAAGCAAAAAAAGAAAGATAATGAAAATTTGGACAATGATATTAGAGATTTTATGTGCAAGAATTTCTTTGATATTCGTACTTTCGGAGCAGTCATGACGACTTTTGTAAAGAACTCTTTGAATTGTGGACAGGTAAGAGGACCAGTACAGTTTGGGTTTGCCAAATCCATTGATCCGATTGTACCTCAGGAAGTGACAATTACCAGAGTTGCTATTACTACAGAAAAAGATGCAGAAGGCAAGACGACAGAAATGGGCAGAAAATATATTGTTCCTTACGGACTTTATCGGGTAGAAGGATATGTTTCCGCAAATCTGGCAAGAAAAGTCACCGGATTTAGCGAAGATGATCTTCAATTATTGTGGAATGCCATTATCAATATGTTTGAACAGGATCATTCAGCAGCAAGAGGAAATATGGCAGTAAGAAATTTAATTGTATTTAAGCATGACAGCGAGTTGGGAAATGCACCGGCATTTAAATTGTTTGATAAGATTCAGGTAACAAGAAAAGATGAAAAAAGACCTGCAAGATGTTATGAAGATTATGAAGTAAAGATAGATATGGAAATGCCAGAAGGAGTAGAGTGTATACAAATGCTGTAAAAGCAGGCGGGGGTTTTATGTATTTAGAAGATGAATATTTAATGCTATCGGGGATTCAGCATTTTGCTTATTGCAGAAGGCAATGGGCGTTGATTCATGTTGAACAGCAGTGGGAAGAGAATTATCAAACCACTTCAGGCGAATTGCTTCATAAGCGGGCACATAATGAACAGTCATTTGAAAAGCGGGGAGAAAAAATGACTGCAAGAGGGCTTCGGATTGCTTCTGCAAGTTTAGGAATATCGGGACAATGTGATATTGTAGAATTTCATGCGGCAGATGATGGAATAAATGTATTTGGATACGAGGGAAAGTGGAAGGTCGTTCCTGTGGAATATAAAAACGGAGTGCCGAAAGAAGGAAATGAAGACCTGTTGCAATTATGTGCTCAGGCTATATGTCTGGAAGAAATGTTTTTGACTGAGATTCCCAAAGGTTACTTATATTACGGGCAAAATAGAAGAAGAGAAGAAGTAGTGTTTTCAAGAGAATTGCGTCAGGAAGTTAGGAAGCTGTTTGAAGAAATGCACCAACTATTTCACAGAGGATATACTCCTAAAGTAAAAACTGGGAAAAAATGTAGGAATTGTTCTTTAGCCAATATTTGTCTGCCCAGTATTCAGGGTAATAAAAGTGTGTCAGCATATATAAGTGATACAATAAAGAACATGGGAGGGGAGGCTTAAAATGAAGAAACTGCTGAATACACTTTACGTAATGAGTGAGGATAGTTATCTGACATTAGAAGGTGAAAACATTGTTATTGTAAGTGGAGAAAAGACAATTGGGCGCTTTCCGTTGCACAATTTGGAAAATATAATCTGCTTTACTTATAAGGGAGCGACACCCGCTCTTATGGGAGCCTGTGCAGAACGGTGTGTGGGAATGACATTTTTTTCACCAAGAGGAAAGTTTTTGGCAAGAGTAACAGGAAAAAAATATGGAAATGTATTATTACGAAAAGAGCAATACCGTATTTCAGATGATTTGAAACGGAGCCATCAATATGCTAAAAACATGATAATTGGCAAATTATTTAATTGCAGATGGAGCATTGAAAGAACCTTAAGAGATCATGAGTTACGGGTGGACTCAGAGCGGTTAAGAGATGTTTCAAGAGAACTGAAAGAAGCT
Source organism: Robinsoniella sp. (assembly GCA_023664735.1). GTDB lineage: Bacteria > Bacillota > Clostridia > Lachnospirales > Lachnospiraceae > RGIG3040. Next base: position 45,999 of record JAMPFB010000009.1, on the reverse strand, counting down.
ATAAAAAAGGTAGAAAAAAGTAGTGATTTGGATATTCTGCGTGGACTTGAGGGAAAGGCAGCGGAGCAATATTTTTCTATTTTTGATATGTTGATATTGAATCAAAAAGAAAATTTCTATTTCAGAACAAGAAGTCGAAGACCTCCATTAGATAATGTAAATGCGTTATTGTCTTTTACCTATACAGTTTTGGCAGGGGATTGTGCCAATGCCTTAGAGAGTGTTGGATTAGATGCATATGTAGGATTTATGCATAGGGACAGACCGGGAAGAAAGTCATTATCGCTGGATATTATGGAAGAGCTAAGAGGTATAATGGCAGACCGCTTTGTGTTAACATTGATAAATACGAAAGCAATAGGGGAGGAGCATTTTCAAAAGCAAAGGGATGGGGCTGTATTGTTAAATGATTCAGGTAGAAAAGTATTTTTTTCCGCTTGGCAGAAGCATAAAAAGGAAACAATTACACATCCATTTATCAAAGAAAAAATTGAATGGGGACTTGTACCATATGTACAAGCGCTTCTTTTGGCAAGGACTATTCGAGGCGACTTAGAAGAATATCCGCCATTTTTATGGAAATAGGAGGCGATGGAATGTTGGTATTGATTACTTATGATGTATCAACACAAGATGCTATTGGTAAGAAAAGATTAAGGAAGGTATCCAAGGAATGTGTAAATTATGGGCAAAGAGTACAAAATTCGGTTTTTGAATGTATTTTGGATGCTTCACAAGTATTACTATTAAAGGATAAGTTACTATCACTAATAGATAAAGAAAAAGACAGCCTTAGGTTCTATTACTTGGGTAATAAATATAGTACGAAAGTAGAGCATTATGGCGTCAAGTCTTCATATGAAGCAGAAGGGGTTTTGATGATTTAAAAGTGCGAATGGATAGTGAACATAGGATTGCTTGGGTGTTCGCACCCTTTTTGCTATTTATATGAATTGTTTATTGTTTAGAATTATATGAATTACTGGTTGCGTTTGTAATATATGCAACTGAAGAACTTAGCATAAAAAGAATTTTTGTGCAATTTTGCTGTCACTCCCTAGGCGGGAGTGTGGATTGAAATTGGATGAATCCGTGGAGGAATCCAAAAAGAAAAGTCACTCCCTAGGCGGGAGTGTGGATTGAAATATATTGTGTAGGTTTTATCTCTGGTATGCCGTATTCGTCACTCCCTAGGCGGGAGTGTGGATTGAAATAAAATGCCATTGTCCAACAATATTGACATGACAAGTCACTCCCTAGGCGGGAGTGTGGATTGAAATTCCAAATATTCCTCCAAACAAGCCCCATAATCCACGGTCACTCCCTAGGCGGGAGTGTGGATTGAAATCCTTAACTCCGTGACTATCCCCCTCCAATCTCAAGTCACTCCCTAGGCGGGAGTGTGGATTGAAATCTGTTTTAACTGCTATGAAGCGTGGCATATTTGCGTCACTCCCTAGGCGGGAGTGTGGATTGAAATTAAGAATGAGAAAAAGTAAAGGGTGGAGTGACGAGGTCACTCCCTAGGCGGGAGTGTGGATTGAAATTTAGGGTATTTTAACGAGATAGGAGAGGGAAATTGTCACTCCCTAGGCGGGAGTGTGGATTGAAATTCGGCTTTATCCGATGTTATTATCGTGCTTGTTTGTCACTCCCTAGGCGGGAGTGTGGATTGAAATTTAATATTTTGTGTCAAAATACATAAAAGGACTGGGTCACTCCCTAGGCGGGAGTGTGGATTGAAATTATGAGCGTATCTGCTACTGGTTCGGATGTGTCGGAGTCACTCCCTAGGCGGGAGTGTGGATTGAAATAAGTAAGGTTTCGGGGTGTCCGTCAAAGCATATCGTCACTCCCTAGGCGGGAGTGTGGATTGAAATGGTTTCAGGTTCGTGTTATATCAGAAGATAGGCAAGTCACTCCCTAGGCGGGAGTGTGGATTGAAATTTGTGTTGTAAATGGGGCTTTTAAGTCTATGCTATGTCACTCCCTAGGCGGGAGTGTGGATTGAAATAACTCCAGCAGTACTATCAAGAGCTGTTATTTGTGGTCACTCCCTAGGCGGGAGTGTGGATTGAAATAATGCCTTTTCGCAATCCTTGATAAATCTCATACGTCACTCCCTAGGCGGGAGTGTGGATTGAAATATGAGGAATTTACTAAAAGAATTGAAGCAGAAAACGTCACTCCCTAGGCGGGAGTGTGGATTGAAATTTGTTGGTTTTCATCAATTTGTAGCATAATTATCCGTCACTCCCTAGGCGGGAGTGTGGATTGAAATATTAACTCTTATCCCCGTAGATTGTTTGGCGGATTGTCACTCCCTAGGCGGGAGTGTGGATTGAAATATAAATGCGCCAATCTCTTGATTGCGTGTCCTCTTGTCACTCCCTAGGCGGGAGTGTGGATTGAAATGCAGGTGGAAGTGATGAAGTGGTTTGCGGAGATGTGGTCACTCCCTAGGCGGGAGTGTGGATTGAAATGACTATCAGCGCACCGATACGTCTTATACCGCCCCTGGTCACTCCCTAGGCGGGAGTGTGGATTGAAATGGTGGAGAGTACCACCCTGTTATATTGCCCTCGCTGGTCACTCCCTAGGCGGGAGTGTGGATTGAAATCTGATATTTCTGTTGTATTAAATTGCATATATACGTCACTCCCTAGGCGGGAGTGTGGATTGAAATCCGATATTTCCGTTGTGTTAAATTGCATATATACGTCACTCCCTAGGCGGGAGTGTGGATTGAAATAATTCCCAAGATGGGTCGGGTATAGCCATAGGCATGTCACTCCCTAGGCGGGAGTGTGGATTGAAATGCTTACTTTATTGGTTGTGATGATAAGGTCTATGGCGTCACTCCCTAGGCGGGAGTGTGGATTGAAATAAAGCTGTCAGATGTACTCCATGAGATTGTCGGTAGTCACTCCCTAGGCGGGAGTGTGGATTGAAATGAGATAAGCGATACAATTTTTTATTTAGAGGTAAGTCACTCCCTAGGCGGGAGTGTGGATTGAAATGGTGACGTGTACGCCGTTATCCCGAACTTCCAGGTCACTCCCTAGGCGGGAGTGTGGATTGAAATTCACTTCCTTATCCAAAAATCATAAAAGCAACTAAGTCACTCCCTAGGCGGGAGTGTGGATTGAAATCTTTTGCCTTTCCATCTTTTCTAGTCCGGCTTCTTGGTCACTCCCTAGGCGGGAGTGTGGATTGAAATCCAATCTATGTTATCAAATATATCTTTGCATTTGGTCACTCCCTAGGCGGGAGTGTGGATTGAAATCGGCACGCCCGGGAGCGGCAAGTCCTGCCATATGGGTCACTCCCTAGGCGGGAGTGTGGATTGAAATGATTATAGATATGATAGATATATCCAAACACACCGGTCACTCCCTAGGCGGGAGTGTGGATTGAAATGAGAAAGAAAACCCGTTATCATATCGGGAACTAAGTCACTCCCTAGGCGGGAGTGTGGATTGAAATAAAAATCCCCCGTCATAGTCCGCACTCTCCACGTCACTCCCTAGGCGGGAGTGTGGATTGAAATTACGATTACCTCAAGACCGGCACAATGACCTTTGAGTCACTCCCTAGGCGGGAGTGTGGATTGAAATATATCATTTCGCACCTTTCCATACATACATTATCGTCACTCCCTAGGCGGGAGTGTGGATTGAAATGGAGTTGAAACAATCGAAAGCGATGTGATGAAAGGTCACTCCCTAGGCGGGAGTGTGGATTGAAATTTGTGAAGATAACCGAAGTTATATCCGAAAAGAAGGTCACTCCCTAGGCGGGAGTGTGGATTGAAATAGGAGAAAATTGTATTATTTGTTTGGACAAGCAAGTCACTCCCTAGGCGGGAGTGTGGATTGAAATTTTTTATGCCATCCTGCATTTGCCGGAGACGAAGTCACTCCCTAGGCGGGAGTGTGGATTGAAATTTTAAGGAGTTCAACAATAAGAAAGTTTGGGACAGGTCACTCCCTAGGCGGGAGTGTGGATTGAAATCACTTATCCCATTGAGGACATGCTTAACTTTCTCGTCACTCCCTAGGCGGGAGTGTGGATTGAAATAAGAGAAAATTGTATTATTTGTTTGGACAAGCAAAGTCACTCCCTAGGCGGGAGTGTGGATTGAAATTATAATTGTACACCACTTAGGGTGGTCGTCCATGCGTCACTCCCTAGGCGGGAGTGTGGATTGAAATAGAAACAGGAAGAGGCTGAATAAATTAAATGACGGTCACTCCCTAGGCGGGAGTGTGGATTGAAATTTCATCCTCCTTACTACCGTCTGGGCGGTCTTGATGTCACTCCCTAGGCGGGAGTGTGGATTGAAATAATCGGATTATTATTAAGCATTTTTAGTTCAGACAAGTCACTCCCTAGGCGGGAGTGTGGATTGAAATACAGGAAGGTAAACAACTTTGGTGTAGTAGGTTTGTCACTCCCTAGGCGGGAGTGTGGATTGAAATACGCCGTTTGCGTCAGGCACACCGCTTAAACTATGTCACTCCCTAGGCGGGAGTGTGGATTGAAATAAATATATAACCACTACCGTAAGCATTGGGTAGGTGTCACTCCCTAGGCGGGAGTGTGGATTGAAATACGCAAAAAGAGCGGCATTTCTGCCGCCCTCCCTTGTCACTCCCTAGGCGGGAGTGTGGATTGAAATTTTCTTGCTTTGCGGATAGGGTTATTCCGCTCGAAGTCACTCCCTAGGCGGGAGTGTGGATTGAAATATGGAATCCTATATCGCACGCATGAAGAATGAGGGTCACTCCCTAGGCGGGAGTGTGGATTGAAATTTTTCCGTATTCGTCAATAAATTTCCTTATCCACGTCACTCCCTAGGCGGGAGTGTGGATTGAAATGACGATTCGGAACATATCCGGGAATTTTTAAATAGTCACTCCCTAGGCGGGAGTGTGGATTGAAATCTCTTATGGTCTTGCGGCTGGTACTTCGCCATGCGGTCACTCCCTAGGCGGGAGTGTGGATTGAAATATGGCTTATTACGTGGACAATGCCGGGGAACTGTCGTCACTCCCTAGGCGGGAGTGTGGATTGAAATATTGTTATGTGTAAACGTTGCAGTTTCGCCATTGTGTCACTCCCTAGGCGGGAGTGTGGATTGAAATAGACACAGAAAGGAGATGGAAGAAATGTATAAAGGTCACTCCCTAGGCGGGAGTGTGGATTGAAATAATTTCTAAAATAGTCTTGTGCATTGCCTTTAAAGTCACTCCCTAGGCGGGAGTGTGGATTGAAATTTAATCTTGTGGGCGTGAAATGTGGGTATAGCACAGGTCACTCCCTAGGCGGGAGTGTGGATTGAAATAACTGTTCCTGCGACATCTGCCCCGACTGCAAAAGGTCACTCCCTAGGCGGGAGTGTGGATTGAAATATTTTACCACTCTCCATAAATAGATTATAAAGCAGTCACTCCCTAGGCGGGAGTGTGGATTGAAATCTCAATCGTGATTTTGGGAACGGTTATATTCATCACGTCACTCCCTAGGCGGGAGTGTGGATTGAAATATTTGCTACTCCTTATGACAAGCTGCTGTCCTTAGAGTCACTCCCTAGGCGGGAGTGTGGATTGAAATGTATAGTCCGTTGATGTATCTGTTATAGACGACAACGGTCACTCCCTAGGCGGGAGTGTGGATTGAAATTACGACCCTCTTTGTGGCTTGCCTGAACAAGAAAGTCACTCCCTAGGCGGGAGTGTGGATTGAAATGTCACCTGCGCCGCCGTCTGATTCATGGAAGTAACGTCACTCCCTAGGCGGGAGTGTGGATTGAAATTGGAGAGACAGTAATCGATGGAGGAAACATAAAGAGTCACTCCCTAGGCGGGAGTGTGGATTGAAATCCTGCCCTGTTTCGGAGTCTATGTCGTACCCGGTCGTCACTCCCTAGGCGGGAGTGTGGATTGAAATTCCGTTGTGCGTTATATAGTGGCTATTCCTTTTGGTCACTCCCTAGGCGGGAGTGTGGATTGAAATACCTCCTTTTTGTTTGACTAAATCAAATATAACAGTCACTCCCTAGGCGGGAGTGTGGATTGAAATATAAGATCCCCAAAAATGAGGATTGTAGAAAAAGGTCACTCCCTAGGCGGGAGTGTGGATTGAAATAATTTCTGCCTGTTTTTCGGCTATATAGCTTGAAAGTCACTCCCTAGGCGGGAGTGTGGATTGAAATCCGACACGTTCCATTCCGTTATCCGTTCTATCCGGTCACTCCCTAGGCGGGAGTGTGGATTGAAATTTCCTCTGTCATTCCCATGTTACGGACAAGGAAACGTCACTCCCTAGGCGGGAGTGTGGATTGAAATTATACAATAAAGCGGGTGGAAAGGTTTTAACCGGGTCACTCCCTAGGCGGGAGTGTGGATTGAAATCATAAGCGTATTTGCTACTGGTTCGGATGTGTCGGAGTCACTCCCTAGGCGGGAGTGTGGATTGAAATTGTTTAAGACGAAGGACTTGGAAACGGCTGCCTGGTCACTCCCTAGGCGGGAGTGTGGATTGAAATCTCTGCCGCTTTCTGCTTTTCTTCCTGCTCCTGGTCACTCCCTAGGCGGGAGTGTGGATTGAAATGTTTATACGGTTCTTGTGCATAATACGCTTTCCTGTCACTCCCTAGGCGGGAGTGTGGATTGAAATGCAGAATCTGTAAGAAGAACGGGCAGACAAGCTAGTCACTCCCTAGGCGGGAGTGTGGATTGAAATTAAATGATTTTTAAATACTTTTTAATAAACCTTTTGTCACTCCCTAGGCGGGAGTGTGGATTGAAATCGAAAAGTCCAACAGTGCAAAGATACAATATCCCCGTCACTCCCTAGGCGGGAGTGTGGATTGAAATCGGACTGTCTGTAGATTGAATTACTTTTTGTTTTCGTCACTCCCTAGGCGGGAGTGTGGATTGAAATACCTAATACAGCATATAATTTTCCTGTATTTCTAGTCACTCCCTAGGCGGGAGTGTGGATTGAAATAAAGATGGTACGTATCCCTATATCGGTGTAAAAGTGTCACTCCCTAGGCGGGAGTGTGGATTGAAATTTTGACATCATCTCGGATGTCTTTTAATGTATGAGTCACTCCCTAGGCGGGAGTGTGGATTGAAATATTTTCGACAATTGCCGATACGTCACCTTTAACGTCACTCCCTAGGCGGGAGTGTGGATTGAAATTTTTCTTTTTCAGGAAAGCTTGTTAGGCGAGGCTGGGTCACTCCCTAGGCGGGAGTGTGGATTGAAATTGGGATGTCAACGTATATTTTTTGCAATCCTATTGTCACTCCCTAGGCGGGAGTGTGGATTGAAATGCATGTAAATAGAATGCCAGAGCGTGATTTAAATAGGTCACTCCCTAGGCGGGAGTGTGGATTGAAATCATACTGTATCTATCTCAATATTGAAACGGTCATAGTCACTCCCTAGGCGGGAGTGTGGATTGAAATAGTACCATAATCTCTACTATATGAAAGCCATAAGGTCACTCCCTAGGCGGGAGTGTGGATTGAAATTTTGCTTCCTTCGTCCCGGCTGTTGGAATACTCGCGTCACTCCCTAGGCGGGAGTGTGGATTGAAATACAAAACGAGCAATGAAATGACGGCAAAGTGGATAGTCACTCCCTAGGCGGGAGTGTGGATTGAAATTTTGCCTTTGCGGACGCTGTTTCCGTTGCTGTACCGTCACTCCCTAGGCGGGAGTGTGGATTGAAATTCGTTGCTGTCGCATGTGATGGTGTAATCATCATATCGTCACTCCCTAGGCGGGAGTGTGGATTGAAATATTGCATACGTTCTTGTTAATACATTTGTAACTGGTCACTCCCTAGGCGGGAGTGTGGATTGAAATCTCATACTCATTATATATAGCTAACAAATCAGTTAGGTCACTCCCTAGGCGGGAGTGTGGATTGAAATAAAAATGGTACGTACCCCTATATCGGTGTAAAAGTCGTCACTCCCTAGGCGGGAGTGTGGATTGAAATTTATGCACTCATGGGCTTTACGCTCTTTGCAGAGTGTCACTCCCTAGGCGGGAGTGTGGATTGAAATTTTTCCGAACTATCCCATGTATCATAAAAAAATCCGTCACTCCCTAGGCGGGAGTGTGGATTGAAATCCCTACTCCTTTCCAACTGTCTGTTTAACCAATCGGTCACTCCCTAGGCGGGAGTGTGGATTGAAATTGTGATGTCATAATACTCCCATGGGTGGCGGGGGTCACTCCCTAGGCGGGAGTGTGGATTGAAATGAGGTTGATAAGGATAATCCACGGATAGAAGTTGTCACTCCCTAGGCGGGAGTGTGGATTGAAATCCCTTTTTGGCAGTCGTCAAGTAGCCGCTGTATCTCGTCACTCCCTAGGCGGGAGTGTGGATTGAAATAATAATCAATTCAAAAAAGAATGTGCAGATATGCGTCACTCCCTAGGCGGGAGTGTGGATTGAAATCATTAGAGAAAATGGAATGCGCGACGATAGGCTAAGTCACTCCCTAGGCGGGAGTGTGGATTGAAATATGCAGTCGGGGCAGAAATGCCAATCTGAAAACTGTCACTCCCTAGGCGGGAGTGTGGATTGAAATCAAAAATTCGGGAAAGAAACTAATAACCGTTTTAAGTCACTCCCTAGGCGGGAGTGTGGATTGAAATATCACTTCCACCTGCGAACACGTATTTAGCAATTGTCACTCCCTAGGCGGGAGTGTGGATTGAAATTATAAATCGCTTAATGATGTAATAGTAAAGCAATCGTCACTCCCTAGGCGGGAGTGTGGATTGAAATATTTGCTTACAATGTTGGTAACATAAAACAATTAGTCACTCCCTAGGCGGGAGTGTGGATTGAAATCAAATGTGATAAAATATCATTACTCCAGAGATAGGTCACTCCCTAGGCGGGAGTGTGGATTGAAATAGCTACATTGCTATCGGGTACTGCAAAAATTTGAGTCACTCCCTAGGCGGGAGTGTGGATTGAAATTAAGAATGCTGTATTTGAATTAAATAACGATATAGTCACTCCCTAGGCGGGAGTGTGGATTGAAATCACATATCCTTTTCGGGAATCTTTCCCTCTTCTAGTCACTCCCTAGGCGGGAGTGTGGATTGAAATTGATACAGGCATGAATCACTTGTTCTATTAAATTTGTCACTCCCTAGGCGGGAGTGTGGATTGAAATACAGCTAAGAATGCTAGCAAGTTATGATGATAGGTCACTCCCTAGGCGGGAGTGTGGATTGAAATAGGCGGCGCAGGAACGATGTTTGAGGAAGTTCCCGTGTCACTCCCTAGGCGGGAGTGTGGATTGAAATATCGACATATAGTATGAATTTCAAAAATGAAAGTGTCACTCCCTAGGCGGGAGTGTGGATTGAAATTGTGTCTTGTGTCAAACTGCTTCAAACGCTGTATTGTCACTCCCTAGGCGGGAGTGTGGATTGAAATCTCCACATGCCGAACATACTGCAAATCATTACCAAGTCACTCCCTAGGCGGGAGTGTGGATTGAAATTCGGAATTGTTTGAAATTCCGATAGATGTTGTCAAGGTCACTCCCTAGGCGGGAGTGTGGATTGAAATTTTAAGGAGTTCAACAATAAGAAAGTTTGGGACAGGTCACTCCCTAGGCGGGAGTGTGGATTGAAATATCTATGCACCGAACCCCATCCGGTTTCAGACGGGTCACTCCCTAGGCGGGAGTGTGGATTGAAATCTTAATGCAGCTCAACCGACGGAGGAAGGCAAGCCGTCACTCCCTAGGCGGGAGTGTGGATTGAAATTTCTGCTGGTACTGGATTGCCGTATGGAAAGCTTGTCACTCCCTAGGCGGGAGTGTGGATTGAAATTCGACGGTTATCCGTTGGATCTGCCTTGCAGGTACGTCACTCCCTAGGCGGGAGTGTGGATTGAAATTTTTCATATGTGCAGATATCAACTCCATGCTGCAGTCACTCCCTAGGCGGGAGTGTGGATTGAAATCCTTTATAATTTTAGAAAAGAGGATTTGAAAAATTGTCACTCCCTAGGCGGGAGTGTGGATTGAAATAAGTCCACGGAATGATACCAGTTGCGAATATCTGCGTCACTCCCTAGGCGGGAGTGTGGATTGAAATTGCAAAAGAAAGTCCTTGGTGCTCAATCCGCCAAACGTCACTCCCTAGGCGGGAGTGTGGATTGAAATCCTTGCATTCTGAATTCTTGAAATAACATCATATCGTCACTCCCTAGGCGGGAGTGTGGATTGAAATTGTTTAAGACGAAGGATTTGGAAACGGCTGCCTGTGTCACTCCCTAGGCGGGAGTGTGGATTGAAATCCGTCAAGCCGATAGAACAGCTATATTTTAAGAACGTCACTCCCTAGGCGGGAGTGTGGATTGAAATATAGTTAGTTATTATTCATAAACATTTTAAGGAGGTCACTCCCTAGGCGGGAGTGTGGATTGAAATCTGCTATGCGCATAGCGTTACCAAATCCAACAACAGTCACTCCCTAGGCGGGAGTGTGGATTGAAATCGGATTCCGTGCCGGATGGGGCTGAAATTATCGACGTCACTCCCTAGGCGGGAGTGTGGATTGAAATCCGGTGCACATTTCGACATGTGCCGGGGCACTCCAGTCACTCCCTAGGCGGGAGTGTGGATTGAAATAGGACTAACCAAAATTCCATAATTGATTTTAGATTGTCACTCCCTAGGCGGGAGTGTGGATTGAAATATTTTATGCAGTCCTGCACCTTCCGGGAATAAAGGGTCACTCCCTAGGCGGGAGTGTGGATTGAAATGCTAATCCTAAAAAAGTACTTTCAAAAGTACTTTAGTCACTCCCTAGGCGGGAGTGTGGATTGAAATAAGAAAAAATTCCGTGATTTGGATGTATGCTACCAGTCACTCCCTAGGCGGGAGTGTGGATTGAAATCTAGATGACAGGTTCAAGGATTATTCCTACTCCCGTCACTCCCTAGGCGGGAGTGTGGATTGAAATTGATTTATGACAGGGTCAGCGATTCCAATAGTCCGTCACTCCCTAGGCGGGAGTGTGGATTGAAATTTTTTAGTCGACTAAAAAAAGGAAGGAACGTATATGGTCACTCCCTAGGCGGGAGTGTGGATTGAAATACTGCTGAGTGTGAAAGAAAGAGGTAGTATGAAACGTCACTCCCTAGGCGGGAGTGTGGATTGAAATCTTTTTTAGTCGACTAAAAAGAATAGTAAATACCAGTCACTCCCTAGGCGGGAGTGTGGATTGAAATATTTCAATCCAAGCTGAAACTACATTACGTAAATGTCACTCCCTAGGCGGGAGTGTGGATTGAAATCGTGCTCCTTTCAGCCTTGAGAAATCTCTCCTTAGTCACTCCCTAGGCGGGAGTGTGGATTGAAATATATATTCCAATCCTATATTAAACGGTGGAATACGTCACTCCCTAGGCGGGAGTGTGGATTGAAATAAGTACTAATATTTGTTTTTTTTTATTTACTCAATGTCACTCCCTAGGCGGGAGTGTGGATTGAAATCAGTGTTAGGAACTAGTTTACTAAACGTAAATCTAAGTCACTCCCTAGGCGGGAGTGTGGATTGAAATCGAATAACTAACAAGACATACAAGGCTACTGGTGCGTCACTCCCTAGGCGGGAGTGTGGATTGAAATTTTGCCATGTTGTAGTTGACATCCTGAATCAGCGGTCACTCCCTAGGCGGGAGTGTGGATTGAAATTGTAAAATCACTGTCATTCATAATATCTTCAATCAGGTCACTCCCTAGGCGGGAGTGTGGATTGAAATTCCCGGCGGTGCAGTGGATAAGCAGGGGAAACCGTGTCACTCCCTAGGCGGGAGTGTGGATTGAAATACTGCTAAGTGTGAAAGAAAAGAGGTAGTATGAGTCACTCCCTAGGCGGGAGTGTGGATTGAAATACTGCTAAGTGTGAAAGAAAAGAGGTAGTATGAGTCACTCCCTAGGCGGGAGTGTGGATTGAAATGTGTTCGTTTATCATTATACAGGCTATCGACGAACGTCACTCCCTAGGCGGGAGTGTGGATTGAAATCCACTTTTGTAGGGTAAAGCGTTAAAGCGTTAAAGTCACTCCCTAGGCGGGAGTGTGGATTGAAATTTTTTAGTCGACTAAAAAAAAAAAAAGGAAGGAGTCACTCCCTAGGCGGGAGTGTGGATTGAAATTGAATGGTATACTTCAGCTTCCATAAACATTTTGTCACTCCCTAGGCGGGAGTGTGGATTGAAATAGTTCAGCATTGTCTTTGGTTAATGTAACTATTTGTCACTCCCTAGGCGGGAGTGTGGATTGAAATAAAAATAATGTTAAATACTTTTGGATATTGAGCGGTCACTCCCTAGGCGGGAGTGTGGATTGAAATCCAAATTGCGCCTTATAATCAGTTAGCAAATGAAGTCACTCCCTAGGCGGGAGTGTGGATTGAAATCAGTATTAGGAACTAGTTTACTAAACGTAAATCTGTCACTCCCTAGGCGGGAGTGTGGATTGAAATATTTATTTTTGTACTCCAACTTTTTAATGTTGTTTGTCACTCCCTAGGCGGGAGTGTGGATTGAAATATTATTATGTTGATGTAGTTAATGATAACCTTAGGTCACTCCCTAGGCGGGAGTGTGGATTGAAATGCCGTTAATCAGTAACTTTTTATAAATTTTTCTTGGTCACTCCCTAGGCGGGAGTGTGGATTGAAATTGTTTGCGGGTACCATGTAGGGTTGTCAACAGCTTCGTCACTCCCTAGGCGGGAGTGTGGATTGAAATTATCTATAACCCAAGAAGGGAAGTAAATAACTACGTCACTCCCTAGGCGGGAGTGTGGATTGAAATAAAAATATGATAGTTTTATATTTAATGTGAGCGTCGTCACTCCCTAGGCGGGAGTGTGGATTGAAATAATGTCGTCTTGCAATTCGCCAATTTTCAGAAGGGTCACTCCCTAGGCGGGAGTGTGGATTGAAATGAGCGAGATTCCGAGGGGAACGCTGATTGCTACCCGTCACTCCCTAGGCGGGAGTGTGGATTGAAATTCGATTGGGTGAATCAGCCCATCATTGCGGTCATGTCACTCCCTAGGCGGGAGTGTGGATTGAAATAACCGCTAACGGCAGTAACTAGGACTGCAAGGAAGTCACTCCCTAGGCGGGAGTGTGGATTGAAATAGAAAATACGAAAGGTTGGAATATCCGGGATATGGGTCACTCCCTAGGCGGAAGTGTAGATTGAAATTTTGCATAACTGGAAAAGGCATGGGCATACCCATGTAACGGTAAATTAAATGTAAAAAAGCAGAAAGGAAAAGCACAGTCCAGAATGAAACGGATAAGTCAAGATATATTTTTGAAATAACAAGAAATAACAAGAAAAGTGTTATAATAAAAGCTGACCTTAAAGACTTGTTTTAAGAAAAAATATTTCCAGCAGGGGAGAAAGGCAGAGAAAAAGATATGCACATCAGCTACAAACCGCTTTGGCATACACTGGTGGAGCGTGATATGAGGAAAGAGGATTTAAGGCTTGATGCTGGGCTGACTACAAACATGATTGCCAACATGGGCAAGGAAGGGAAAAACATCAGCATGGATACATTAGTCCACATCTGTGAGACACTGGACTGCGGCATACGGGATGTGATTGAGTTAGCCAGTGACGAGCCTTCTGTCACAGAAAATAGGAGAAATAACGGAAAGAATAACAAAAAATGGAATTGATTATATACTTGTGAACGATTATTATATTTTTGAGTTGATGTTTAGAAAGAAAGCTGTTTGAATGGTTGTTTTGAGCAGAAGCACCGGAGATAAAAGCTTAAATGAAGATTTTCCGCTGTACAAAGTATCTTGTATTGGATATACTGAAATCAGAAAGGAATATAATGATTCAAGAAATCAGAAAGGTGGGTAAGATAAATGTCAATCATGGGATATTATGATGGAACGGCTGTACAGGTAAACAAGCCGCTGCAAATAAATCAAAAAGTTATTATTATACCAATAGAAAGTGAAGACGATTGGGGGGAATCTGCCGAAGGCGGACTCCATAAATATGCAGATGCATCTTTAATAGAGCAGGAAAAAGATGCATGGAGAAAGGCGGCGGTTAAGAAATATGCTGGGGAAAGGGAGAGTGTGTCTTAATAAAACCCTTTCCCCAAAACCTCATCAAACCATTCCCCATACCGCCCTTCACTCTCAATCCCAAACCTGACACAATCCCTCATAAGCCTTACCACATCCACATTCATCCTGACAGAAAACCCATCAATTCCCGGTACAAGTGAACCATCCATATCCACCAGCCCGCTTCCGGCAGCGGCTTCCATAACTTTTGCTTCCATCCTACCATTATGGAAAATGCTTAAATCCTTTTTCAAATATGCCAAAGCCGCCATTAAACCATAACAGCCCCAATCCGATACAGTGGCAGTAATAATATGATCCGCCTTCGAAGCAGCTAAAATACCCCCTTGACAAGTACACCTGCATTGCTTATCATCAGCATAAGGAATATATCTTTTAATATGGTCTGCAATGGCGCCCATGCCGATTTCATTTCCTAAGTCGCCTATCGCTATATTTAAAACCCCCTTTTCTTTCAGCCTGCAAAAAAGAATATCGGTTTTTGCTTCCAGTCTGGTTAGATTGTTGCCGGTGGCATTGTGATACTCCCCCATATGATTAGCGCCGGGAGCTTCTATAGAAATAACTGCCGCTGGAAGCTTATTTTGACTTATAATCTGCTCAGCCTGCTTTTCAGCAAATGACATATCCTTTGTAAAAGGAATGATTCCCATGGAAAAGGGCAGCCTTTCCACATCCGTCAGATTTTCATAAAGGTGAAGCCCTACTACATGGGCACATTTTTCTACAGCAGGATTACAATCAGCAGGGCAAATAATTACTGGTTTTGCATCAAAAGCCTGCACCAGAGAGCGAGCTAGCAGCATGGAGCTTACCATGCCATCCATTTCCGGAGCCTTATGGGGCATTAGAATAAAGCCTGTAATAATATAGACAAAATCGCCTTTCCCTACTGCAGAAATAAGCTTATCAGCGGCATTTATCGTAAGCGGTCCTCCGGTGTAGGCTCTGCTTCCTTCATAAAGAATGCGGCATACACCATATCCTCTCGGGTCTAAATTCATAAGAACATCCAGATTTTCGCCCATTTGTAAGATTGCCAGTTCTTTTTTCGTCATAAATCCAAAATCCTTCCTATATATGGAATCTCTATTTTATGTATATTAACAAAGTGTAAATAAGATTGCAATTAGTAACAGTGCTAAGCACTGACGTTTTTATAAGGGCTCCTTTAGAAAACATGCTCTGCATAAAGCCTGCTTTGCGCCTATGGGTAAAACTGTTACTGCAATTAAAAAAATATCGAAAAAAGCAATAGGAAAACAAATAAAATCGTGATAAGATACTAATTGTATGGACAGAAAGTTAGAGGAAAAATTTACATGAAGACAATTTATGATTACAAATCTACGATTCCATTTAGCCTGCACGATATGATAATATGTAAAATAGAAATAGCTGACGAAAATATAAAATTATATTTTCAGAATGGTTTCGTTGAACTGAAAGAACCCTACAAACAAGTGAAAGGCAATATAATAATCGAAGGAGCAGATTTAGATTTCTGTTGTATTTATTTGCTGAGCAAAAATGGGCAATATGGAGATTTTCAGGGAAAGAAAATGACTCTTGCAGAGTTTTTTAGTGAATATAGTAATTATAGCTTTGAAGTGGTGGATGAAATGTATGGATATAATCAAGTGAGCTATTCGGGATATTTATCGCTTCCAAATGTTGAAGATTTAAGAGAAATTGAAATGTCCATATATTATACGGGGAATATCGTATATACCACGTAGCGATAACGTTTTAATTGTGAAAAATGATTTATTTTATTCTGAAAGGAATTCGTAACACTATGAATAAATTTGAAGCACTAAAGAAATATTTTGGATATGACAACTTTCGTGAAGGGCAGGAAAGCCTGATAGACAGCATTTTAAAGGGACAGGATGTGCTGGGAATCATGCCTACCGGGGCGGGAAAGTCTATTTGCTATCAGGTTCCCGCATTGCTGCTTCCGGGGATTACACTGGTAATTTCGCCGCTGATTTCTCTTATGAAGGATCAGGTTCGCAGCTTAAATCAGGCAGGAATCCATGCGGCATATATTAACAGTTCGCTAACTGAAAATCAAATATCCATGGCGCTTTCCAATGCGGTAAGGGGACAGTATAAAATTATTTACGTGGCGCCGGAACGGCTGGAGACTTATTCATTTCTGGAATTTGCCCTGAATGCGCCTATTTCCATGATTACAGTGGATGAAGCCCATTGTATTTCGCAGTGGGGGCAGGATTTCAGACCCAGCTATATGAATATTGTGAAGCTGGTTTCCAGACTTTCAAAAAGACCTATTGTAAGCGCTTTTACTGCGACGGCTACCACAAATGTAAAGGAAGACATTATATGCGTACTGGGGTTAGCAGACCCTAATGTATTGGTTACAGGATTTGACAGGAAGAATTTATATTTTGAAGTAAAGACTCCAAAGAAAAAGGATGAGGAACTGGTTTCCTATATAAAGGAGCATCGGGGAGAAAGCGGCATAGTCTATTGTGCCACCAGAAAAAATGTAGAAAGTGTTTATGAGCTTTTGCTTAATGAGGGTATTATGGTTACAAAATACCATGCAGGGCTTACCAATGAGGAAAGAAAGGACAATCAGGATGCTTTTATCTATGACGATAAACCGGTAGTAGTAGCCACCAATGCTTTCGGGATGGGAATTGACAAATCCAATGTGCGGTACGTAGTCCATTACAATATGCCCCAGAGCATGGAAAACTATTATCAGGAAGCAGGAAGAGCCGGACGGGATGGAGAAAAGGCGGACTGTGTACTGCTGTATTCTCCCCAAGACGTTATGATAAACCAGTTTCTGCTGGATAACAAGGAAGTGCGCAGGGACATGGATGAGGATGAAATCAGGGCGATTAAAGAGCGGGATGTGCAAAGACTAAGGGATATGACTTATTACTGTACCACAAAGGAATGCCTGCGAAGCCATATACTGCGCTATTTTGGGGAAAATGTGTATTCCGGCTGCGGAAATTGTTCCAACTGCCTAACCGAGTATGAAGAAATTGATGTAACTGATATGTGCATTCAGATAATCAAAGCCATACTGGAAACAAGACAGAGATTCGGCATTAACGTAATTGTGGGGATGCTGCGGGGAGAAAAGAAGGCAAAGCTGCTTTCCTACCGACTGGACGAGCTGCAAAATTATGGCGCTTTAAAGCAGGTTTCTGAAAGCCGTTTAAAGCAGGTAATCAATGAAATGCTGATGAAGGGCATTTTGCAGGCAACAGAGGATAAGTATGCACTGTTAAAGTGCAGTCGAAAGGCAGATGAAGTATTAAAGGGAAGCTGCAGGATTCAGATGAAGATTTCTGAGGAGCAGGAAAACAAAAGGACTTCCCAAAAGAAAAGAACTTCGGATGTGCTCACCTCCAAGGGAATGGATTTGTTTGAAAGGCTTCGTGAGGTGCGTGCGGGTTTGGCAAGGGAAGAGGCGCTGCCGCCATATATTATCAGTTCAGATAAGACACTGATTGACATGTGCATAAAGCTTCCCTTTACAAAAGAAGAGATGCTGAATGTAAGTGGAATTGGAGAAAATAAATATAACAAATACGGGCAGCAGTTCATTCAGGCAATCCGGGAATTTATGGGTGGAGAAAAGGAACAGCTTTATTTTGAGCCGGTTCATGAGGAAACCGGAAATAATGATTCCCTTAGCTTCTTTGACAAGCCAGAAAAAAGAAACAAAAAGAAGGAAGGTTTTCGGCTGACACCGGAAATAGAAGAACGGGTTGTTTATTTACCGGAATGTACCATAACGGAATTGTCCAACCAGCTTAATGAGCTGCGTGATGAAAGAGTCATGAAAAAAACCTCCGGCGCCGCTATCAGCAGAATGTTGATTAGCCGTGGCTATCTGGAAGAAAGATACATAGATGGTATCTGGCGGAAGGTCATATTGGAAAAAGGAAAAGAAATAGGAATTTTCCCCAAAGTCAGAATCAGCGAAAAAGGAAACGAATACGAGGTGCTTTTTTGTAATGAAGGAGCACAGAGAAGAATTGTAGAGATGATTAAGGAAGAGGTTTTAGTATAACAGAAAAAATTCAGTAACAGTTCAGCCCACAGACACAGGGTAGGGTTCCCACAGAGCATGTTTTCTAAAGGAGCCCTTATAAAAACGCCAGCGCTTAGCGAGGTATTTTCGAGCTTAGCACTGTTGCGTTTTTATAGAGCGAAAGCGTGGCGACGTAGAAAACATGCTCTGTGGGAACCCCGCCCTGTGTCTGTGGGCTGAACTGTTACTGGGATTTCAGGATATGAAAAAAATCTATATTCATATTCTTATCCCCTTTTTCATACATTGTAAAAAATGTGTTCGAGGGGATTTTTTCTTGAAAGAATATATTGAAGAAAGAGCAATCAACATTGCCAATTATATCATTGAACAAAATGCCACCGTAAGGCAGACGGCAAAAGAATTTGGCATCAGCAAAAGCACCGTACATAAAGATGTGACTGAAAGACTTATGACCATCAATCCCACTCTTGCCAAGAGCGCCAGAAAGGTGCTGGATGTGAATAAATCTGAAAGACATATCAGAGGCGGACTTGCAACAAGAGAAAAATACTTACATAGCCATGAGTGCTAAAGCTATTTACATGAGGGAAAATTAAGGCTACAATAATATGCAGATGGAAAATCGGAATTGTTATTTTTACAAATAAATAACAATTCCTGCTTTCATGTTAGGCTGCAAATAAAAATAGGAACAAGGGATAAAAATGCTTTATACAAATAAAGACTTAGTAAAACTGATTATTCCACTGATTATCGAGCAGGTTTTGATTATGCTGGTAGGAATGGTGGATGTAATGATGATTTCCAGAGTAGGAGAAGCAGCAGTTTCCGGAGTATCTCTGGTGGACACGGTAAATGTACTTATCATTAACATATTTACAGCACTGGCTACAGGCGGAGCAGTTGTGGCAGGTCATTTCCTAGGGCAGAAAAACACGGAAAGAGCCTGCGACGCAGCTTGGCAGCTAGTGTTGTTTTCGTTTTTGTCTTCCGTGGCAGTGATGCTGACTTTTCTTGGCGTGCATGATTTGATACTCAAGTATGTTTTTGGAAAAATCGAACCGGATGTATACCAAAATGCAAAAATCTACCTGATTATAACAGCGCTTTCTATCGTGCCCCTGTCTGTGTACAATGCCACGGCAGCAATTTTCCGGTCAGTGAATAAGGCAATGATAACCATGCTAATTTCCCTTATGATGAATGCGCTTAATATTGGAGGAAATTTTCTGCTGATTTATGTGATTCCAATGGGGGTAAAGGGAGCTGCTATTTCCACAACCCTTTCAAGGATAGCAGCCGCCATAGCAGGAATGCTGTTATTATTCCAGAAAAAAAGGGAAATCCATTTCAACGGACATGTAACATGGAGGATGAAGCCTGATATCATCAAACGGATTTTGTATGTAGGGCTTCCAAACGGCTTGGAAAACAGCCTGTTCCAGCTTGGGAAAATACTGGTGCTCAGTTTGGTTTCCACATTAGGTACTTATGCCATAGCCGCTAATGCGGTAGCAGGAACAGTGGCTATGTTCAATGTACTGCCCGGCATGGCTATTAACTATGCCATTCTTTCTATAGCCTCTTATTGCGTAGGAGCCGGAGAGATGGCTCAGGTAAAATATTATACCAAAAAGCTGATTTTTATTATTTACGGGGCAATGTGGGTATTGTCCATTGGGATTATTTTTGGAGTGGAATATATTTTAAAGCTGTATCATTTAACAGCGGAAAGCTCTGCCCTTACCGCTCAGGTAGTTCGCTTCCATGCGCTTATGGCTATGTTTTTCTGGGCGCCTTCTTTTTCCATAACCAATATGCTGCGGGCGGCGGGAGATGTGATTTATCCCACTATCATTTCAGCAGTCTCCATGTGGGTATTCCGGATTGGAAGCGCTTATCTGTTCTGCGGATATTTCCATATGGGGCTTATGGGCGTGTGGATTGCCATGGTAATCGACTGGATTTTCCGGGCAGCATGTTTTTTGTTCCGATACAAGCAGGGAAGATGGCAGTATGTTTACCGAAAAAAGGATGGAGAGTTAGCATAGACTAATTGGTTTTGAGTAACGGGGACAATGTCTTTTGAAAGAAGAAAAGAAAGCAAAATAAGAGAATTGAAAAAGAAAAACAAAAGAAAGGACGGATAAAATTGAGCCAGTTACAAAAGAGCAACCTGCAGGAAGTGTTAAGGAAACTAGACGAAATTTATGGAATTACAAAGGAAGGCTTTTACCATCAACAGGACTGGCAGCTTTTGATTGCCATTATGCTAAGCGCCCAAAGTACGGACAAGCAGGTGGATCAGGCACTTCCGGCATTGTTCCAAAGGTATGTGCATGTACAGGACATGGCAGAAGCGCCGGTTGAAGAAATTGAAAGCTATATCCGTTCGATTGGCTTGTATAAAAATAAAGCGAAAAATAGTAAGCTTTGCTGTCAGCAGATTATAGAACAATATAACGGACAGGTGCCGGATACCATGGAAAAGTTACTTACTTTGGCAGGCGTGGGAAGGAAAACTGCAAATCTGTTTTTGGCAGATGCCCATGAAATTCCGGGGATTACGGTAGATACTCATGTATTCCGCATTGCTAAGCGGCTGGGATGGGCAAAGGGGAAGAATCCTCTTCAGGTGGAAAAAGAGCTTCAAAAGGTATTGCCTAAGGAACATTGGATTCGGATTAATTTTCAGTTGATTTACCATGGCAGGGCAATTTGTACGTCCAGAAAGGCATATTGTGAAAAATGCCCGCTGGAGCAGCTTTGTCCTAAGGTTGATGTGAATGGAGCAGGCGCTGGGCAGGGGGAAAATTCTTAGGAAAATAAAGAGGGGATTTGTAGAGGGACGTGGAGCCGTCAGGGCATAGAATAGCCAGAACAACTATAAACGAAACCTATAAGAGAGAAATTGTTTTGACAAGGCATATGCCATACTTTATAATGAAGGGCAGAAGAAAAGGGCAGAAATTTGTGAGTGCCCATAAGAATATGTAGAAATATAGAACATATATGAGTCGATAGGTTCATAATCCTGCAGATTGAAGCTTGCAGAACAATATGCCTGTAAAAAACAAAAATCAGATAATAGGAGGAAGCTATGAAACAGGAGATGGTTGTCGTACTGGATTTTGGCGGACAATATAATCAGTTGATTGCCAGAAGGGTAAGGGAATGTAATGTATATTGTGAGGTTCATCCTTATAATATGAGTATGGATAAAATTAAGGAAATGAATCCAAAAGGAATTATTTTTACAGGAGGACCGAGCAGTGTATATGGCGAAGAGGCTCCCAAGTGCCCGAAAGAAATATTTGAACTGGGCATACCTGTGCTGGGAATCTGCTATGGCGCCCAGTTGATGATGCATACACTTGGAGGAGAGGTTTCCACAGCCCCTGTGCGTGAATATGGAAAAACGGAAGTAAGTGTGGATACAAGTGGAAAAATGTTTGGCGGTATTTCTGAGAAGACCATTTGCTGGATGAGCCATACGGATTATATTTCAAAACCAGCACCGGGATTTGTGATTAAGGCACATACAGAGGTATGTCCGGTAGCAGCCGCAGAAAATGTAGAAAAAGGTTTGTATTGCGTACAATTTCACCCGGAGGTGGTACATACAAAAGAAGGAACGAAAATGCTTTCCAATTTCTTGTTTGAAGTGTGCCATTGTCAGGGGGATTGGAAAATGGATTCCTTTGTGGAAACTACCATTCAGGCTATCCGGGAAAAGGTTGGAGATGGAAAGGTGCTTTGTGCTTTATCTGGCGGTGTGGATTCTTCTGTGGCAGCAGTGCTTCTGGCAAAAGCAGTGGGAAAACAGCTTACCTGTGTGTTTGTTGACCATGGTCTGCTTCGTAAAAATGAAGGGGATGAGGTAGAAGCGGTATTTGGACCGGAGGGCGCTTATGATTTAAACTTTATCCGTGTAAATGTACAGCAGAGATTTTATGAAAAGTTAGCTGGTGTAGAAGAACCGGAAACAAAGCGGAAGATTATCGGCGAGGAATTTATCCGTGTGTTTGAAGAGGAAGCAAAGAAAATCGGAGCAGTGGACTTCCTTGTACAAGGAACCATCTATCCGGATGTTATTGAAAGCGGACTTGGAAAAAGTGCAGTAATCAAGTCCCACCACAATGTAGGCGGTCTGCCGGATTGTGTGGATTTCAAGGAAATCATTGAGCCTCTCCGCCTTCTTTTTAAGGATGAGGTGCGTAAGGCAGGGCTTGAGCTTGGCATACCGGAGCATCTGGTATTCAGGCAGCCGTTCCCGGGCCCCGGACTTGCTATTCGTATCATCGGAGAGGTTACTGCAGAAAAGATAAGAATCGTGCAGGACGCCGATGCCATTTACCGGGAGGAGATTGCAAAGGCAGGACTTGATAAGAAAATCGGCCAGTACTTTGCAGCGCTGACAAATATGCGCTCTGTGGGATGTATGGGCGATGAGAGAACTTATGATTATGCAGTTGCCCTTCGTGCAGTTACAACCAGTGACTTCATGACAGCGGAAAGCGCAGAGCTTCCATGGGAGGTGCTGGGGAAGGTAACCAGTAGGATTGTGAATGAGGTGAAGGGGGTTAACCGGGTGTTGTATGATTGTACGGGGAAACCGCCGGCTACGATTGAGCTCGAGTAACGGATGAGCATTAAAAAACCCAGTGTTTATAAGGGTTTGCAGAGCTGGGATAGGGCTGTGGTTCTATTCTGGTTCTGTTTTATAAGGTTGCGGAAGGCATACAGAAGTGGTTTTGTGTGCCTTTTTCTCTTTGGATGGATATGAAGTTAAGTGAAAATAGGGCGTAGAATGTATGAGAAAGGACTCACGGCACTCATTATGTTAACTTTTGTTAAATTATTTTTAAAATATGACATAACAAAAAATGAAGTTTATATATAAGAAGAAATATACTGTGGTAATTAATTACTATAGCATTTAATTTACTCTTCACCATTTTCTTGTGGCAAAAAAGATTTAATTAGCTCTAAATATTTGTTCCAAAAATCATGTTTTTTTTCATCTGCTATTTTGGACAGAGGAGCAGACATAATGGCAATTGTAAAACCTAGATCGTCATGCATGTTTATAGATAACTGTTTTAACCGTTTGCAAGTATATACAATGTCCTTGTCACGCAAATATCCTAGACCATCTTCAATATCTTCTATTAGTTTTGTGTATTCTTTGTCATAATCAGTAGGTTGTACATCATAGAAAGTAAAATTTTCGTTATTTTTGACTTTTTCTTCAACTTTAGCACGTATAAGATTATTTCTTTCCTCGATTGTAAAAAAATGATTGTCATATAGTACCTTATCGGTTTGTGCATGAGCATCTTCAATATTATTTCCATTTAGTAAAAGAAAAAGATTAAATATTATACCTTCCATATTTATATAGTTAATGGTTTGGGTTTGTTTGGAGATAATTTTGTCTAAAAAATCAATGGGCAATTCGAAACGAATGGAACTAATAATTCCAAAATTACCATTTCCTCTGTCAATAACTTCAATATTAAGCTTATTTGGTTCAGTTATTTCTATACCTTCTAACGAACGGTTTTCATTTACAATATCAATAAATTCTTGAGAAGAATATCCCAAGGAAATTAATGAAGAAATAATAAAGGATATAATAGAGTCGGTGATTGGAAACATTCTGAGTTCGTGATTAAATTGATGCATCCATTTCTCGTGTAGTAATTCATCTTTAGTCATATGTGAAACAGCATCATCTAATAACTTATTTAGAAAATTATTATATTCATTCTCGGGTAAATCAGTGATTTTATGAAATATTTCAGATAATAAATCAAAATCAATTTCTTTTATTTTGCCATTTTCTATTTGGGAAATGTAAGATGCTCCTTTCCCCAATTCTTTGGATAATTCATCTCCACGTTTTTTCTTCTTTTTTCTTAAATCTCGTATAGTTTGGCGTAAATTCTCGGTTAATTCAAAGCTAGGCATAGCTCTAATACCTCCTTAAATATCTACAATATTATCATAAATTTATCATAAAATCAATATAATAATTTTTGGGTGTTTGATAATAATTATTAAATAATTATTGACAAGACGGATTGCATTTGATATAGTAGTACTTGTAAAAGAGCATAGGGATTGTTTTAATAATCAAATAAAGCTTTTTACAATGGGAAAAAATAAAGCCCATGTTTTGGCGAACAGAGGCTTTATGAATAGATACTTTGGCAAGTATCTTTCGATATGTAGTTTGTATAGAGACAAGATTGAAACTATACTCAATTAACACCTTATATACTATAAAACATATCTTCAATCTTGTAAATACGGAACGTTAGTTCTGGAATCCTAAACTACTCCCATTAATCGTAACTTATTAATTGGTATGCATACATAGAATATTTAAGGATAAGTTTTCTGTGTGTGCAACTCGAAAACAGAAAATTGGAGGTATTATTTATGAAATTAAAAGCATTAAGCCATTATGATGGCGACAAAGAAACAAGATATGGTGATTGTATATTGTTATATGATAACAATTCATTGGTTGTTTATGATTGTGGGCATGCTCGACATGCACAAGAAGTTGAAAATTTTTTGAAATCTAATTCAACGATTTCACAGATACATATTGTTGTTTCACATAATGATGGTGACCATACCAATGGAATTATTGAATTGTTAGAGTATATGTACAATGAGCAGTATACTGTTACTGTGTACACATCATTATATTTAAAAAGTGCTAAAAAAGTACTTGATGTACTTGATGATGAAAGAAGAACGTTGCCAGCAACTAAAGAACGTATTCTTAACACCTTTGATAAAATAAAGAGTATTGTGGAGAAAGCTGAAGAATTAGATTTTACTGTAAAGGATGCTGCTGTTAATACCAAAGTATCGATGGGAATTATTGCAGGACCATTAGAAGATGAATTTGTTGAGGTTATAGCACAAGCAATAGAAGATGGTAACAATACAAAAATTGAAGGTGAAACAGTAATGAATGCAGCTAGTGTTCAGTTGAAGTGTGAACTGGAGGGAGAACAGACTATATTGCTTTGTGGAGATGCATCACCCTCCTATTTGCATAGTCTGGATAGTTATGGGATTATTCAATTACCACATCACGGACAGTTGGATGATGCTCAAAAAATATTTGAAAAATTAAAAGATTCATATAGTAAGACTTACCTTGTGTCCGATAATACAGGTTCTGGAGCAACGAGTGGAGGTTCGGATAAATTGATAGAGTTTATGAAGGAGGAGTACTATACACCAGCATTAAATACTAGGAGTGGAATAGTTAATATTCCTAATGGCGAATATGGAAATATATCAATTAGTAAACCACAAGGGGTGAAGTTGGGTGAGATGGATTATAAGTACTGGTAAGGATATTGTTGTTGACAATAGTCAATTAGAAGCACGTCGTAATTACATTCGGAATGTAACAAAGGTAGAAGTAACAGCTTGGAAAGTAATGCAGATAAAAGGATACAATTCTAAGAAGTTTTTGTATTGCACTTCCAACGACGGAATTAACGGTACTTTTATAACAGCACATATAGGAGAAGTAGAGATAATTTGCTCCCTGAGGGAGGTGGCAAGTGGTGACTTTGTTATTGCCAATAGTTGTATATGGGAGAAGTCGCTTGATAAAAACATATTGAGAGATATGATGAGATTTAACAGAGGTGTTGAGTTATGGTTTGCTAAGCAGGAAGTATCGGTAGAAAGTGGATGTATGTTGCGTCAGTGTACAACATTAAGTAATTTGGGGCAATTTGGCTTTCATACATCTTTATCAGAGCGGCAGTTGTTTTCGAAAAGACATAATGGTTTTATGACTGCTGTACGTGAGGCGTTTGTTAAAGTGTCACCAATCAGTTTGTTGGGAGATTAGGGAGGTATTTTATGAGTAACATTATTGAGAAATTAGATTCATACCAAATAATGACAAATTTGCTGCCAGGAGCATTTTTGGGGATTATGTTAAGGTA
Source organism: Robinsoniella sp. (assembly GCA_023664735.1). Lineage (GTDB taxonomy): Bacteria > Bacillota > Clostridia > Lachnospirales > Lachnospiraceae > RGIG3040. Next base: position 19,772 of record JAMPFB010000009.1, on the reverse strand, counting down.
TTTACTTGAATTAGTATTGCCAACACAAAATATTGGTGAAGAGATACTTGTGTATTATTTTATGGGGCTTGTTATTAATAGAATTGGTTCATTGATAGTTGTGCCAATACTTAAGAAAATAAAATTTATAAGAGAAGCACCGTATTCTGATTACTTGAAGGCGGTAAAAATAGATTCCAAACTTGATATATTGTCAGATGCCAACAATTATTTTCGTTCGGTATTAACGTGTTTTTTACTTTTGCCTATTGTGAAATTAATGAGAATTTTGATTGTAAATGTAAATTGGATTGAGAAGTGCTGGAAATGTTGTGCAATAGTATTTCTGATTGTATTATTTTTGTTTGCGTATAGAAAGCAGACTGATTTTGTGAAAAAGCGTGTGGAAGCAATAAACACTCAAAAGACGGAAACATCTTAAAAAAGACAAATTGTTTTATAGAGGCATCTGTGAATTATTTTGATTTAGGAGGATTATTTATGGCTGATAAACCAAAGAGCTTTGAAGAATTTTATTATCTACAGCAAGATAAAATCTGTGATATTGATGTTGTAGAGGATTATGTAATCAGGAATGATGGGGATGTTGGAAAATATGATGGGAATATGTTTTGTCCTGAATGTAGAGAAGCAATGCTATCGTTTATTCATAAAACAACAAAGAAAAGGGCTCATCTTAGAAGAATGCCATCATCTAAACATAATGATAGTTGTTCGTATAATTATGAGTATGCGTCAACTAAAAAGGTTAAGGAATATGTAGATTCTTTAACATATAATGAAATTCAGGATAAATTAAATAGCATGTTGAATATGTTATGTAGACAACAAAAAACTGATGATATGAAAGCCATAAATAACAATGATAGGGATTCGGTCACCCAAAATCTTATGATAATAGTTGAAAGAAGAGAAAATACTAATGTATTAAGAGCGTTAAGGCGTAAAAGTCTTAATGCTTATATTGATAAGTCAGATGGAGAAGATTTTTCTGTATTTTACGGAAAAGTAAAACTTGATATTTGTGAAAAAACTAAGATTAATAAGGATACTGGAGAGAAATATACATTTTATCTTCTAGAAATTTTTACACATAATAAGCAAGGAGAATGGAAACACAGAACTAATATATATAGAGGTGTAACAGAAGATAAAATCGACAAGCAGTCTATTTATAATATAGTAATGATAGGTCGCCTGAATTTTAAATACAGACCATTTACTATAGATTTGGCAAATCGAAATGCAATAAAATTTCGAGAGGTTAGAGAGTAGTTCAAAGAAATAATATTGATTAGGACATACGGGAGTGGTTCTGTATGTCTTTTTCTTATGCTAAAATTTAAGTGCCCTTAAATGATGCGTGGCTGTTTCAGCGTGGGGCAGAGCCGAGGCAGGTGGAAAAATATATCATGCAGGAGGAATTACAGTGCGGGTAAATAATATAGAACATGAAAAACTGAAAACAGCAATCCTTCTAGCAAGGATGTATGGCATAAAAGAAACCTTGGAACCGCTGCCCTATATATCAAATGAAAAAATGGCTGACCTGATACGAAAATGGACAGAAGAATATCTTGATACAGAGGAAGAAGATATTGTCAGGTTCTTTGAGAGTAAATTTTGCTAAATATCTTCCGGTTTCACATACTCAAGGATTTCGGATACTGAACAATCCAATACCGTACATAAGACATCCAGTGTCTTTGTAGTTATAGCTTCATTATGCTTCATTCTATGGAGAGTATTTGCAGGAATGCCATGCTTAAATATAAGGGCATATTCCGTTATGTTCTTTTTGTAAAGTGTTTCATAAAAGGGTTTGTAGGAAATCATGGGATTACTCCTTTTTAATTTTAATAAAAATATCATACTTTACAACTTGATTATGTCTAATATATTGAGTATAATAACGGAGGAATTGGAAACTCGTTATAACCAGGCTTATCGTATGAATAAACAGAAGGACAGTGAAAGGAGAAAATTGTATATGGATGAAAAGTTTTTAAGTGATTTAGTTGCTAGTGGTTTTGAGCAGGTACGACAACAGGCAGAAGAAAAACATAAAAAGAATCGAAGGGAGGAACAATGTATGAGAAAAAGAACAAATATAACTTGTTCAGAAAGATATTATCAAATGAGAAATAGATTAAATCCCAAAGCTCATAACTATCAGACAGAAAAACATAGAACAAAAGTAGAACACTTTACAGGCACAATTATTGATGCCGAAAGAGAGGTGCAGAATTTCATCAATTATCATCAAAGAACGAATCCGTACTTTAAGGTGATCAGCATTAACACAGTATCTGTACCAATTGGTGTTACCATTTATGTCACATATGAAGATTAAAGAAAGTGAGGAAATTAAAAATGAAAAAATTATGGAAAATAATCAGTGTAGTTTTATGTGGAGCAATGCTGCTTGCAGGATGCGGAAATTCAGCAAGTGAAAAGGGTAATAGTGATACGACCGAAAAACAATCGGCATATACTTTTAGTGAAATAAAGAAGAGCGGTAAGCTTGTGGTTTTATTTAGTACATATAATAATGATGGTGTTCCTGCAAAGGATTCTGTTCCAAGAGCCATTTTTATATTTGATAATGGAAAGGTATATGGTGATAGTGTTGCTGATACAACCTTTGGTGATTATTCTAAGATGACGGATGAAGAAATAAAGCAGTATGTCATTGAAAATGGAAGAAAAAGTGAATATGATTATGTTGATAATGTAGATTATGAAATAGCTGTTTATACAGATTCCACTGGAAATTCTACTGATTATGAATCGTTGCTGGTGAAGGGTCCAAATACTCATGGCTATATAGAAGAACTTATGTATATATATGATAATGTAACTGCAAATGCTACAGTGTATGATTCAACTTATGTAGGAATGAATTGGCAAAATAATTCAAGTTTAGGTAAGGAGAAGGATAGAAATGGCTGTTTGTGGTATAGGAACAATGATGGTCTGAGTATAAAAAAGGATACTCCGAATGTAGAAGGAATACTGGTTGACCCGCAGGAAACTTATCGTGACAATTTCGATGATAGGTAATTTGTAAAGTATATTGAGGAGAATATTTTATGAAAAAGAAGCTAATTTGTACAGCAATCATTTTAACTATGGTTACATCCCTAACTGCTTGTGGCAGCAACGCTGATTCTAATATTATGTCGGATGATGGAAGCATGACTGAAACAGAAGAAATAGCAACTAAAGACGAGGCAGAAAACGAAACAAATATGGTTGTTGCAAATGTGACAAGCTCTGCATATAACAAAGATAATGCGGATAATTCCACAAACAATCCTGCAACTACCACCAGCCAACCCGCAAGTAGCGATTCTAAAAAGAACACCAGTACAGAATCAACTGCACCTGCGACAGAAGCACCAAGACAGGATTCTCATACAACTACGGAAACTCCTGCTACGACCGAAGGCTCTTCCACAGAAAAAAGCTGGGATGACTACTACACGGATTATATAAATAGCAAAACCGAAACTTCTGAAAATAAAGAATGTCCGAGGTATTCTACAGGAAATCACAAGTGGAAAGACCATTACATGACTATCACAGTTGTAGACCAAGAAGCATATGATGAGAAGATTCCAACAGGAGAATATTATACCACATTGGAAGAACATACTTATGCATCTGCATATGCAGAAAATCCTGAAACTGGTATGTACACTGACTATGTATGTGATGTAGATGTCACAGGTATGAAAGCCTCAGATGCAAGAGAATATGTAAAAAGCATGGGCTACAGGATTGGAAACACAAGAATAACATATGAAACCGTTCCTGATTATGACAATCCAATCTATGAAATTGTTCATCATGACGCTGTAACACATACAGAACGAGTATTTGATTACACAGACTGTACTGTCTGCGGAGCACACAAGTAACCATAACATCAGAACTGCCACTGTAAATTCATACAGTGGCAGTTGTTTATTTTTAAACCGAGGAAGTTGAGAAAATCAATATTCATGAGTGAATCACATAATGCAAGAACCCCAAAATCAACAAGTCTTTGCTAAGTCCACCAACTATTGCAACAAACTTACGAAATATTGAGAACAGATATTTAGATACAAGCCTTTTACACATGAAAAAAGATACATTCGTTACAACATACATCTTTAAAATCTTGAAATATCCCGCAGCAACTTCCGCTGCAAAAATCACATCTCATGACTACCGTCGTCTGTCTATCACAATCTATTACAGTGGACTTTTTCGTCGGTCATTTTGACCAACTCAAAACTTCTACCAGACAAGCCGAAACGATAATTTGGTACTTGCTTACGCACTATGATTTGACACACGCATACATAAAAATCCTGATGAGTTTGTCACAGCATTGTACGCTGCACACTGCTAGAACAAACTCTTATCTGTGTGCTGACGCTTACACTACACACAATTTTTAAATGCGTGTCATCAGACCCATAAATTTCTTAAATCATGGGTCAGTCATAGTGCGAACTTTGGGGCGATTTTTAAATTTTTTAAAAAAATTAAACGAAAATCACCCCAAAACTGCACCAAAATTAAATTCGCTAAACCGCTCTATTACTGCACAAACTGACTTTTTCCCATAAATACCTTTCTTTTGTGGGAAAAATAGCAAAAGGGCATAAGGGGGACTGACACACTTCGTGTGCTGGGCATAGCCGAGAGTCCTGTCTGCTTCGTAGCCACTTTTCTCCGCTGTCGCTCCGAAAAGCCCTTACTGCGGAGCTGACGCTCCTTGCCCTTGTAACGTCCACCGGACGTTCCTGCGGGTGCCCCGTCACAGCATAGCTATGAATATTTGCTTACGCTAATGCTTTCTAAAATAACAAAAATATTTATGCAAATGCATAACCGACCGCATAAATAAAAAAGAGGTGTATGTTATGACTGTAAAATGTGAGATGGATGCGGATGCGTTGCGTAAGAGCTTATGGAGTGGTGGGGCAGATACCCTTCATGACCTTACTAATGCGGAAATAGAAACTATATTATATATGCTTGAGGATATATTTTCTGAGGGTATGAGTCTGACAGAATTAAACGATTTTTTCTGGTTTGAACGTGATACGATAGCGGAATGGTTAGGTGTAAAGGTCTATGAAGATTTAATGAATCGAGACTTGTAAAACGGAATGAGCAGGAGTTTTTTATTGTTAAATTTACGAAGATTGCCTTTGCAATTCGAGGCAGGTTGAAAAACGGAGGATGATGATTATGACAAACAAAGCAAATATCAATTCATTAGAAACATTTGCACTGGCAGTTAAGGAATACCTAATGATAGAGTATCAGGTTTTTAATATCAGATTGAACAGGGTTTCAAAGAATAATGGAGTCATGTTAACAGGTTTGTGCATTATGAACCCTGACAACAACATTGCTCCTAACATTTACCTGGAGACATTTTATGGTGAGTATTTAAACGGAAAGCCGCTGGATGAAATAGCAAAAGAAATTCTTAGGATAAACAGAACGCATCAGATAGACCCTTTTTCAGTTAATCCATTGGATTCATTTGACACAGTAAAGGAGAATGTTGTATACCGCCTTGTAAACAGTGAGAGAAATATAAAACGCCTGCATAATATTCCACATATTGATTACATGGATTTGACGATTATATTTTGCATTATTGTGGATGAGATGCGAGAGGGAATTGCTTCCATCACTGTTGCAAATGATATGATGAAGTTCTGGGATATCAGCATAGAAGAATTGTACGAGGAGGCACATAAAAACACAGTAAAGAAATTTCCGGTATTGCTAAAGAACATGGAAGAAATTTTGATGGAAAGCATAGATGATTTGAAGACTCATGACATAGAGAAGGGCGGATGTGCTATTCCGATGTATGTTGTGACCAATACCACAAAATTAAATGGAGCTGCGGTTGTATTATATGAAAATCAGTTAAGGGATTTGGCAAAATGTTTTGGTGGCGATTACTTCCTGTTGCCAAGTTCCATCCATGAAATATTGTTGATTCCAGTAACGGATGCAACAGACAATCCGTCTGATTTAAAGGAAATGGTGGTGGATGTGAATAAAGCCTGTGTTAGAAATGAGGAGTTTTTATCGGATTCAGTGTACCGCTATTTCACGGATGAGGGTTGTCTTAGGATTGTTGCATAAGCTATTATCTCAAAAAAATTCACAAAATTTTCACAAAATAAAAAAATGCTCATATATGAGGAGAAATAAAAAATTGAAAAATGCAATCTGCTCATATATGAGGGAAACCCCTTGATTTTGCTGAGTTTGACGGATGATAGAAAAGGTGATTTAATAAGGATAAAGTAATTACTCAAAAAAATTGAAAAATACAAAGACGTATATTTTCATTTGCAATCGCGATTGTTAAACAGTGAAACATTATGGAATTTTTGAGAAAGGAGACAAGCGTTATGGGAAATCAGTGTATTTATTATACAGTAGATGACATCAGCTCCATGCTGGGGGTGTCCACAGGTCACGCCTATAAAATTATCCGCAAACTTAACAATCAACTTGCATCACAGGGGTATATTGTGATTGCCGGAAGGGTTCCTAAATTGTATTTTAAGCAGCATTACTTCGGCATGGCATGACAGTAGTGGAGTATCACATGAAAAACTTCGGGGCAAAGTCTGTGTGAAAGAGCTCCGAGGTTTTTTATTTTCGGAAAGGAGAAAGCATAATGACTGTAACTAAGAATGCAAAAGGCTTATGGGATGTTCAGTTTTATTATCGTGATTACACGAATAAGATGATAAAAAAGCATAAGCGTAATTTCCCTACCAAAAGGGAAGCGATTGAATATGTGGAACAGTTTAAGGTGCAGAAAGCAAAAGATATAAGTATGACATTTGCATCTTTTGTAGAACTTTATCTGGCAGACATGGAAACACGTTTACGGTATAATACCATGCGTAGCAAACGTTATATCATTGAGTTGAAGCTTTTGCCTTATTTTGGGAAAAAGAAACTATCAGAAATCACAGCCAGTGATATACGGCTTTGGCAGCAGGAGATGTTGAAAAGGGGATATAAACCAACATATTTAAAGACTATCAATAATCAGCTGTCGGCTATGTTCAATTATGCAGTCAGATATTATGATTTGCCTAAAAATCCATGTGCGATTGCAGGTACAATGGGAAAATCAAATGCTGATGAAATGAAATATTATACGTTGGAGGAATTTGAGCAGTTTGTGGAGTGTCTGAAAGATAAGCCAATGTCCTATTATGCTATGCAGATGTTATATTGGACGGGAATCCGCTGTGGAGAGCTGCTTGCAATTACGATTGGAGATATAAATTTGGCTGAGAAAACATTGGTAATCAATAAATCCTTGCAGCGTATAGATGGAAAAGATATTGTATCAGACCCTAAGACACAGAAGAGTAAGCGTGTTGTTGCATTGCCACAGCATTTGGTGAATATGCTGGAAGAGTATATGGGTATGCTTTACGGAAAAATGAAGAAAGACCGCCTGTTTGAGATTACAAAATCTTATCTGGAGCATGAAATGAAAAGGGGTTCTGAATTATCTGGTGTTAAAAGGATTCGGCTCCATGACCTGAGACATTCCCATGCATCCTTGTTAATTTCAAAGCTGGGGGCACAGCCTTTACAGGTGGCATAGCGTTTAGGGCACGAAAGGATACAGACGACATTAGGGACATATAGCCATATGTATCCGAATCAGGCAAGAGAACTTGCGAATCAGATTGATGCACTGATTGAAGAGAAAAAGGAAGGTGAATGATAATGCCAGGAGTACATAAAAATCCAACCATAGCATTCAGGGTGGATGATTGGCAACGAGCCTTGATAGAAGAACGGGTGAAGCAATCGGGATTATTGAAGAAAGATTTTATAGCAAGAAGCTGTATTTACTCGAATATCGTTGTGGTTGGCAGGAAAGAGAATATACAGCGGATTGTAGATTCCACAAAGGAAATGACAGAGGTTTTTGAAGATATCGTCAGACAATTAAAGTCTGGCGATTTTTCAGTATGACGGGCATGTTTGTGCTCTGTGGTGAAAGTCCACTTAGGCGTAGCTGCCGACGGACTTTATAGCGACTCTCAAGGTTTGCGTCGTGAGGCGCAGGCGAGAAGAAGAGATAGCGAAATCGTAGCCCTACGGACAGAAACCTGATAATAAGGCGCTTATGGCGGGTAAGTTGGCTGGAGACAACGAAGCCCTAAAGGTAGCCGTAACCCATAGGCGTAAATCGGGAGGGTAGACGAGGAAAGAGTACAGGCTTATCCCGTGAGGTCTCACAGGCGGTCTCATCAGCCGTAGTAACAGCGAATTGTGAGAAGTCAGCAGAAGCCATAGTAGGAGAAAATCCGAAGGGCTGAACAATGTAACCGTGCAGACGAATGTATGTACCTGTAAATGTCTGACAAGTGGGCGCAGGCGAAACGTATATGAGCCGTAAACACAAAACGCAGGATGAATTACAGGGAGCGGAAAGGAGCGAAGCACACAAAGCATGTCGGAATTATTGGAAAAGATACTGGACAAAAGGAACATGAATGAAGCATATAAGAAAGTCTGCGCCAACAAAGGCGCAGGAGGTGTGGACGGCATGGAACTGGAAGAACTGGACGGATACATCCGTGAGAACTGGGACAGTATCAGGGAGCAAATCAGGAAAAGGAGCTATAAGCCCCAGCCGGTAAGGCGTGTAGAGATACCAAAGCCAAACGGAAGCAAACGCAAACTCGGAATACCAACGGTAATGGACAGGGTAATCCAGCAGGGGATAACCCAGGTAATCAGCCCAATGTGTGAACCGCTGTTTTCAGACCACAGTTACGGATTCCGTCCGAACAGAAGCTGTGAAATGGCAGTCAGGGAAATGCTCGTGTTTCTCAATGAGGGATATGAGTGGATAGTGGACATAGACTTGGAGAAATTCTTTGACAATGTACCGCAGGACAAACTGATGAGCCTTGTCCACAACATCATAAACGATGGAGACACGGAATCACTGATACGGAAGTAACTGAAAGCAGGCGTAATGGTACAGGGCAGATACGAGAAAACGGAGCAGGGGACGCCACAAGGAGGGAATCTGTCGCCGCTGCTGTCGAATGTCATGCTGAATGAACTGGACAAGGAGCTGGAAAAGCGGGGACTGCATTTTGTGAGGTATGCGGATGACTGCGTAATCGCAGTTAAGAGCGAGGCAAGCGCAAAGCGTGTTATGTATTCGATAACGGACTGGATAGAAAGAAGATTGGGCTTGAAAGTCAATGCGGAAAAGACGCATATAACAAGACCACAGAAACTTAAATATCTGGGATTCGGATTCTGGAAAGAACCAAAAAGCAGAGAATGGAAATGCAGACCCCATAAAGAATCTGTAGAGAAATTCAAGAGGACGTTAAAGAAGCTGACAAACAGAAGCCAGAGCATGGCATTTGGGGTAAGGATTCAAAAACTGAACCAGATAATAAGGGGCTGGATAAACTATTTTGCATTAGGCTCTATGAAAACAGCAATGACCGACATAGACGCTCATCTGCGTACAAGACTGCGTGTAGTTATCTGGAAGCAATGGAAAGTGCCTAAGAAGAGACAGTGGGGATTGCAGAAACTCGGCATAGGGAAAGACCTTGCAAGAGTGACAGCATACTGTGGAGACCGCTACCAATGGATAGTGACGAAAACATGTGTTGTCAGGGCGATTTCAAAAGAAAAGCTGTCACAGGCAGGACTTGTGAGTTGCCATGATTACTACATGGAACGTCATGCTTTGAAGTTATGTTGAACCGCCGTATGCCGAACGGCATGTACGGTGGTGTGAGAGGGGAGAGAAAATCTCCCCTACTCGATTGTTCCGATAAAGCTTATGAGGAATTGCACAACGATATACTTGCTGTAGCAATTACAGTCGTGGATATCTTAAATGGAGCATCTTATCTTTTTGATAAAGAGCCACCATCAGTCAGTGAAGATTTCAAGGATAAGAATGTGGCTGAATTGCATGGGAACAAAAATCTATAGCTGAAAATTGAAGATTATTAAGTTGCTTATATGAAGATTTTATGATTAATATATAACATAATTTAAGCCCTATTAGGTTGAAGATTCTGTAGTACAGATAATAGATATCTATAGTTAAAATCCTACACCTTGGTAAAATTACGGGGTGTAGGATTTTAAGAGCAAATAATAATTATTCAATATACGTAGTCCAATAAGAATTAATAGACCATTTCCCATAGGAATTGAAATTAAATGAATTATAGTTATCAAACTTATCCTTAGGTATTTTAATTGTAATACGTCGGTGTTCTTTTCCGTATATAACATAACTTGACAGTTCTGAGTAATTTAGTGTTACAGAAAATGTCATATCATTAGTATCAGTAAGGGATAATTTTAATTTTAAGCAGGCAACTCTGTTTAGACTGTTGTTATTAAAACGAAATACACATTTAATAGTATGTTCATCTGCTTCAACAATTGCTTCAAGTTCTGCTTGTTGTTCGAGGGATTTATATTTGTTTTTGTTGGCAATTTGGGATATTTCTTCAATAAATAAGTTTCGTGTTTTTTCCCATAGGAATACCATATCCAGATACAGAACTGCAGAATATGTAATCTGTTCCTATAAATCCTACGTTACTTAAAAATCTTACAAAAGGTTCAACATATTCAATATCTAAAGAAGAATGGCTGATAAATAAGTGTTTTGAATTTTCACAATTACTAACTGCATTGGAAGAAATGTCTGGAAGAGTTTCTTGGTACAGTTCATTGTCATCTAAGATGGTTTGCAAATAAGACATCATTTTATTATAATGCGACGTACTATGTGAATTTCTACGATTATAGCAATTTACTATTTCTTCATACAGTGGGTAAGTTGTTAAGTTACGTTCAACAAAAAGTTTAATATCATTCATCCACTTATCATATACAGGACCGGAAATGTAATCTGGAAAAATTACACCACTTCCAGGAGTACATTTGTGTAATTCTTTTTTAATAATCTCATTTCCTGTAGCAATAAATTTTTGTATCGTCTCTTTACTAAACATTATGTCCTCCAATTCTGTATCCTTGTTTTATTATTCTATATTTGCTTCTTTGTAAACACTTAGTTTGATAATTTTGTTTTGGTATTACCAATTTTCAATTTATATAAAAAATTATATCAAGAACATTGTAATGAATCAATAAGACATTAACTACAATGCAAGAAAATATGTGCAGACTTTAACTTTATATAGTGTAAAACGATGAAAAATTCTTTTTGAATAGAGAAATTCGCATGTGAATTTGCTTGCTAGGGTATAATATATCGTATATAATGTAATCAAAGGAGTTGATTGATATGCCAAATATTAAGCCAATATCAGATTTAAGAAATTATACAGAAGTGTTAAAACAAGTAGATGTATCAAATAGAGTATATCTTACACGAAATGGTCATGGCGAGTATGGGATTCTTACTATGGCAGAGATTGATGAGCTTGACCGGTACCGGGCAGCGTATACATTGGTTTCTAAGTTGAGAAAAGCAGAGGAACGAGCTGATAAAGAAGGTTGGATTTCCGCAGATGATGTAGAGAAAGAATTGGGGGTATTTGATTGAAGAAATTACAATACTCTCCAGATGCCCTTGAAAAACTGCACGAGATAAAGCAGGATATTACTGCCAGATATGGTGCAGAAAAGGCAAAATCTGTAATCCGGGAAATGACAAAGGCATTTCGGAATTTACAACAGTTTGAAAACAAGGGACCATCTGTAGAAAATCTTATAGGAATACCTTGTGATTATAGAATGCTGTATGTACAACATAACTATGCATTTTATCGGATTGAGGATGATGCAGTATGGATAACAGACATCTATAACGAAAGGGAAGACTTTATGTGGAAGTTGTTTGGTATTCAAACTAACACACAGGAATCTGAAGATTATTGGGGCGAGTAATTCATTTACCGTTGTCTGTTGTTGGAAGTCTGGTAGATGAACTACAGCGGGCATAAGAACAGAATGAAATAGTGCGGTTCTACTCTGGTTCTGTTTTGGTTCTAAAAGGGTATATTTGCCATAGAATAATAGAGAAAAAGTGGCTGATATAGAAAATAAAACGATTAAAATACAGCACAAATCGGTGGAAAACAAAAGCTCGGACACGAGTTCGAATAGTCGGAGCTAAGCCGCAAAGCCCGTAAACTGGTGTGCTACCCGTCAAGTAGACAATTAGAAAAACAAAAAGTTTTTCTGCCCGGTGTGCCGGGCATTTTTTTATGCGGCCTCCTGCAGCTTCTTTTTGTAAAATTCCATTGGTGTCACAATGCCCAGATTTCGCTGCACCCGTTTATTAGTGTAGTAATCAATGTAATCCTCGATGGCCTTTATCAGTGCTTCCTTTGTCTTATATTTCCTACCATAATACATTTCCCGTTTCATTGTTCCCCAAAACCCTTCCATCGGACCATTATCAATACATCTTCCAACCCTTGACATGCTCTGGATCATTCCGGCATCAACTATTTTCTGCCGAAATATTTTAGAGGTATACTGATATCCCCTGTCAGAATGAAAAATCGGCTTTGCCCCCGGATTCGCTGAAAGGGCTTTATCAAAGGTGTTAAAAACAAGCGGATTATCATTGTGGTCACTGTGTTCAATCGCTATCGGTCTGTTCCCGCACAGATCCAGTATTACACTAAGATATATTTTGCCTTTCTTTTCGTCTTCGCCGATACCGTATTTGAATTCTGACACATCTGTGAGCCATTTTTCATTCGGTCTGTCTGATTTGAATTCCCGGTTCAGGATATTTTCGGCAACATATGCCGGGTCTGAAGCCGGCTTTGTGCAGCAGTTATACCTGTGTTTTACATAGGACTGTATTTTTTTCTTCCGGCATATCCGGAGTATTCTTTTGTCATTGACATTGATATCGTGATCGTGTTCAAGGGTATCCCGGATCCGCCTGTATCCCATGTCAGGATGTTCAGCATGGATTTTTTCTACCTTTCCGGCAATAAGTTCGTTGAGAGTGTCATTCTGGCTGTTTTCATGGTTCTTCCATTTATAGTAGGCTGCCCTGTTAATCTCCAGTATCCTGCACATTTCACTCACCGGATAGTCATCATGCTCTTCGGAAAGCTCTTTTATGGCGGTATATGAATCAAGATGTCTTGTTCTTCTAAGCGTCACCTCCTCTCGATTTCTTCGAGTTTTTTTAACAGGTCTATCTCCATCTGCTGTTTCTTCCTTTCTGCCCTGAGCAGGCGGTTTTCAGCCTTTAACTTTTCCATTTCGCTGAGGTCTTCTTCCGGTTTGGTGCGTCCACGCCTGTCCTTGAGGCCGTCTGCACCATCAGCTTCATATTTTTTTACCCATGGGTAAACCTGCCCATAGGAACAGTTGTATGCTTTAGCAGCAGCTGAATAATCCTTTGAGTTAGTAATACAGTATTCTACAATCCGGATACGTTCTTCAAGGGTCGTCTTTCTTGGTTTGATATCTTTCGTCATGAGGTAACCTCCAACCTTTCTTGAGTCGGTTAATTCTACATGGCTATTATACTGCCTGACCCATTTTAAAACAGTACTTTCTGCATGGATGCCATACTTTATTGCGACAGACTGACCGGATCCGCCGCCCGACAGATAATCCATGACCACTTCTTTCTTAAATTCTGCCGTGTACCGGCACAGATTACTGTTCTGATGGTCTAAAACGTCTTCACCATGCGCTTTGAAAGCAGAGTTCCATCGCTTTACTGATCCTAATGTGATGCCATACCTTTTCTCTAGGGAATAGAAAGAGGCTCCTTCTTCATGTTCCTTCAATACCTTTAGCTTGAATTCTTTACTATACTTTCTTTTAGACATAAATATGCTCCTCATATGATAGTTTTTAAATATTTCCATTGTCTACCATATGGGGAGCATACCAAACACAAGGGTTTGGCGGCTTTTTCTCTTTATCATTGCATTACGATTGCATTTTTCTATTCAACCTCTTTATGATATGCTGCGGTATGCTGATTGCTTGTGTAATCCGCAATGCTGTGTGAAGCGGGTGTATAAATAAGCACGCCCGTTAATTTATTGGCAACTTCAAGATTGCTGTTCGGGTACAAATGCCCGTATGTTCCTAAAGTGGTCTGTATCTTTTCATGCCCTAAACGCTCTTTTATCAAAAGCGGGTTTTCTCCCATGCTGATTAAAAGGGAAGCGTGGGAATGTCTTAACGCATGAATTTTGATACGGTGTACGCCTGCAAGCCCGGCAAGTTTTTCTAAGGCTCTTGGAAGTGTGTGCCTACTGGTAGGAATACCGTTGTAGCTCAACATCAGATCGCAACCTTTCAAAACTTTCTGCTGAACTTCACGCCACGCCTGCAATTCCTTTAAGGTGTCCGTGTCGATATAGATTGTACGGACGCTTGCCTGCGTCTTTGGTTCAACAAATTTGAAATCGTCCATTGACTTATAGTACAGGGTCTTTGTTACGCTTAAAAGCCCTGTTTCAAAATCAATGTCAGCCCATTGCAGGGCGGCGGTTTCGCCAATCCTTAAACCTGTCATAAACAGTACCCAAAAGGAAATGAAAAGGTAGTGTTCGTAATAATCGCCCTTATAGAGCAGGGAAATCACTTTCTGAAATTCTTCCAACGTCCAGAAGTCAACCTTTGTCTTTTTGCTTTTGATGTTGCCTATCATGCGTGACGTTTTTTTTTGCAATGCCTAAAACAATCGCCCGGTCAAATGCGATAGAGAGCTCCTGAACAGCTGTTTCCATGTAGGGCAATGGCTGCGGTCATTGCCGCCACCGTATCAGTCCTTGTTTTCCTCCTGTAACAGTAGATAAGGTTAATTTCTTCAAATATGAATTGTCCCATGCTCCTATACCTCTAATTCTTTATTTTTTGCCTTGTAATATTGGTATTGTTGATTGAGAGACAATCGCAAGAAATTGAGCAAATTCATTGAAAAAGAACGTATGTTGTGGTATCATAGAGAAAATGGAGTTTACGCATTTTGTTGCGGAGGTAGAGACTATGGATGATATAAATATTTCTTCTTTAATTGAAGTGCTCCAAAATG
This sequence comes from Robinsoniella sp., assembly GCA_023664735.1. Taxonomy (GTDB): domain Bacteria; phylum Bacillota; class Clostridia; order Lachnospirales; family Lachnospiraceae; genus RGIG3040. The sequence continues at coordinate 4,654 of JAMPFB010000009.1, read as the reverse complement.
ATTTTTCTGATAAGCAAATAATAGGCTAATGTATTGTGCAGAGCGATGCCTTGGGAGTGCTAGAAGTACTGAAAATTGTGGAGGAGCAAAAATGAAAGAGAATATAAAAGAAATATTTGAAAATTGGAATGAAACACTCATATGGTCTTGCTTACAAGAAATAATGGGAGCAATATATACTAATTCCACAGAAGATGCTGCTATGGCAATATTAGGGGACTTTGCATTTTATGCAGGAAATCCAGACGAAGAACTGATTAGATTTAAACCGGGAAGCTGCAAACAGGATTTTATTATCATGGTTCCACAGAATGGTGAGTGGGCTGAATTGATTGAAAAGTGCTACGGAGATAAAGCTAAGAGAGTTACAAGATATGCAATTAAAAAAGAAAAAGAAATATTTGACATAGAGAAATTGGAGCAAGCAGTATTGAACTTGCCAGCAGGTTATGAACTGAAAATGATAGATGAGTCGGAATACCATATGTGCCAAAACAATGGTTGGGCTAATGATTTGGTATCCCAATACAAAGATTATGATACATATAAAAAGCTGGGGCTGGGTGTGGCTGCTTTAAAGGATGGAGAATTGGTGGCAGGTGCATCTTCTTATAGCAGGTATAACGAAGGTATTGAAATAGAAATTGATACAAGAGAGGATCATCGAAGAAAAGGGCTGGCATACGCATGTGGTGCAAAACTGATTTTGGAATGCTTGAAAAAAGGATTATATCCAAGCTGGGACGCACAAAACAAATGGTCAGTTGCTTTAGCTGAAAAGCTGGGTTATCATTTTAGCCATGAATATACTGCCTATGAAATAATGGGATATTGAATAGCAACAGTTCAGCCCACAGGCGCAGAGGAAGAACCACGCAGAGCATGTTTTCTTAAGGAGCCCTTGTAAAAACGCCAGCGCTTAGCGAGGTCTTTTCGAGCTTAGCACTGTTGCGTTTTTATAGAGCGAAAGCGTGGCGACGTAGAAAACATGCTCTGCGTGGTTCTTCCTCTGCGCCTGTGGGCTGAACGGTTACATTGAATATTGTGTAATGGAGAAAAATTTAATGAAAGATGAAATGGAGTTGATACAGAATGACAAGGGTATACTTCGTGCGTCATGCACAACCAGAGCATGCATGGAAGGAAGATAGAACAAGACCTTTAACGGAAGAAGGCAAGAGAGATTCTGCAATTGTATTGGAATTTTTGAAGGATAAGAAAATAGATGCCTTTTATAGTAGTCCATACAAGCGAAGCATGGATACCATTGCAGATGCAGCAGCCTTTTTCAGAAAAGAAATCATAACAGACGAGAGACTACGGGAACGTGAAAAAGGACCGGATGGCAACAATCACGGAATGTTTCAAAAACGCTGGGCTGACCATGATTATCATGAAGAGGGTGGAGAATCTATTACCATGGTTCAGAAACGTAATATAGAAGCCTTGAGCGAAATCTTATCAGATAATCCGGATAAGGAAATTGTTGTGGGAACCCATGGAACGGCTCTTAGCACCATATTGAATTTTTATGATAATAGTTTTAGCTGTGAAGATTTCCTGAGAATTATAGATTGGATGCCATATATTGTTGAACTGGATTTTGAAGGCAATAAGCTGGTTGGTAAGCACGAACAATGTCATGTGGAGAAGGAATTTAAGGGAAAATAGCGTGCGGATAAGAAGTAGTGAGGAATAGATGGATTGCGTAAAGCATTGAAAACTATGACTATGTAGTTTCTTGCCCAAATCTTTCAGGTTATATTACCTGCGGTGAAACTGTAGAGTCGGCAATAGTAAACGCAATAGATGCGAAGAGGGCAACGATTTGGCAACAGAAAATTGGCTAATGGCATTTAGTGAAAAAGTGAAGTTTGGAGGAAATGCAAGTGGAAATTAATTCTATTATTGGCAGAACAGTAGTCGTAACTGTTGACAGACCGTTGGGAAGTTACCATCCTGAACATAAGGACATGTATTATCCGATAAATTATGGTTATATAGAAGGTGTCATGGCTTCAGACGGTGAAGAACAGGATGCGTACATATTAGGTGTGAATGAGGCTGTTAAGAAATTTACAGGAAAAATTATTGCTATTATTTATAGAAATGATGATGTGGAAGAAAAATGGGTTGTTGCACCAGAGGATTTGACTTTTACGGAAGAAGAAATTAGGGAGCAGACTTATTTTCAGGAGCAGTATTTTGACATTGAGATTGTGATGTGAAAAATTAGTGGAAATAAAATTTGTAACTATTGGTTATATGTAATGGAACAGCATACAGACGTTAAATTTGTAGACAGAGAGAATATAACAGTAGCTCCCGATACTCATGTGATTCTGGCTAGTGAGCGGTTGGGAATTGTTTCGCCAAAAGAGGCAGGTAAGGCAATGTACAGGAGATTGTAGCGAAGCGATGGCAGCAGCTTTTGCAAGGAACAGATTTGGCGCCTATAGATATTTATACACCGATGTGTTTGTGGAGCAGAGGTAAATTTCATGTAGGGATTTGATTTTAGGAGTATAAAAATGGGAACCTTTTTTCCTAATTATGTATCATTAATACAGAGGGATATTTTAAAGGAGGAAGGTTTTATGAGAAGAAAAGGTGTAAAAAGAACAGTATTTACCATGTTGTTTATGTTAGCGGCGGTATTTCTTTTTACGGTGCCCGTACAGGCAGCAAGTGCAAAGCTTTCAAAAAAGAGCGCCACATTGGTTGTGGGTGAGACCTTGAAGCTAAAGGTAACTGGCGGCTCAGGTAAGGTTACATGGAGTTCAAAAGACAAAAGGATTGCCACAGTAAGCAAGGAGGGTCTGGTAACCGCTAAAAAGACGGGAAATTGTACCATTACTGTGAAAAAAGGCAGTAAGAAACTGACCTGTAAGGTAAAAGTAAAAGCATTGCCGAAAGACTACGCAACGGTAAATGGTAAAAAGGTAAAGGTGGGAGGTACGGTAAGGATTACCTATAAAATCCAAAGCAAGCAGCCTATTAGCGGGATTAGTATCAAGTATTGGTATAACAGAAAGGCGTTAGAGATTCTAACAGATGAAAGCAATCGTTTTAAGGTATGGCTGTGTAACGAGTCCTATCCGACCCTTTTGGATAAGGGAAAGCCGTACTATTTAGTGCACTTGTGGGGAATGAACCCGAAAGATCCTTATAATCCTGCTGATATTTCTTGTACGAAAGCCAAGACGGTTGACAGCATGAGGGTTAAGGTGTTGAAGAGTGGAAATTACAAGATGGATGCGGAATTTTATAATATTTCAAGTTTAAGCGCAGGCGAGGTTAAGGATTATAAGATTACGACCATAGTCAAATAGGCATTGAAAATGCAGGCAGTCATAGTGAAAACGCCGGACAAATTCAGTCCGGCGTTTTCACGTTGTTGGAGGAAGCTCCCAGTACTATTTTACACTACCCCTCAAAAAATAGCCCTAATTACCTTCAACTCCTTTATTTTCCAAATAATAACGAAAAGCATTTACAATATAATCAGAAGCGCCCTTGCCATGTTTCGCATCAGTCACAGCCTTTACATACTCGCTGGAATAAGTATTCAAAAATGAATTCCAGTAAGCCTCCCCTAACGAAACGCTTGCGGCATGTTCCTGTATAAAATCCATAATTTCCTGTACAATATTTTGTATTTTATCAGAGGAAAAATCTATTGACAAATCTGCAGTTAGTTTTGCGTACAAATCGTCACTTTGCTGTCCGATTTTTTCGGTATCGGTGGTTAGCTGCTTGTCCATAAGCTCGGAAAAATGCTCCAAATTGTATTTCATGGCTTCCGTATACTTCTCGATGCTTCCAAATTGCTTGATGGCAAGCTTTGCTAACTCTGGTTCATCATCTTTGATTTTCTGAATGAACATATCAAAATTATCAATGTTTCCCCAATGTTTCATGACAATATCAGCATTGCTTTTTTTGAAATTTTCTAATGCCTCAATATACTCAGACAGATCAAATTCTTTAAAACTCATACATTGTTCTCCTTTCTCTAAGCGGCTAAGGAGCTGTATTAGTCTATCTGTCCGATTGCGTTTTAACAAGAGAAGTTCCTTTTGTTTTTTGAAAGCAGCAATCTTGTCAAAATCGGGTTTTTCCAAAATTTCCTTAATGTCTTTTAATTTAAACCCCAATTCCTTGAAAAATAGTATCTGCTGTAGTGTTTGCAAGGCTTCATCATTGTACAGGCGATAGCCGGATTGGGTTAGTTCGCTTGGTTTTAACAATCCGATTTCATCATAATACTGCAATGTACGTGTACTTATCTTTGTTAATTTTGCAACTTGGCTTATAGTCCACATTTTTATCAACTCCTTACCATAGTGGAAAGCAGGATGGAAATAGCCGGCATATATCTGCGCTGCTTTCATAAAAAGAGAATACAGTATCACGTTACGTTGAAGTCAATACTTTTATAAAAATATCAGTTTGCATTATAACATATAACTTCCGCAATTAGCCATAATATGATATGCTTGAATACAGCATAGCAGTAACAGTTCAGCCCACAGGCGCAAAGCGGAGTCCCCGCAGAGCATGTTTTCTACGTCGCCACGCTTTCGCTCTATAAAAACGCAACAGTGCTAAGCTCGAAAGTACCTCGCTAAGCGCTGGCGTTTTTATAAGGGCT
>JAMPFB010000099.1 GCA_023664735.1 Robinsoniella sp. | reverse complement strand
TACGGCGATCTGGTTGTTATGAGCATTGAAGCATACGAGGAAATGATAGAAACCACACGGACAGACGTAGCGATCAGCGAAGCCGAAAATGAATATGCTGCCGAAAACGTTTTGTATGACGCAAGGGAAGCTCTTTCCTCTTTACGGAGGAAGCATTTTGGATAATTACATCGTAAAGATTTATGCTCATGCATATCGTGACTTGGACGGTATCTATACCTATATCGCAGAAAACCTCATGGAGCCGGGAACAGCCCTAAACATGATCGATGAACTGGAAAAAGCGATTTTTAGCTTAGAGCAATTCCCGGAACGTGGCGCAGTACGCCGCATTGGGGTGTATGCCAATGGAGATTACCGCCAGTTATTTGTGAAGAATTACGTTATCATCTACCGTGTGCATAAGAACAAAAAAGAGGTGCATATTGTCACAGTACGTTATACACCGAGCAACTTCTGAATAACTAAAAGTGGAAAAGGCAGTCTGAATACGGGCTGTTTTTTTCGTTGGAAAGGAAAATACAACAGCTTCTGTTAGAAATGGGATTTCTGGAAAATTAAAGCAGTGCCATATGAAGCATAAATTTCCTCAAAAGTAGATATTATATAGATATTTTTTCTCTATCCTATAAAAAAGAAAGTTTCAAGAATAGGAAGAGGGAAAAAATCTATGAATACAGAAATTCGATTGGAGCATGTAAGTAAAAGCTATGGAAAGAAAGAAGCATTAAAGGATGTAAGCCTTCAGATTCCGCAGGGAATGTTCGGGCTGCTTGGAAGGAATGGCGCAGGGAAGACTACGCTTATGAAGGTGCTTGCCACACTTTTAAAAGCAAACGCAGGGGATATATCCGTATGTGGGATTCCCATTTCCCAAAGGAAGAAAATTAGGGAAATAACTGGATATCTGCCGCAGGATTTTTCCATGTATGGGAATATGAACGCTTATGAAGCAATGGATTATCTGGGTGTATTGTCAGGGCTTGACAGGAAGGAGCGGAAAGAGCGGATTCCAAGGCTGCTAGAGCAGGTGAATCTGCAGAATAATCATTCTACGAAGGTAAAGGCTATGTCGGGAGGCATGAGGCGGAGGCTTGGAATTGCCCAAGCAATTCTCCATGAGCCAAAGGTGCTGATTGTAGACGAGCCTACTGCAGGGCTTGATCCGGAAGAAAGGGTGCGCTTTCGGAATCTTTTATGTGAGACTGCCAGAGACAGGATTGTTATTTTATCCACCCATATTGTAGGAGATATTGAGGCGACCTGTGAAAAGATAGCAGTTTTGGACGAAGGAAGCCTTATTTATCAGGGGACGGTCAGTGAGCTTTTAAAGAAAGCGGAAGGGAAAATTTATACGGCGGAAATATCAAGAGTGGAGTTAGAGGAGCTGAAAAAAAATTATGTGGTTACCGGTATGCTGGCTTCGGGGACAAAGGCTGTTGTGCGCTTTATTGGAAATCCAAAGGGGGCTTTACAAATAACGGGCGCAGCCTTAAGCGAGCCAAATATGGAGGATGCATATTTGTATCTGATGAAGGAACAGGGAGGTGCCAGATAATGTTTTTGACTTTGTTTTTGAAAGAATGTAAGGAGCTTTTAAAAAGCATTACTTATTATATGTTCTTGCTTTGTACGCTATTGTTTTATATGACTCAGCTTGGCAGCTTTGAGCCTGTTTCCGAGCCGGTAAAGGAGGAGCTGGCAGAGGAAATCCCAAGAGAGGAAGCGGCAATGGAAAGTGCAATAGGAAGGCTTATGGTAGAGTTTTCGGCAAACAGCTATTCCACATATCCTTATGGATTTATAAAGGAAGTGAAACTAAATGGCGAGGAGCAGAAAAAGGTAGGTCAGATCATAGAGAAGCTTACTGGATATTCGCCGGAAGAATTTATCAGGATTGCAACGGATATGGATAAAAGCCGGCAGGATGTGCAGGTTGTGCGGAGTATTTCCTATGAGGAATTTATGAAAGAAATGAAAAATTTAGATGAGTTGTTAGGGGGCGGGAGCTATTATGATGAGGATTCTCTACTAGGAAACAGGGATTTTCCGGATACTTATGAAGAAGCAAGAAAAGAATATGAAAGGGTGCTTCAAAAGGATCAGGTAACCGGAGCCTATGGGCGGATATTCTGTGATTATATGGGAATCCTTATGGGGATTCTGCCGGTGTTCCTTGCAGTCACAAGAGGCGTAAGGGATAAGCGGGCAAAGGCTGCGCAGGTCGTTTTTGCTAAAAAAGCTTCTTCCTTTACCATTCAGGCTTCCAGATATGCGGCAAACCTGATTATGATACTGATTCCTTTGCTGATACTTTCCACCATGCTCAATTCTCAGGCGATGTACTTAGCAAATGTGCTGTCCGTAAAGGGAAATCCATGGTACATGTACCTGTATCTGTTCTGCTGGCTCATGCCTACGGTAATGACTTCTTTGTCCGTGGGATTTTTCATAACGGAGCTGACGGAAGGGCCTTTGGCGATTTTACTGCAGGGAGGCTTTTGGTTTTATACGATTCTTACGGAAAAAACGCTGACTGGATACGTGGGGACTTCCTTGGTGCCAAGGTTTAATTCTATAGGATATTACAGTATTTATGAAAAAATGAAGCCCGCACTGATTGCCAACCGGCTTGGGTATTTGCTTATCAGCCTGTTGCTGTTTGTATTGACGGTTTTTGTGTATGAAAAAAAGAGAAGGGGAGGTTTGGCTTATGATAGAACATTATTATCAAATACAAAAAATCAATCTAAAGCATAATATGTTTCCTCATATTGCCGCCGGAGCAGTCTGCCTCCTTATTTCTCCTTTTATCATTGGAATGAAAAATCTGGATTCCTATCAGACCGCAAAAGTCATGGAAATATTTTTCAGCCTTTTTGGAATTTTATTTTTCGTGCCTGTTTTTATGCCGGACGTCAATGACTCCTTCAGAGAACTGATTGCCAGCAAAAAGGAATCTATGGAAAGCCTGTTGTTCATGCGTTTTCTTACTTCCCTGTTTTTAACCGCAGCAGTTCTTTTGGGCTTTCTGACTGTCCTTCATTTTGGAAATTGCGAATTTTCCTTTTATCAGGTTTTTTACGGAGGCATGGCAAACTGTCTGTTTTTAGGCGGCATGGGAATGTTGTTCTTCAGCCTGTTCAATCACATGGCATTAGCTTATATGATGCCGGTTCTGTATTATTTGCTCTGCTATGGAGGAGGGAAAAAATATTTGGGGAATTTTTATTTGTTTTCCATGATGTGGGGCAGCTTTCAGGAAAAGAAGTTTATTATGGCGGGAGCGGGTATTATGATTTTTTTGGCGATTGGTTATAGGGGGTGGAAGAGGGAGCTTGGATAGTGTAGATGAAGTAAAAAGGGACGCAACAGAGAGATGAGAGCGGATTCCATGCGGTGTTTTTGGCGGCGCTTTTCCTAAACAGCCTGATTTAAGCTGTTGGTACCGAACGGGTCGTCATATAGCGCCGTCCGTGGCGCAATATGACTAAAATTGCCATCCGTGGCAATTTTGCCCTAGGTTTTGGACAGGCTGTTAAGGAAAAGCGCCGCCAAAAACAATGCATGGAATCCGCTCTCATCTCTCTGTTGCTGTTTTTCGCAGGCCGTACATAAAAAAGATTGTTTATTTCCAGAATGTCTCCAATATCCCGTTAAAGTGCACTGCTGTAGCTTTTCTCATACATAAGGCTTGCCGATACACAGTGGGAGATGGCAGGGCATGGAATAGTCTTTGGAGGATGCCGGAGATGGCAGTACATAGAATAGTATTCAGGGCCTTGGCAAAGTCGCCGGTCCTTATGCACCGTATTTTGGTGCATTAGTACCGCTGCGTCTTTGCAGAGCGAGAGCGTGCCCAGAAGACTATTCTATGTACTGCCATCTCCGGCATCCTCCAAAGACTATTCCATGCCCTGCCATCTCCCACGTCCCCCCCGAAGCCCATCAAATGTCCTCCCTCCTATGCTCTAGTCAAAATCCTTTGACATACTTTTAACAGTGTACTAAAATAAAGTAACAGGCAAAAACATACAAAGCATACTGAATGCAGGAGCTCAGGGGGTATTACCGTGGAAGAAAAAGAGATTTCACAGGCAGTCATAGGAAGGCTGCCAAGATATTACCGATATTTGGGGGATTTAAAGGATCAGGGGATTGAACGGATTTCTTCACAGGACTTAAGCACGTTGATGAAGGTGACGGCATCCCAGATAAGGCAGGATTTTAATAATTTTGGCGGTTTTGGGCAACAGGGATATGGTTATAATGTGGAATACTTATATGAAGAAATTAGTAAAATATTAGGATTGTATCAAAAGCACAATCTGGTCTTGATTGGAGCAGGAAATTTAGGGCAGGCATTGGCTAATTATGTAAACTTTGAAAAAAGAGGGTTTTTAATTAAGGGGATTTTTGATTCTAATCCGGCTCTGGTTGGAAAAGAAGTAAGAGGCATACCAATAAGTGCCATGGAAGGGCTGGAAGCATTTGTAAGGGAAAAGGAGATAGACATCGCAGTCCTTACCATTCCAAAGACCAGTGCGGAAGAAGTAGCTGAAAGGCTGGTAGGCTGCGGCATTAAGGGAATCTGGAATTTTGCCCATGTGGATTTAAACGTGCCTGAGCATATTCAGGTAGAAAATGTGCACTTATCAGATAGCCTTATGAAGCTGTCCTATAATCTGAATCGTTACAATAAAGAAAAAGGACAATAGCCATACAAAGATATGGAAAGCAGCAAGAGTTTGGTGAATGCAGCAAAAAGTACAAGAAAGCAGAAAGCAGCAAGAAAAGAATTAAGGTGAGCATATGAGTCGTACAAGAGCAGATTTTACAAGGGCATTGGAAGGAAAAAAGATTCCTATTTTAACTTTAGACAATAAATGGCATCAGGTTTTTTCAGAATACAAGGGAGATAAACGCATCCAAAAGCTGGAAAAACAGTTGAATGAATTGATAAAAGAGCAGGGAAAATGCACTACCCAGAGCAAGGATATAAAGAAGCTGAAAGCAAAGCTTATGAAAGAAATCGTAGGCTCTATGGAGGAAATCGGGGAAGGTAAGCAGAATAAAAAGCTGGAAAAGGAAATGGAGGAAAAGACAAAGCTTATCAATGAGTGCAATGAAAAGCTGGAAGCCTACCAAGACGAGCTTTTGGAGCTGCCGGGAAAGATTGACAAAATAAATTACGAGCTGATGCTGATTACTATGGAAACCTGCTACAGCGCCATGGAAAAAAATAGCCTTGAGATAAAGGAAATTGGCGCATGGATTAAAAGCATACGGACGGAGCTAAAGAAAAAAGTAATCAGGAAGCAGGAAAAGGAAAAGGAAAATCAAAGGATGTATTCCTATATGCATGATATTTTCGGGGCAGAGGTCATTGAAATATTTGATATGGAATATTTGAAAAAGGATGATGGGGAAAAGAAATGAAATATGTATTAGAGAAAGCTTCCATGAAGCAATGTGATTCTTGTACGATAACACAGTTTAAAGTGCCGAGTCTGGTCCTGATGGAACGGGCGGCACTTTCTGTTTGTGAAGAGATTCAGAAAAGGTTTTCAAAAGGAACGGTTCTGATTGCCTGTGGTACGGGAAATAATGGCGGAGACGGCTTTGCCCTTGGAAGGCTGCTGGAAGAAAAGGGCTTTCTGGTAGATTTTTTACTGCTTGGAGAGGAAAGGCAGCTTACAGAAGAGACAAGGGCGCAAATGGAAATCCTGAAAGCATATGGGAATAAAATAGGCACCAAGCTTCCCAAAAAGGAATATACTATGATAATAGATGCCATTTTTGGGATTGGTCTTTCAAGGGAAATAACAGGAAGCTATCAGGATGCCATTCAGAAGCTGAATGAAAAAACGGGCTACAAAATTGCTTTGGATATTCCAAGCGGTATTTGTGCAGATACGGGAAAAGTGTTAGGCTGCGGCTTTTTTGCAGATCTGACAGTTACCTTTGGCTATCTGAAAACAGGGCTTTTACTATATCCGGGAGCGGAATATGCAGGCGAGGTTCTATGCAAGGATATTGGGATTCGGGAGGCTGCATTTGGAAAGGAGATGCCTAAAGCGTTTACCTATGAAAAGGAAGATTTAAAGCGGATTCCCAAAAGAAGCAGAACCGGAAACAAGGGCTCCTTTGGAAAGCTTTCTGTTTTTGCAGGAAGCAGCAGGATAAGCGGAGCTTTGCTGTTATCGGTTTTATCTGCTTACCGCACAGGCTGTGGCTATGTAAAGGCATTCACGGAGGAATCCAATAAGGATATTCTGGCAAGGGAAATAAAGGAAGCCGTGATAGCCACCTATCGGGAAAAGGAAACAGCCTTGACGGATGAAGAAATGACAGATTTAAAAGACACCTATGCATTTGCCACAGAGGTGATTTTAGGACCGGGGCTAGGGCTGGGGCCACTGGCAGAGGAAATCGTATCTTATGTATTGAAGGAAGATAAGAAGCCTGTCATAGTGGATGCGGATGCCTTGACGATTATCAGCCAAAATGAAAAATTGCAGGAATACTTGTGTTTTAGCGCAAAGTCGAGAAAATTCCCCATTATTTTTACGCCCCATCCGGGGGAATTTGCAAGACTTCTTTCAAAAAACATAAATGAAGTAAAAGAAAATCTGCTGCAGGAAGGAATTTCCTATGCCAGAAAAATGGGAATCATCCTTGTATGCAAGGAGGCCAGAACCTTGGTAATCAATGGGAAGGACGGGCGGGTTTATATAAATCGTTCCGGAAATGAGGGAATGGCTACGGCAGGAAGCGGAGATGTGCTTACTGGAATATTAGCAGGGATGCTTGGAAGAAGCATGGAGCCTTATGAGGCTGCCTGCATGGGAGTCTTTCTCCATGGATTGTGTGGAGACATTGCAAAGGAAAGAAACGGCAGCGCTTACCTGATGGCATCGGACATTATTCAGGCGCTTCCGAGCCTTTTAGAATAAAGTGGAAAATTATAATAAAAAGAAAACAGAAAAAAGAAAAAGGAAAAACATACAGGGGAAAGAGGACAAAAGGATGAAGCATTATGACAGGGTATGTGCTTATGTGGATTTAGATGCCATCCGGCACAATTTAGAAAATATGAAAAAAAATCTGAATGAGAATACAAAGCTGCTTGCTGTCATTAAAACAGACGGGTACGGTCACGGAGCCGTGGCAATTGCCCATGAGACAGAGCCCTTGGATTTCCTGCTTGGTTATGCAGTGGCAACCCCGGAGGAAGCCCTCCAGCTTCGGAAAGCAGGCATTAAAAAATCCATTCTTATTTTGGGCTATAGCTTCCCTTATTCTTATAAAAGCATGGTAGAACAGGATATTTCCTTTACTATATTCAAGGAGGATATGGCAGAAGAAATAAACAGGATTGCCGCCATGGAAGGGAAAAAGGCAAAGGTACACATAAAGGTAGATACAGCCATGTCCAGAATTGGCATCCAGCCAGATGAAGAGGGGATTTCCTTTGTAAAAAAAGTGTTAGCCATGGATAACTTAGAGCCGGAGGGAATCTATACCCATTTTGCAAAAGCGGATGAAGAGGATTTGTCTGCAGCCTATGAACAGCTAAAGCAGTATAAGGAATTTCTGGAAAAAGTATCAGAAGTAGAACAGGAAACAGGTAAAAGGATTTCATTAAAGCATTGTGCCAACAGTGCGGCAATTATCGGAATGAAAGAGTCCCAGATGGATGTAGTAAGGGCAGGAATCGCACTGTATGGGTTAAGTCCTTCTGAATTTGTCTCTAAAGATATAGTGCCGTTAGAGCCGGCATTTTCTTTAAAAAGCCATATCGTATATATAAAGACCATTAAAGAAGGAACCCAGATTAGCTATGGGGGAACCTTTACAGCAAAAAAGCCCATGAGGATTGCAACCATACCTGTCGGATATGGGGACGGATATCCAAGGAGCCTGTCCAATAAAGGGCATGTTCTGATTCATGGAAAGCAGGCACGTATTTTAGGAAGGGTCTGCATGGATCAGTTTATGGTGGATGTGACGGATATTTTGGAAGCGGCAGAGGGCGATGAAGTGACGCTTATAGGTAAGGACGGGGAAAACCAGCTTACCATGGAATACTTAGGCGGGCTTTCCGGAAGATTCAATTATGAGCTTGCCTGTGATTTGGGAAAACGGATTCCCAGAGTTTATTTAAAGCAGGGAAAAGAGATTGCTTTTAAAGATTATTATGAGGATTTTGAGCCTGTTTATGTTTGCGGACAATAAGCTTCCTTATCGTTTTAGCATGTATATTTGAACTTTGTCCATAAAAAATGTGTCCCCATTGAATACAACGGAAATAAATGGAAATACTACTTGAAAGCTTTTAGAAAAGAGGTTGTAGAACATGAAACGGGGAGACGTTTATTATGCAGACTTAAGACCGGTAATCGGTTCGGAGCAGGGAGGAATCAGACCGGTGCTCATAGTACAAAATGATATAGGAAACAAACATAGCCCTACCATTATTTGTGCCGCCATTACATCTAAAATGAATAAGGCAAAGCTGCCTACCCATATTGAAATCCAAGCGGAACGATATCATATGGTAAAGGACTCCGTGGTGCTTTTAGAGCAGCTGCGCACCATCGACAAAAAAAGGCTGAAAGAAAAAATATGTCATTTGGACAGTGAAATCATGGAGAAGGTAAATAAAGGGCTTTTAATTAGTCTGGAGTTGAATACATAAGAAGAACAGGGGGAGTAATTTTCAGAGGGGTAGGGGATGTGGATAAGGGGACGTGGGAACTGCCATAGCATAGTCTTCCGGACACGCTCTCGCTCTGCAAAGACGCAGCGGTACTAGAGCTTGT
>JAMPFB010000098.1 GCA_023664735.1 Robinsoniella sp. | reverse complement strand
AAGCGCTGGCGTTTTTATAAGGGCTCCTTAAGAAAACATGCTCTGTATGGTCCTTTCTCTGCGCCTGTGGGCTGAACTGTTACGAAATGGCAGCATCTATTTTGGGAATCCGGAATGTCCGGCATATCGGTTTCCAAAAACAGACGCTGCCTGAATTTTTATCACAGCCTATAAAAATTAGTCAAGCCTGAATCAAACTTTCCCTTTCCGATATTTGTTTACCAGCCTTTGAATACGGTCGCTAGGATTCAGCAAGTCGCTAATGGAAGTATCATGATTCAGGGTATCAATAATATAAGCAATATACTTGCTCATGTCACAGTTGATATACCATGGCTTTTCTAAAAGCTCCGGTGTCTGATACACCAGATTGGTAGTAAGTATTCTGTCAATCATGCCGTCTTCGTAAGCCTTGTCAAACTTGTCCAGTCCACTTGTAAAAAGACCGAAGGTAGCAAATACAAATACCCTGCTGGCTTTTCTTTTTTTCAATTCGGAAGCAGTTTCCAAAATACTCTCGCCAGAGGAAATCATATCGTCAATGATAATCATATCCTTGCCTTCCACACTGGTGCCCAGAAATTCGTGGGCAACGATGGGATTCCTGCCGTCTACGATTTGGGTATAGTCCCGGCGTTTATAGAACATACCCATATCAAGACCAAGGACGTTTGCAATATAAATAGCCCGGCTCATACCGCCCTCATCCGGGCTGATGACCATCATGTGGGAAGAATCAATGGATAAATCCTTTACATGCTTTAATAATCCCTTTATAAACTGATAAGCCGGCTGTACTGTTTCAAATCCATGAAGAGGAATTGCGTTTTGTACACGGGGGTCGTGGGCATCAAAAGTGATGATATTGTCTACGCCCATGCGTACCAGCTCCTGCAGCGCAATGGCACAGTCTAAAGACTCTCTTGTGCTTCTTTTATGCTGCCGGCTCTCATAGAGGAAGGGCATGATGACGGTAATCCGCCTTGCTTTTCCCCCTACGGCTGCAATAATACGCTTCAAGTCCTGATAATGATCATCGGGAGACATGTGATTTTCATGCCCGCATAAAGAATAAGTAAGGCTATAGTTAGCAACATCTACCAATATGTACAAGTCATTGCCCCGGACAGATTCCAGAATGACGCCCTTTGCTTCACCTGAACCAAAACGGGGCACCTTTGTCTTTAGAATATAGGAATCCCGTTGATAGCCCGAAAAGGCAAGGCTGTTCTTATGTGCATTTTCCCTTTCCGTTCTCCAGTCAACAAGATATTGGTTCACCTTTGCGCCAAGCTCCTGACAGCCCTTTAAAGGAATAATGCCCAGTGAACCAACCGGTATTGTTTCTAGGTTTTTTGTTTCTTCTCGTTTCGACATGAAAAGCCTCCTTACTTTCTGTTTGCAACTCTTTTTTTGTGCATGCGAATATCCTGTCCGGATAATTTATATAGCTGAAAATAACTTGTAATACGGGAAAAAATTCGTTCAGAATAGCGTTTGCTCAGCTCTTCTAAGGAAAGATTTGTGGAAATAATAGTAGGATTCTTCCGAAGCTGCCGTTCATTTAAACAGGAAAATAAGCTAGAGGCAACAAAGGAATTTGTAAGCTCCGTTCCCAAATCGTCAATAATCAAAAGATCACAATTGTATAAATCATCATATATTCGGTTCAGCTCTTCTTTGCTTTGGTATTCAAAAGTCATTTTTGATAAAGTATCAAAAAGCCTTGAAGAACTGAAGTAAATAACAGAATATCCTTTGTCCATAAGCTCTTTGGCAATGCAGTTGGACAAAAAAGATTTACCAGTCCCTACTGTACCATAAAAAAACAGATTATGGTAGTCTAAGTGGAAATCTTCTATAAATTTTTTACTGCCCTCTACTGCATGGGAAAAACGCTGTAAATCCTCTCCAATGTAATATTCCATGGAAAGCTTGGAAAAATTCTCTTCCTTTAGCATTTCCTTTATGTTGGACTGCTGGTAAAGAAGATTGATGACAGCCTGTTTAAAACAACTGCATTTCCTACCATCTATAAAGCCGGTATCTTTGCAAAGCGGGCAGTCATAAATCGGCTCTAAATAATCATCTGGATAGCCGGCGTCCCTTAAAAGCGTCTTTTTTTCATGAGAAAGAGCTGAAATTTCATCATGAAGGGAAGCGGTGGCATGAACATCACCGTTTAAGAGCCTTTTTCCTCTTTCTAAGCAAAGGGAGGAAATAGAACGGCTTATTTCCTGATACTTTGGAAGCTTTTCCTCTATTTCCTTAAAACGCTTGTCCAAAAGGTAAGTATTTCTGCTTTGGGTTTTTTCGTAATTCCGCATGATGGAATCATACTGGGCATTTGTCAATGCCATGGCAGCCTCCTTTGTTGTCAGCATTCATAGAAGAAAGAGATAGTATCAATTACTGATAATCTCCTGCTCTAAGCTGGCATAATCATAGGTGTTTTGCTTAAAGTCCTGAAACTGTCCCACAGTCTTTTGGGGAACAGCTTTTGTTTGTTTAAAGCTTTGGTCAAAAGCAGCCGCCTGAGCCTTGCTGTGGACACCTGCCTTTAGCCATTTATTTAAAATGCCGTCGGTATATTGAAAACGGTTCTTATCTACGGCGAGGACAGCCTTTTCACAGGCAGTCAGAATCAGTTCCTTATCAAAGCCGTATTCTTTATTCCATTTCGTAATATAATCCGCTTCTGCCTGAGTAGGAGAGGATTGCTTTCCAAGTGCTTTCATGATGCCATATACCAGCTTGTCATATTTGTTAGAGCGAAGCTTTGCCTGCCTTACCGTGGTGATATTTTCCTCAGCCCAGTTCATAGCTACCTTATCTATGTAATGCATGCTTTTATGGCCGTGTCCTACACAATATTCAATCAGGTAATCAATCAGCTCCTGAGAGAAGCCAAGAGTGTCATAAAAAAATACAATGCTGTTTATTTCAGATGTGGAAAGGGTCTTTTCCAAATACTGCTCTGCTATGAATATAATTTCAGAAAAGACCTCATCGTCCTTAAACGCACGAAGCTGGCTGGGAGTGTATTTGGGCTTTTCCATCGCCTTCTTTTCCACTTTGGCAGGAGCTGGCGCCACTTTCCGGGCAAGGGGCACGATTTCACCCTTGGGCATCTTATCCAAATCCTGAATATGAATGCCGGAAATATGGCTGCTTTCATTATAATCTAAAATAAGGAGCTTCTTTTCCTCCCAATATTTAAGTGCGCGGATAATGTCCCGTTCCGTAAGATTAAATTTATCTGCAATATCCGATATGCTGGTAGGCAGATTTGCACTCATCATGCGAATCAGATATAAATAAATTTTAAGCTGGGCATCATTGGCATCCTTCATGTAATCATCAATGAAGCAATTGGAGATAACCGTAGCATCTGAATAATTGTCCTTGTAAATTGTGAGGGGGCTCATTTCCGTTCACCTGTCCTTTGTTTATTCGGCTTCCAACATTTGAAAGCAAGAAGAATTATAGCATATATTTTTCAAAATGCAAATAAGAAATTTGCCCTAAACCCTTGAAAATACGGGCTTTCCAGCAATTTGCCCCTTTTGTGGAAAATGTGGATAGCAGGTACACATAATGTCTTTCCAAAAAGAAAAAAGTCGGCTAAAAGTAAGTAAAATAAGAAATTTTTTTGAAAGGAAAAATAAAATTATGTAAACCTATTTATCCACATCTAAAATTCAATTTTTGTTTGTTTATAATGTGGATAGTGTGGACAAGGTTACATGCCCAGAAGCTTTTCGCCTATTTTTACCACATCTCCGGCTCCCATAGTTATCAACAAATCATTTTGGGAACAATTTTCTAATAAAAAGTTTTCAATTTCATCAAAGGATGGGAAATAACAGCAGTCCGTTCCAAGCTTTTCGATTTCCTTTAATAAATCCATGGAGCTTATTCCAATAGTATTTTTTTCTCTTGCGGCATATATGTCTGTCAGCACTACATGGTCTGCAAGGGAAAGCGCTGAAGCAAAATCGTTCAAAAAAGCTTTTGTGCGGGTATATGTGTGAGGCTGGAACACGCACCATATGTCTTTGTGGGGATATTTTTGCGCTGCCTGCAGGGTTGCCCTGATTTCGGTAGGATGATGAGCATAATCATCCAAAATGGTAATTTCCCCCAGCCTGCCTTTTACTTCAAAACGTCTGTCTGTTCCGTGAAAGGAAAGAAGGGCGCCGGCTGTGGTTTCACGGGAAATGCCCAGTAAATCTGCAAGGGCAATGGCTGCAAGGGAATTAAGCACATTGTGCTCGCCTGTGACTCCTAGTGTAATCTTTTCTGCAGCCGCATCAGAGCCGGTTTTCATTCCGGCAACCCTTTGGGAGCAGCAGAGGGTATAGCTGGGCCTTGCCAATTCATCATAAGTAATGTCTTTTGGATAATAGTCGGATTTAGGACTTGAACCATAAGTAATAATTGTACATTCTAAATCAGAAATAATAGTATCTATGCCTTTTATATCTCCGTTTATGATTAAGGTGCCATCTTTTGGAAGAAGCTTTGCAAAACGATGAAAGGAATCACGAATTTGCTCAATGTCTTTAAAGAAATCCATGTGATCCTCTTCCACATTAAGAATCAGGCTTACTTTTGGAAAAAAGCTTAAGAAGCTGTTAGTATATTCACAGGCTTCAGTAACAAAATAAGGAGAAGCGCCAATGCGGATGTTGCCGCCTATGGATTTTAAGATTCCGCCAATGGAAAGCGTGGGATCCATATTTGCCGCTAGCAGGATTTCGGAGACCATGGAAGTTGTGGTAGTCTTGCCATGGGTGCCGCTGATGGCAATGGGAAGCGCATAATTTTTCATAATCTGCCCTAAAAGCTCAGCTCTTGTCATGCAGGGAATTTCCATGGCTTTTGCTGCCTGCAGTTCCGGGTTGTCTTCATGGATTGCAGCAGTGTAGACAACTAATTGGACAGAATCAGTAATATTTGAAGCATTTTGTCCATAATATACAATAACTCCCTTTCTTTCTAGGGACTCTGTCAATGGAGATTTTTTTGCGTCGGAACCGCTGATGATAAAACTCCTGTCAGCCAAAATTTCGGCCAAGCCGCTCATGCTGATGCCGCCGATACCTATGAAGTGAATAGAAATAGGTTTTGAAAAATCAATATTGTACATGATTGTCCTTCCTTTATTTATAATAAGTAATTTTTTTATCCTTAATTACAGTATATCCTAGGCAGGTAAAAAAATCCAATTATATTTTAAAAGAATCGCAAAAAGGGAAGCGTTCAGCCACAGGCGTCAGAGCGGGAACGGGTTTTACGCAGAGCATGTTTTCTGTGGCACCACGCTTTTGCTCTATAAAAACGCAAAAATGAAAGCAGCAAGGGTCTCATTTAGCAAAAATATCTATAAAATAGTACCAAAGTAGCAGAGAAAAAAAGAGGAAATAAGCGATATGCACAAATGAAACTCGAAAAATGCGGAATCAATTATACAAAATAGACATACAAAATGGAAATCATATGAAAATATTTTGTAAAAATTATTCACTTTGCGGTAAGAGTGTGTTATAATGATTGAACCGAGATAATTTCGTGTCAAGATAAAAAGTTAAGAGGTGAAGATATGATTAAGAAAGAAATGATTGCCATGTTATTAGCAGGAGGACAAGGTAGCCGTTTAGGTGTCTTGACTGCAAAGGTAGCAAAACCGGCAGTTGCATTTGGGGGAAAATACCGTATTATTGACTTTCCACTAAGTAATTGCATCAATTCCGGAGTAGATACGGTAGGGGTATTAACACAATATCAGCCGCTTCGACTAAATACGCATATTGGAATTGGCATTCCTTGGGATCTGGATCGAAATATCGGCGGTGTAACCGTTCTCCCGCCCTATGAGAAGAGTGCGAACAGCGAATGGTATACGGGAACTGCAAATGCTATATACCAGAACATAGATTATATGGACAGCTTTAATCCGGACTATGTGCTGATTTTATCCGGAGACCATATCTATAAGATGGACTACGAGGTTATGCTTGATTATCATAAGTCAAAGGGGGCGGAGGTAACCCTTGCCGCTATGCCTGTACCTATGGAAGAGGCAAAACGCTTTGGTATTCTTATTACGGATGATAACCGCCAGATTAATGAATTTGAGGAAAAACCGGAAAATCCGAGGAGCAATCTTGCTTCCATGGGCATTTATATTTTCAACTGGAAAACCTTGAAAGAAGCTCTTATTGCCAATGCAAACCAGCCGGCCCTTGATTTTGGAAAGCATGTCATTCCATACTGCCATAAAAACGGAGCGCCCATATTTGCATATGAGTATAACGGCTACTGGAAAGATGTAGGAACTCTTCATTCTTATTGGGAAGCCAATATGGAACTGGTTGATGTAGTTCCGGAATTTAATTTATATGAAGAATATTGGAAGATTTATACAAAGAGCGATGTGCTTCCTCCCCAGTATATATCAGCAGAAAGCGAAGTGGAAAGAAGCATTGTCAGTGAAGGCTCGCAGATTTACGGAAAGGTCTACAATTCTGTAATTGGCTGCGGCGTAGTAATAGGCAAGGATACGATAGTAAGGGATTCCATTATTATGAACAATACAGAAATCGGCGCTCAGGGTGAGATTTATAAATCCATCATTGCCGAGAATGTACAGATTGGAGATTGTGTAAAGCTGGGAGTAGGTGATGAGGCGCCAAATGAAACAGACCCTCACATTTATAACAACGGCATCGTGACTATTGGTGAAAAGTCCGTTGTCCCCAGCCATGTATCTATAGGTAAGAATACGGTAGTCTCTGGCATTACCACAGCAGAGGATTATAAGGATGCTTACCTTCCAAGCGGAAAAACTTTAATTAAGGCAGGTGAAGAGTCATGAGAGCAATTGGAATTATTTTAGCCGGCGGCAACAACCACAGAATGAAAGAATTGTCCCAGAAACGTGCCATTAGCGCAATGCCCATTGCAGGAAGCTATCGAAGCATTGACTTTGCACTTAGCAATATGACCAATTCCCATATTCAGAGAGTAGGCGTATTTACCCAGTATAATGCCCGTAGCTTAAATGAGCATTTAAGCTCTTCAAAATGGTGGGATTTCGGAAGGAAGCAAGGAGGGTTATTTGTCTTTACTCCTACCGTTACCAGTGACAACAATTCATGGTACAGAGGAACTGCAGATGCTATTTATCAGAACCTTTCCTTCTTAAAGAACAGCCATGAGCCTTATGTAGTCATTGCATCCGGCGATTGCGTCTACAAGATGGATTACAATAAAGTATTAGAATATCACATAGAGAAAAAGGCAGATATTACCGTAGTATGTAAGGATATGCCTGCCGATGAAAAGATTGACCGTTACGGCGTGCTCAAAATGAATGAGGACAGCCGGATTGAAGAGTTTGAGGAAAAGCCTATCATGGCAAAGTCCAATACGGTTTCCTGTGGTATTTATGTAGTCCGTAGAAGACAGCTCATTGAGATGATTGAGAAATGTGCAGAGGAAAACCGCAATGACTTCGTACAGGATATTTTGATTCGCTACAAGGATTTAAAGAGAATGTACGGATACAAGATACAGGATTATTGGAGAAATATAGCAACGGTAGAAGATTATTTCAGCACGAACATGGACTTTTTAAAGCCAGAGATCAGAGACTATTTCTTTAGGCAGTATCCGGACATCTATTCCAAGGTGGATGACCTTCCGCCTGCCAAATATAATATAGGAGCCAAAATTAAAAATAGTCTAGTTTCAAGCGGATGTATTATTAACAGCACTGTGGAGAATTCCATCATCTTTAAGAATACATTCATAGGAAATAACTGCACCATACGAAATTCCATTATTTTAAATAATGTATATATTGGTGACAACAGCTATATTGAGAACTGTATTGTGGAAAGCCGAGATACGATTCGTGCCAACTCCCACCATGTAGGAGAAGGGGAAATCAAAATCGTAATCGAAAAAAATGAGCGGTATATCATTTAGGCAAAAGACTAAGCATTGGGGGACAAGAAATGAATATAACAGATGTGCGGGTACGCAAGATAACCAAAGAAGGTAAGATGAAAGCAGTTGTTTCCATTACCTTGGAAAATGAATTTGTAGTTCATGATATCAAAGTCATAGAAGGCGAAAAAGGATTATTCATCGCAATGCCAAGTAAAAAGGCAAATGATGGCGAGTACAGGGATATTGCCCATCCTATTAATTCCGAGACAAGAGAAAAGATGCAGTCTATGATTTTAGAGGCGTATGAAAAGGCTGTTGCAGATTCGGGAGAAGAGGCTGCGGAATAGGTATTTTGTTTTGAGGAGGTTTAGAGACTGTCTGGGGTGGACAGTCTCTTTTGTTTTGGGGTGAGGAGAGTGAGGATGATGGCGAGGGGACGCGGAAGAGGGATGTGGGTGGTTTGGCTGCTGTGTTTTTGATGGCGCTTTTACTAAACAGCCTGCGGAAAGGGTGTGGATGCCGAACGGGTCGTCATATAGCGCCCTCCATGGTGCGATATGACTAAAATTGCCGTCCATGGCAATTTTCCCCTAGGTAGTGACAGGTTGTTAAGTAAAAGCGCCATCAAAAACAATGCAGCCAAACCACCCACATCCCTCTTCCGCTGTTCTATCTCAGGCTCTATGCTTAGGAAAAGTATGGCGAAGTTAATAGTGTACAGAGCCAAATTTAAGTTGCCTGCTATTGTCACTTCCTAGACATAGTAAGGGCCATTCGATACCTAGTAGGAGATGCCTCCGTAACAGTTCAGCCCTTTCTAGTGAATATGGATAAACGGACGTGGGAGACGGCAGAGCATAGGATAGTTTTCCAGACACGATGAAAACAAGCAAACTCTTTTCTAGTACAGCCTGCCACAAAACAGCAACAGAGGGAT
>JAMPFB010000097.1 GCA_023664735.1 Robinsoniella sp. | reverse complement strand
TCTTTCCATTCAATATTCTGGCTTTCTGCCATAAATGCACCTCCAAATCGAATTGAACAGACAATGCCTACCCAATTCATATCATACCAAAATTTTCTATATAATACTATAAGATTCAAAATTCATCTCAATAATCTGTTCATCCGCAATTTCACTTTCTTTCAAATGTACAATCATTAATTGAAGCCGGCTGGATTTGCCACATCTGCGAATTCCGGTAATAACCTTTACAGGCTCTGTATCTTGAAAAGCAATCATCTTTTTTTAATACAAATCTCTCTTTTTGAGTATATGTGTATCAATCATTAAGATACCCTTGTAGTATGATGATAGCACAAATTCACCGAAAAATCAAGTTTGTGCAGTTCAGTGCAAAAATTTCTTTTTTTCTATAATTTATGCAGTTGTGACATATCCATAAAGTATCTCTGAGCCTTGACTTTTGCATTTTTAGTTTTAAATTTCTCATTCATATAACCGTCTATATCTTATAGCGGCACCACCCTGCTTCAAATGTCTTTTATTGTTTTTCCATTTCTCAGACATTTTCAAACTCTTTTCCACCTACATACAAATGATACCCATTTGTATCAACATTCGCAGCCTTACCATCAAAGCTGCTTATATAACTGTCACCAGTCAATGTCCAGACGGAATCATCCTCCAAAGATACCTTTACCATTCCGCCTTCGCTATCCGGATTGATAGCGCCGGTAAAAGCCGTACCTTCCTTCATGGTAAGCTCTAAAGTTGAAATATCATCTACCAGAATATTTCCTTCCATCTTTTGTGCCGTGGCAGTAAGGGTCACATCACCGCCATTTGCACCTTCCGTTCCCCAGCCTCTGGAGGACGAATTGCCTTCTACTCTTAAAAACACATCATTTGCCAAAGTAAAAGCCACCTTTTCTAAATAAATCTGACAATCCGTATTGGTTATATAAAACATGTCGCCCGATTTTGAAATGATACTACCGCCCTTTGCTGAAAAAGAAGCTTCTCCTACCTCCGCATCACCGGACATGCTTTGGTAAATCATAATATTATGAATATTTTCATCTGCATCACCTTGATAGGTATTGCTCATATTTCCTACTACGTTGCAATCCGTGAGAGATACGGAATTTTTTCCTTCTACCACTACACCCTCACTGGCATTGGCGGTCAGACGGGCATCTGTTACATGGATGTCCGCTGTACAATAAACTGCAGGGCTTCCTGTGCCGTTTGTAACATAAGAGCCTTTATTGACATTTACCGTCCCTCCACCCCGGTCACTGCGGATTGCTGCAGAAGAATTACCTTTTGTTTCCACATCCAGATTTTCTGCATTGGTAATGCCTCCCCCGGTAGTCTGAATGCCGCCGGAATTGTTTTTAGCTGTACGAATTGTAGAGTCAGAAATATTGACTGTGGTGCCATTTCCATAACTGAATACTCCATTTCCGTTTACCGCATCCGTATTTATTTCTGCATTGGTAATATTTGCTTTTCCTCCATTTAATACAAGAAGTCCTGCATTCTGCCCATAAAAGTCTCCATTTTCCGTATTGGAGGAATTTCCACCGGTTTTTTCCACGGTAATATCATCTAAAGTTACTGTGGCTCCGTCTATGCGCAAGGCATTTTCATCATCACCTGTAGAACTGTATGTTTTTCCGTTTATAACAGATTCCTCCGATATGGTATTAGCGGCGCTTCCGTTGGTAGCTTCACGGCTGCCGGGGGCTCCCTCAGGCGGCTGTCCCTTTTTATCCTCATCTGGTTTCTCAGGAGGCGCATTATCCTCTCCCATTGGAGGAGCATTGTCCGGTTTTTCAGGAGGAGTGCCCTCAGGCTTGCCTTCTCCTTCTATCTGTCCCGGTGGAGGTCCCGGTTTTTCGTTTTCCATGGTATTTTTATTTTTCTCCTGAGTATCAGCGCTACAGCCTGTTGCCAATGCTGCACACATCATTATCATACTGCCAAATACTGCAATTTTTTTCCATCTCATGCTTTTCTCCTTCTCATAGCTTTTTGGGTTCCTTATTTCTTAACTCTGCATCCTATTATTTTTTAAATAGTATAAAAATATCTGGTGAAGGAAATGTGTTGATAGTGTTAAAAACCTGTGAAAAGCATCCTAATGCGTGAGGGTTTCCGTTACACAGTGGAAGAGGGCAGGTAAACCTGTTTTTTGAAGGTAGTGGTTAAGCCGGACGCAACAGAGGGATGAGAGTGGATTGGCTTCTGTGTTTTTGATGGCGCTTTTCCTAAACAGCCTTGGAGGGAAAGTGGATGCCGAACGGGTCGTCATATAGCGCCCTCCATGGCGCAATATGACTAAAATTGCCGTCCATGGCAATTTTACCCTAGGTACCGAAAAGGCTGTTAAGGAAAAGCGCCATCAAAAACAAGGAAGCCAATCCACTCTCATCCCTCTGTTGCTGTTTTGTCTCAAGCTATACTGGAAAAGAGTTTGCTTATTTTTCGAGTGTCTCTAACATTATCTTAAAACAGATTGATTTTGCTTTTATTAACATAAGCATGTATAGGGCTAGGACTTATATATAGGCTTTTTCATGGCTTTTCCCGTGTATACGGATATACATACACGGAATTAATATATATGAGCTTCCATACATAGAACTTTCCGATACACAGTGGGAGAGGGCAGAGCATAGGATAGTCTTCCGGACCTTGCAAAGTCGCCGGCACTTACGCACCGTACTTTGGTGCGTTAGTACCGCTGCGTCTTTGCAGAGCGAGAGCGTGTCCGGAAGACTATCCTATGCTCTGCCCTCTCCCACGTCCTCTTATCCAACTTTACTATAAAACATTAAAATGACGGCACAGCAAATGCTGTACCGCCACTCTTATCATTTCATTATTTATTACTACCTTCCAGCTACTATTTACTAATTTTAATCTTAATCTTAGCCTTCTTATTCGTACCATCCGTGGACGTTGCAGTAATGGTAACTGTCTTACCTTTTCCTGCTTTCTTTGTTTTTACGACACCCTTTTTGCTTACTGTTGCATATTTGGTGTTGGAGCTGGTCCACTGCAAGGTCTTGTTTACACTCTTTCCGGTAGTGGTTACGGTTGCTTTCAGCTTCAGCGATTTTCCTGCCTTCACTGTTTTTGTAGATGATTTTATCTTCACGCTCTTAACTGCGTGTTTCATAATCTTAATCTTGTAAGTAGCCTTTTTGTTGCTGCCATCGTTTGCTGTTGCAGTAATGGTAACTGTCTTGCCAATTCCTGCTTTTTTCAGTGTAACCTTACCTTTTGAATTTACGGTAGCATATTTCTTATTGCTGGTCTTCCATGTAACTGCTTTATTTGTAGCATTTTCAGGTGTAACCTTTGCAGTAAGCTGTACCTTTTTGCCTGCTGCGATTTTCTTGGAAATACCGCTTATGGAAATCTTGCTTACCTTTACGTCAGCAGGTTTTTCAACAGGTGGCTGTGTGTCGCTGGTTCCGGTTACTGTTACCTTACAGGTTGCCGGGAAAAGACCATCATTTGTCTTAACAGTAATGGTTGCTGTTCCGGCTGCCACTGCAGTTACTTTTCCATCTTTATCTACGGTTGCTACTTTCTTATCTGAGCTGTACCATTTTACGCCCTTTGTTGTTGCATTTGCAGGTGCAACTGTAACATTTCCGCCTAAAGCTGCTGTTTCGCCGCTCTTTAATGCAAGAGTTGTCTTGGAAAGAGTTACTCCTGTTACTTTTACGGCACGCTCTGCGGCTGCTACTTTATATGCTTCGTCATATCCATACTTTAAGTTTTCAGTATTGATATCACTTGCTTTTGCATCAGCCTTGTCTACCAGAATAACACCATTCAAAGCAGGAACTGTAACAGTAATGCATCCATCTATTACTGTATAATCTGTTCCGGTTACTAAATCTGTTAAGATGCGTCTTTCTATACCAGAATTTGAAGATACTGTAGGGTATGCAACATCAAGGTCTGATACATTTACAGTAGTTTCTACTGCTGCTTCTCCGTTATTCATCATAACAAGTACTGCTACTTCCTCATCACGTCTTACGTAAGAAAGAATAGTTTCTTCTTCTGTTTCCACCATTTCTACAGAACCGGTGCGAAGCGCTGTATAGTTGCTCCTAATCTTTGCCAGTTTTGCATACCATTCTACAAGCGCCTGATTTCCCTGTCCCCAAATCATTGGGCGTCGGTCATCCGGATCATCTGCTCCAACCATTCCAAGCTCATCGCCATAGTAAATAGTTGGTGCTCCTGCATAGGTAAACTGCATAAATGCTATTAAATACTGTTTCTTCTTTGCAAGCTCGGAAGTATTCTCATAGGTTGGGAATGCTTTGTCTACTTCTTTTTGGTTTCTGTCATCATCAATACCGTCTAAGTAAGATAAAATACGTGCGGTATCATGAGAGTCAACCAAGTTCATCATTGCGTAGAATGCTTCTTCCGGATAACGCTCTCTCAATCTTTCCAGAACATCAACTGCTTCCTGTACTTTGCCGTCCCTTACAAATGTTACGGCTGCATTACGGAACATATAATTCATAACTGAATCATACATATCGCCTAGCAGATATTCGGATGCATCTGTCCAAATTTCACCGATAATTACGTTATCGCTATCCAATGCTTTTACGGACTTGCGGAAATGCTGCCATGTTTCATCAGAAACTTCATTTGCAACATCAAGTCTCCATCCGTCCATTCCTTTAGACAGCCAGTATTGTGTAACGCTGTCATCGGAAGTCGTGCTTGTTTCATTCTTGCCGATTACTTCTTGTGCCCATGTTCCGGTCTGATATTCAGAGCCATTGGTTGATTTGATGATTGGCATGGAATCATAGCCCCACCATCCATCATAACCATAAACAGGCTTGCCGGCACGTAAACCTACTTCGTCACATACCTCTTCTTCCTTATCATCTTTTAAAGTCTTTGTAAATACATCAAACCATTCTACATAGTCATAATTGGTAATTCCGTATTCTTCTGTAAAGTATTTCTTTGCTGCTTTTTCGGCATCTTCTTTTGTTGCTTTCTTTTCTGTCATATAATCATAAACATATGCCCAGTAAGGATAAGCGCCGATTTTGTCTGTTCCTTCTTCCAGATACTCATAATAACGGTCAAAGTAAACAGAATCATCAGATACATGGTTGAATACACCATCTAATACAACGTGCATTCCGTTATCTGCCGCTACTTCTACCAATTCTTCAAAATCTCCCAAAGTACCAAGAATTGGATCGATATTCTTATAATCACTTGTATCGTATCTGTGAGCGGAAATGGATTCAAATACCGGGTTTAAGTAAATAACAGTAACACCCAATTCCTTTAAGTAATCGATACGTTCTGTAATACCCTTTAAGTCTCCGCCATAGATGTCATTGCTCCAGTTTGCATCTCCCTTGTAAGCAAAGGTTGGATAATCCTCTGGATTTAATTCCAGCTGTTCCGGATTCTTCGGTATGATATACCAGTCTGGCATGTATTCATACTGAATAGCGCCTCTGGCATCTGAAGTAATTGTATCATTTGAAACATCCCCATTATAGAAACGTTCCGGGAAAATCTGGTAAATTACTGCATTCTTCATCCAGTCAGGTGTCTTATAGCCTTCCGTATAAACAATCAAATCATAAGGTACTGCATTTACTAAGTCAGTTGACATACCTTCGCCATAGTTCTTTGATTCATCATCAGAATAAATGCTGATTGCTGAACCGTTAGATACTGCAAAGAAATAATGGTACTCACCAATCTGGCTAAAGCTTGTTTCTACAGACCAAGTCTTTTTGCCATTTTCTTCTTTATCAGGCTCTTCTACCCATAATGTCTTTTTATCTTTTCCTTTTACAACCAATGCAACCTTTTCTGCATCAGTTCCAGTCTGAATCGAGAATTTTACTTTCTTTCCTGCTTCAACGGCTCCGTATGGATCCTTATACGCAATATCCTTTGAATCATAGAAAATATTAGCTGTCTCTACTTTTTCATCAGATGCATCATTATAATAGATTTCCGTTACAGGATCAAAATAGAAGGTTACTGGTTTTTTTGCTGCCAGCGTAAATTCTGAAACAGGATAATCTTTTTCATCATAAACATACTTAATATCTGAATATGTACCTGCATCCATATCTACAGTAACACTGTAAATACCCTTTAATAAATCATCGGTAAGCTTTGTGCCTTCCGGAATACCTGTGCCTTCTAACGCAATATCAGCAAAAATATAATCAATGCTGTTTACGACAAGGTGGCTAATATCATTGTAGGTGAAAGTTACATCAGAAAGCTCGCTAACGGTAAGCTTTATGTTTGATCCGTGTTCTTCACCCTGAGCACCGTAATTTTCATCCCAGCTTTTGTCAATTGCGATTTTGTATTCATAATTGCCTGCTGCCATCTCCTTTACAGTAAGCTCATAAATACCGTTGCCCTTATATGTAAGCAGCTCGCTTTCTTTTGCAGGATCCCATCCGTTGCTGTTTACTGTACCGGGAAGTGTGACAACTCTTCCTTCAAATAATGGTTTCACATAAGCAGACCAGTTGTTGTTTTCTGCATCTGCTACTGTCTTTTGTGCGCTATCATCTAATGTCTTTACTCCATTGATTTTGTAATAGTATGCAATCGTTGTTTCTGCATCACCAAAGTAAAGATTATTAGATGTAAAGGAACCGTCTTTATTTGCCTTTAATGTAACAGTTATAGGATCTTTTACTTCCTTGCTGGTAGCATTATAAACACCATATACAAGGTCTACGGAGTTTGTGCTGACAGAGGTATTTCCACTGACAGAATCACCGCTAACGGAACCGCCACCAGTGCCAACTGGTGAGCATACAAATCTTAAGGTATCATTTGCATTCCAGATAACCTCCTGCTTTGCAGCTCCTGTTGCAAGACCAAGCATTTCGCCTAATTCGGTTTTATCATTAATGCTGTCATAAATTTTGTCTTCTTCTGCGTCAAATAAGAAAATCACAAAAGTATCATCATTTGCAACTTCTATTTTTTTGTTGTCAAAATTTGACCATGAAGCATGATTATAAACAGTTTTCCACTCATAGCTTCCTGCTGCATAAACTTCTGTTCTTATAAACCACTTATCGGAAACTTGAGTAAACTCCCAGCCTTCTTCTGCAGGCGTCCAATCACCTTTGCCGCCTCTTGCTGTACCGATTAAAGATACAGTATCTGAAGAAAATGGGGTAAATGTAATAGTTTCACCGTAAGCATTAGCACCTATCTCAAAAGGCGCTGTACGGATAGAATCGTAAACCTTTCCATTTGCCGTATCTGCATAAATAGTTAACTGGGAGGTTCCTACAGGAATAGTCAACTCTATATTGCCACCATTGCTGCCATCCTCGCTGCCCCAAGATGCATCCCATGCATCATTAGCAGCTACCTTATACTGTATCGTTGTAGCTTCGCTTAATTCTTCAAACAAAAATGTTCCGGTCCAAATACCGCCACCTACATAAATAAGCTCTGCATTTGGATCAGCCGGCGTCCAGTTTTCTATAGGGCTTTCCTGACCTTCTGCATTTACAAAAGCTAAACCGGTAAAATCACCTACAAAAGCGGCACTCTTTACCCATCCACTCTCCGTAGAGTTTGTAAATTCACCAGAAGCAAGGCGGAAATAAATGTCTTCTGCTCCCACTTCTACAGTTACTTTAGCTGCTTCTTCTCCATTAATAAGAAGAACTGCTTCCTTCTCTTCCGTAGCTCCGGCGCCAACATCTATAACAGCTGGCTCAGCTTCTGCCGGTTCCTCAATTACATCTGCCTCTTGTGCTTCATCATTTTCATCTTCCCCAAGCACTACTTCGTCATTTGGAATACTGTCGTCGGATATGCTTTCTTCCTCAATCATTTCGTCCTTGGCAATTCCATCTTCCTGTTCTTCAGAAGCTGCTGCCCGGCTGGAAAAAGCTTCTCTTTCCGACTGCAAGTCCTCTGATGCTTCATTCAGGGCTTCTTCCTCAATCGGTTCATCTTCCGCAAATTCAAATTTGCATTCATATACCCCCTGATTATAAAGCTTCATCGTCTGAACATCATCACCAAGCTTAACCTGCACTAAGTCAGTCAGCATGGTAGTCAAATCCTCAGAGGAATCCGTCTCGGCGGCTTTCACTGTAGCCATGTCCATTGATGGCGGTATCATCGTGAGAACCATCACAATGGCTAAGAAAAAAGCCAATGACCTGTTTGCTCGTTTCTTAATAGAATGTTTCATTTTTTACCTCCCTTGATTTTGTTTTTTGCCCATACGCTCCATTTCAACATATAAGACAACCTAAGTATATAAAATTTTGTGTCCCATATACAATAGCTTTTGGAAAAACAAAAAAAGATTGGTAGAAATGTATAAATATTATGAAAAAATTTGGTAATAATTTTTTAATCCTTAATTAACAACTTTTTTTATTCAAATCTCTTTTTATCCATAACCCACACATAAAAAAGAATCTGAAGCACCAAATAAAAAAGCATCCACAAAAAATAAATTCCCGTATCCCTGAATAAAAAATCGCTTCCATGGCTATACGCATAACTTAAATCATACAAAGGCGGAAGCACCCAGCTAACCAGCTTTGTCACGGGAAATTTTTCGTGTAAGCCTCCCTTTACAATTGCCAGCAAGGCAGCCAAAATACACAAGGCAATAGAAGCCTCTTTTTTTGGTACAAGCCTGTCATTTAAAAGCAAGGCTGTCATTCCTCCGCAGAATCCACATAGAAAAAATAAAATAAAACCGGATACTCCTTTTCCTGCCGTAAAAGAGCTGGTAAAGAAATCCTTTCCATTTACAACATACTGTATCACCGGCACTAATATAGAAACAGCAGCACCAATCATGCTGACCTTTCCTACCAGCAGAACCTTACCTGTGTAAAAGCTTTTTTTATTAGAAATCCTTATAAAAACCGTCTGATCCATTGTTTGGGCATGAATATCATTACACATAAAAAACACCGCTAACATTCCAAGGAACACTACCAGCGAACAAATACCAAAACTGCTCAGGATGTCTAAAGGACCTACCGAATAAGACATTCCAAGATACATAATCAATAAAATAGCAGGCACCATCCATTTCCTGCTTTTTAACAGCTTTTCTGTTTCATATTTACATACTGCACAGACACTTGACATTTTTTCTCTCCATTCCTTTCTCTTTTAATTCTCAAATACATGGCTTTATAACAGTTCAGCCCACAGACGCAGGACGAGTTTCCACACAGGGCAGGTTTCCCATAGAGCATGTTTTCTAAAGGAGCCCTTATAAAAACGCCAGCGCTTAGCGAGGTATTTTCGAGCTTAGCACTGTTGCGTTTTTATAGAGCGAAAGCGTGGCGACGCAGAAA
>JAMPFB010000096.1 GCA_023664735.1 Robinsoniella sp. | reverse complement strand
TGTATAGATGGAAAGGAAGTTGAATTTAAAAAGTCTTTTGAAATGCAGCAGGGGAATTGTGAAATAGTTTCCTTGTGCAGCTCGGAAACTACGGCTATGTGTATAACGTAACAGACTGATAAGTCAGGTCAGCTTTTAACAAATTTCATTTACGAATCAAATAACAGGAGGCAATAAAATGAGTACCGACAAAGAACCTGAAATCGGAACACAGGAAAACACAAATTCAAAAAAAGCAGGAAAAAGCAGCTACGGCTACATATTTATTTTATATGTTCAGAGCTTTCTTATCGTTTTTGGTGGACAGATTCTAGGGATGGTTGTGATGGCGCTACTATCTGCAGCCGGAATGTTTGCAACGGCAATTTTATCTGAATTTTTACATGTATCTTTTTCCCCTATTGATGAGTCGCCGGTATGGATAACAGGCATGGAATACGCTGTCTTTGTCGGAATTTGGATTGTCGCCCTGATTTACATCGGAGTAAGTGGAAAAAATCGTCCCCTGTTAAAAACACTTTGGACAGCCCCACGGGGCAATCGGATTTCACGTTTTCTTCTCGGCTGCATTATCGGTTTTGGGTTAAACGGACTTTGTATTCTGATAGCCTACCAGCATCAGGATATCTCATTTACCTTCGAGGGATTCCATCCATTGTCGCTTCTGTTTATATTTATTTGTGTCTTTATACAGTCCTCTGCAGAAGAATTTGTATGCAGGGGCATTCTGTATCAGAAGCTTTTGCAAAGCTATCAAAAACCGGCAGTTGCTATTATCGGGAGTTCCCTGTTTTTTGCTGTGCTGCATCTCGGAAACGAAGGGGTGACCATTCTTTCACTCATCAATATTATGCTTACTGGTCTGCTTTTTGCTATGATGGTGTATTATTTGGATAGCCTTTGGTGTGCATTTGCCGCACACACTGTTTGGAATTTTACACAGAATATTGTATTCGGTCTGCCCAACAGCGGCATAACCGTTCCATACTCCATATGGAAATTAGACACTGCTGCTGCAAGAAATAGTTTTGCCTATCAGGTAGAGTTTGGCATTGAGGCTACGGTTTTTTCAAACATTGTTTTGTTGATTGCCTGTATCATACTGTTTCTACTGGGGCGAAGGTTTGGAAAATCACCATATGACGTAAGCGGCAACATTGTGTCAGCAAAGTCCGGACAGTAGAAGAAAAAGTACCTGTTCTGGTTAAGCGAACAAATTAGGAGGATTTTCAGATGAATAAATATTGGAGGAACAGGAGGGATCAAAGTTGCACTGGCAATGGAACAACAGATAAAGTTGTAGAAGAAATGGGAAAATGTACGATTACATATAAGATGAATTGGCCTGATTGAGTACATCAGTTAGGTGTGATAATGATGTGGATTCCGGCTGCCTCCCGGCTTGAAAGATCAGGAGGTTTATGGTAGTATGGAGGTACGAAAACAGAAGAGAAAGCAGGTGGGAAAATTGACAGTGACGGAACAGATAGAGCAGAAACATCAGGAAGATTTACAGAGGCTGAGAGGTTTTCGTTTACTTGATGATGATTTTCTCACGAAATGTTTTGAAAAGGATACGGCAAGCATAGAACTGGTCTTGCAGATTGTGCTGGAAAAGCCAGATTTAAAAGTGCTGGACGTTCGCACACAGGTATTTGTAGAGAACCTGTTGAACCGATCCGTGCGGCTGGATATTCTGGCAACAGACGATACAGGGGCAAAGCTGAATGTGGAAGTACAGCGTTTGGATAAAGGAGCTGGGAGAAAAAGGGCGAGATACAACAGCAGCATGATGGACGCAAACCTTTTGAAGAAAGGCGAAGACTTTGAACAGTTGCCGGAAACGTGGGTAATCTTTATTACGGAAAATGATGTCATGGGAAAAGGGTTGCCGCTCTATCCGATTGAGCGGTGCTTTTTAGGAACAGGCGAAAAATTTGAGGATGGTTCGCACATACTGTATGTAAACGGTACTTACCGTGGAAATACGCCAATCGGAAAGTTAATGCATGACTTTTCCTGCACAAACGCAGAGGATATGTATTATGGGGCTCTGGCAGACAGAGTGCGATTTTTCAAAGAGAGTAAGGAGGGTATAGAGATCATGTGCCGGGCTATGGAGGATATGAGAAATCAGACGTTGAAGGATGGAATGAAAGAAGTTGCGCTCCGCATGTTGGCGGCAGGCAAATATGCTTTAGAGGAAATTGTTAATATTTCAGGGCTTTCTCTTGAAGAAGTCGAACAACTAAAAGCTGATAGAAGTGCATAACTATCTTGTTGGCAAGGAAATCATTTTAGCAGTAGGAAATAACAAGACTGCCGTAAGATATGAGAAATGCAATTGGTATAATGAAGAAGAGGAAAACTCCAATTCCAAAAAAACTATTTTAATACTCCTATTACTTGGATTTGTAATCTTTAATATTATGGTTATATGTTTCCATAAAACAAAGCAAGTATATTCGATTTTTTTACCATTTGTGGTGATTCATTATTTGTGTATTCCGTTTATTATAAGAGTGAGAAATTCGCTGTGGCAATTAAATTAAAGGAAACTTTATTCAAATGACTTTTGATACACTAGTCCCCAATCTTCCATTGCTTTTAAAATTGGACGCATAGATTCTCCTAATTCACTCAATGAGTATTCCACACGAGGCGGAACTTCCGGGTATACTGTACGAATCACAATACTGTCATTTTCAAGGGCACGAAGGGAATCGGTCAGAACTTTTTGGCTGATCCCCTCAAGGCTCTTTTTTAATTCATTAAATCGCCAAGGTCTCACCAGTAAATTTCTTAGGATAAGCAGTTTCCATTTGGTATCAATGCAGATATGAAAAAAAGCATTGAAGATATGAAAGAGAGGGTAAAATGATTATACAGACAGGAATGTTATAGCATGTGCAAAGCTGGTTTCCCACAGAGCATGTGTGCTGAACTACTACTTTCATCATGACAAATCGCATATTGCAAGTTTTCCAATAGTAGTGATACAATAGATAAGAAGTGCATGGTGGGAGGAAAAGAAAATGAAAAAATGTTATAAATTACTGTTCTTTTTTGTATTTTTCTTGTTGTTCAGCAACCATTTTTCAACAGATGTACTAGCAGGCGCAATAGTGAAAACAGCAGAACTTACAGAAGAAGAAAGATATGACCCCAAATATTACCAGCCATTAGGTACGGAAGGCTGGCCGCATCGGACATATGATGCATCAGTAGGGCAGGATAGCTTAGAAGATGAAATCATAAGCGGACTGCGGGAGAGAAAAGAGAGAATAGAGGTACGGGACTATCAATTGCAGAGTAATGATATCCTAACCTACTATTATCAGATTCTGAATAATTATCCGGAATTTTTCTTCGTGGAATCCAGAGTTCGTTATATGCTGGACGATGATGGAATTGTTATTGCCATTTTTCCTTATTATGCGATGGATGAACAGGAGGCGAAAAAAATTAAGGGAGAAATGGATCAGGCAGCCTCCAAAGCCACAGCGCTTATAACAGATGATATGGAAGATTATGAGAAAGCGCTGGTTGTTCATGACTGGCTTGCAGTATACTGCGAATATGATTATGAAAGATATTTGACAAGTTCCATACCTGATGAATCCCATACAGCATATGGGGCGCTGGTAAAAAAGCTTGCAGTATGTGATGGCTATTCAAAAGCATTTCAATATATTATGCAGAATAAACTGGGTATTCCCTGCTATCTCACAAGCAGTTCCGAAATCAATCACGCATGGAACATTATTTTCATTGATGGAAAGTATTATCATATTGATGTTACATGGGATGATCCTGTATGGGATCAGATAGGAAGGGCGAAGCATGAAAACTTTTTGCGAAGCGATGCCGGAATAAAGGAAACCGGTCATGTAGGATGGGACAGCACATTAAAAGCGGAAGATGATTCTTATAAAGAGGCTCTATGGGCACAATCATCAGGCAGCATTATTTATCATGATGGTTTTTGGTATTATGTGGATGAAGGTGCATTTAAGCTTTATAAGACAAATGATATTTTAAATGGCAGTAAAGAAACATTACATACATTTAGCAAGTGGTCAGCAGGCGGTAACAGCTATTATACGAAGGCATTTTCCTATTTACAGGTTTATCGCAACAAGCTGCTATTTAACGATTCAAAACAAATTTACAGTATGCCCTTTTCCACGGGACAGGCAGCCTCCATATATGTGCCGGAAGGGACAGAGACGGATAAGAATTGCATTTATGGTTTTAAAATGGATGGAGCTACCATGTACTATGCCATTCAATCAACACCAAATTGCTCAGGTTCCCAAAGGGATTCTATAAAAACGGCTGAACTGCCGGGAATCAGGCTTAGTGGAACTGTGGATATAAGCGGGGAACTGCGGTATGGCAATACGCTGACTGCAACCGTGTCGTTAGAGGGAACCGGCGCTGGGGTGTCCTATTTCTGGTACCGGGATGGAAATCTGGCAGTAGGAAGAAATACCAATACATATGAGCTGACAAAAGAAGATATTGGAAAGACCATTGCTGTAGAGGTCATGCATGAGGATTATATAGGGGAGCTAAAAAAGGAGGCTGGCATCATTCAAAAGGCGATTCCTGACAGACCGGCGGAAACATTATCCGTCAAGGGAATCTATGGCAGGACACTGGCTGAAATTATGCTGCCGGCTGGATATGAGTGGCAGGAACCACAGACTGTCTTAGCTAGTATTGGACAGAATACTTATCCGATTACCTATTGTCCGGATAATCAGTTATATGAGTCTTTGGATAATATAGAAGCAATTGTTTTAGTAGAGTGTGGAATTCATGCATGGGATGAAGGAGAAGAAATAAAGGCAGCAAGCTGTACAGAAAAAGGAAACAGGATATATACTTGTACCATATGTGGTGAAACAAAGACGGAAGAAATAGAAGCAGCAGGTCATAGAAATACAGAGGTAAAAGACTATAAGGAAGCAACCTGCATTGCAGCAGGCTATACAGGAGACGTATATTGTAAGGACTGCGGTCAAAGGATAGAAACAGGAAGCGAAATTGCGCCGGCTGACACACATATATGGGACACAGGAAAAATAACAAAGGAACCGACTCATACAGAAACCGGAATTATGACTTATACCTGTACGATATGCCATACAATAAAAACAGAAGAGCTGCCAACCCTAGGTAATGAAGGCGGAAATATACAGGAAGGTGAAAAGACAGACGACAATAACACAGATGACAGTAAAGACAACAATATAGACGACAATAAAGACAACAACACAGACGACAGCACAGAGGCAAAAGATGACAGAAATCCACCTGCTTCAGCTTCGGAAGATGTACCTGTGAAAAAGCTGCCGGAGAAAGGCGCTCAGTTATCCTGTGGTAAAATGATTTATAAAGTCACTAAGAAGGGCACTGAAAATGGAACGGTTGAATTTATAAAATCAACTGCTGTATCAAAAACAATTACTATTCCATCAACTATTATCGTGGATGGAATCAAGTATAAAGTTACTTCTGTTGCACCGAAAGCATTGAAAGGTAAAAAGAAGGTAACAAAAGTTGTAATTGGAGCAAACGTAACAAAAATCGGCAAAGAAGCCTTTAGTGGCTGTAAGAATTTAAAAACAATTACTATCAAATCCGAAAAAATCAAAACGATTGGAGCCAATGCAATTAAAAACATTCATAAAAAGGCAAAAATTTATTGTCCAAAAAAACGAAAGAGCGCTTATAAAAAGTTATTTTCGGCAAAAACCGGATATAGAAAAACCATGTCTATAAAATAAGGATTTTGCAAAGACGGCATTCAAAAATTACTATTTGTAAGTGTATCAGGAAAATATTCATAATAAGCATCATAAAAAATTATTTAACCCATAAAGGAGAAGGAAAATGAGTATAAAAATCGGAATTTTAGGCTATGGAAATTTAGGAAGAGGAGTGGAATGTGCCGTAAAGCAAAATCCGGACATGGAGTTAGCAGCAGTATTCACCCGCCGGAATCCAAAGGAGGTAACTATCCTTACAAAAACCGCAAAAGTCTGCCATGTAAAGGATGTAGCAGACTGGAAGGATAAAATAGATGTGATGATTTTATGCGGCGGAAGCGCTACAGATTTACCAAAGCAGTCACCGGAATATGCCAAAATGTTTAATATTGTGGACAGCTTT
This sequence comes from Robinsoniella sp., assembly GCA_023664735.1. Taxonomy (GTDB): domain Bacteria; phylum Bacillota; class Clostridia; order Lachnospirales; family Lachnospiraceae; genus RGIG3040. The sequence goes on along the minus strand of JAMPFB010000096.1, from coordinate 3,517 downwards.
GATACCCATGCAAATATCCCGGAGCATTTTGCAAACGTGGATGCTGCCGCAAAAGAAGCTGGCAGGATAGGTATTATATCCGTAGGCTGGGATCCGGGGCTGTTTTCCTTAAACAGAATGTATGCTAATGCTATTCTTCCAAATGGAAAGGACTATACTTTCTGGGGAAAAGGTGTCAGTCAGGGACATTCTGACGCAGTGCGCCGAATCGAGGGAGTGAAAAATGCAAAGCAGTATACTATTCCGATAGAATCTGCTTTAGAGGCAGTAAGAAAAGGAGAAAACCCGGAGCTTTCCACCCGTCAGAAGCATACAAGAGAATGCTTTGTAGTATTAGAGGAAGGCGCAGATGCTGCAAAAGTTGAGCAGGAAATCAAAACCATGCCAAATTATTTTGCAGATTATGATACAACCGTACATTTTATCAGTGAAGAGGAACTGCAGAAAAACCACAGCGGCATTCCACACGGCGGTTTTGTGCTTAGAAGCGGCAGAACCGGCTGGGAAGAGGAAAACAGTCATTTAATTGAGTACAGCTTAAAGCTGGATTCCAATCCGGAATTTACTTCCTGCGTAATCGTTGCTTATGCAAGGGCAGCATACCGCCTTTACAAAGAAGGACAGACGGGCTGCAAGACTGTATTCGACATTGCGCCAGCTTACTTAAGTTCAAAGGATGGGGCAGAGCTTCGTGCCACTATGCTTTGATTATTTGGATTTTTAAGAAGAAGCTTTTTTGCTGTACAGTTGTTGCGTGGTAATTGTTTAGAGTTGGATAAACAAACGGACGTGGGAGCTGGCAGGGCATAGGATAGTCTTCTGGGCACGCTCTCGCTCTGCAAAGACGCAGCGGTACTAATGCCCCAAAGGACGGTGCATAAGTGCCGGCGACTTTGCAAAGGCTCAGAATACTATCCTATGCCCTGCCAGCTCCCACTGTGTATTGGTAAGCCCTATGTATTAAAAAGCTCGCATATATGGGAAAGCCTTATGTGTAGGAAAGAGTTATAGCCTGTGAAAAGACTTCAGTAGTGTATTGACAATTCTATAAGACTGTGGTAGTGTGTAATCAGGTAAACTACTGCAGTCTTATGGAAGGAGCAATTGCTATGGATATAAAATTATTTGATTCCGAGTTAAAAGTCATGGATGTAATATGGCGGGAGGGAGATGTTACTGCAAAGCATATTTCAGATGTATTAAAAGAAGAAGTGGGATGGAACATGAATACTACTTATACCTTGATTAAAAGGTGCATGAAAAAAGGAGCAATTAAACGCTATGAGCCTAATTTCATGTGCCATGCCCTTATCCCCAAGGAAGAGGTGCAGGAGGCAGAAACAAATGAACTTATCAACAAAATTTTTGACGGCTCTGCCGATAAGTTATTTGCATCCCTTCTTAACAGAAAAAAGCTGTCAGCGGAGCAAATAGAAAAACTGAAACAGATTGTTGGAAATTTGGAGTGACACAGGAGGGGATGGATATGAGTCTGCTGCAAATGAGTATTTCCGGCGGCATTATGATTTTGACAGTTGCCGTCATAAGAGTAGTATGCTTAAACCGGCTTCCCAAAAAGACATTTCCTATTTTATGGAAACTTGTATTGGTGCGCCTGTTGATTCCCTACAGTATTCCTGCCCCATTCAGCATATATTCTTTTCTTTCATGGGCATCATTACATTATGAATTGTCACAAAATACACTGGCAAAAAATGTATTGTCTGCAGTATCCGTTCATGGGATAGAAATGACAGAACCGGCCGCAGTCTCTGATTATGCAATGGAAATAGCGGTTCCGGCTGCAGTCCCCATCTGGAAGCAGATAGGAACATCTCCCTTATGGGGAATCTGGATGGCAGGAGCGATTCTATGTGCAGCCTTTTTTTCTTTTTTTTATATAAGGTGCATAAGGGAATTTAGAACGGCATTGCCGGTAGAACATAAAAGTGTGGCACAATGGATAAAAGAACATCCGATAATCCGCTCCATATCCATTCGGCAGCTAAATGGCATTATGTCGCCCCTTACCTATGGAATCCTTCATCCAGTAATTTTAATGCCAAAAACAACAGACTGGGACGATGCAAAGCAATGGAAATATGTTCTTGAACATGAATTTGTACATATACGAAGATGGGATGGGCTTACAAAGCTTATCCTGATTGGAGCCTTGTGCATCCATTGGTTCAATCCACTTGTCTGGCTTCTGTTTTTTCTGTTGAATCGAGATATGGAGCTTGCCTGTGATGAGACAGTGGTACAGCATTTCGGTGTAGAAACAAAAACAGCTTATGCACTTTCCTTAATCCGCATGGAAGAAACAAGAAGCGGTCTGGCTCCCCTTTGCAATAATTTCAGTAAACATGCTATTGAAGAAAGGATTGAGTCCATTATGAAAATAAAAAAAGCTACCGTTTTCGCATCTATTGCGGCAATTATGCTTATAGTTGGCATTGCTGCTGTATTTGCAACATCAAAATCCATTTCCCACGAAGGAGAAGCAACGGATACACTAAAAGCGGAAAAGGCAGACCCTGACACCGAAGCTTTTATATCGGAGGAAGAGAATCAGGAGCAGTTATTAAAGGAATATAAAAAATTTGGAATTGCGATGAAAAATGGAAATATGTATTATGAAGATAAGCCGATTCGATATTTTCTGGATGGTTATGAATTTGAAGATGGCGGCGTAGTAAGCAGATATCAGTATTATAATGAAAATGGCAGCATAGATGTCCATACAGTATATCCAAATGCTCAAAATGAAGATGGGAGCACAACATTATTTGGAAATATTGTAAATATACAGCCATATTCCAATGAAGAATTTCAGTCAAGAGTTTTTTTCAATGAGCCATCTTTAGAGGAAGTCGTGACGGCCGATGCTACTGAAAATACATTTGAAAAAGAAACCGCCGCTAATGGGAAAAAAACAGGAAATGAGGAAGCTATATTGATGGAAGAGTCGTTGGAAACAGAGACCACAAATGATGTGGCATTAGCAGATGGGGAATATACAGGCGGAACCACCTTTCATGAAATATTTGCTTCTTATGAAAAATATGGCATCACATATGAAGAACGGATAATTCACAGACCATAAGAAATGTATATTTTAACGGTGAATTGGTGAAAAAATTTATAGATAATAACAAGCAGGGCGGAAGCTTTAGTTTTGAATCCTCGGAAGAAGGCACTATAACTGTGCAAACGGTCTATGACAGGAATGGGACTCTGACAGGAGTGAAGCTTATTCGGAAAAGGTAACAGTTCAGCCCTTTGTAGTAAAAATGGATAGTTTGTTTATTAAGTCCTATGTGTAGCCATATACATGAGAAAGTGCTATATATAAGTCTTAGTCCTATCTATGTCTATGTATAAACGCAGAATCAATCTATTTTGAAATAATATTAGAGACACTCTAAAAACAAGCAAACTCTTTTCTAGTACAGCCTGCCACAAAACAGCAACAGAGGGAGGAGAGTGGATTGGCTTTCTTGTTTTTGATGGCGCT
>JAMPFB010000095.1 GCA_023664735.1 Robinsoniella sp. | reverse complement strand
CGCAGAGCAGGTTTCCCACAGAGCACGTTTTCTACGTCGCCACGCTTTCGCTCTATAAAAACGCAACAGTGCTAAGCTCGAAAATACCTCGCTAAGCGCTGGCGTTTTTATAAGGACTCCTTTAGAAAACGTGCTCTGTGGGAAACCTGCTCTGTGCCTGTGGGCTGAACTGTTACAGATTATGTATGAGGAAAATATTTCAACTGGCTTTAATGGTATTTTAGGAAAATTCCGAAAAAATCAATAATCTCTTTCTAAAAGTTCAGCCTGCAACAAAACAGCAACAGCGGGATGAGAGTGGAATTGCTTCATTGTTTTTGATGGTGCTTTTCCTTAACAGCCTTTTCGACACCTAGGGGAAAATTGCCATGGACGGCAATTTTAGTCATATTGCGCCATGGAGGGCGCTATATGACGACCCGTCCGGCATCCACTTTCTTTCCTAAGGCTGTTTAGGAAAAGCGCCATCAAAAACACAGAAGCAATTCCACTCTCATCCCGCTGTTGCGTCCGTCCAGCCATCCTTTTTTTCTAATCTACCTCCTACGTCTGATAAATAAGCACATCCCCCACCTTAATCCGGCTCCCGTCCGCCGGTACGATTACAGCTCCTTCCCGTACAAATGCAATAATATCAATTTGATACTTATCTTCTGCTTTCTTGACAGTCAGCCCGGCATAAGGGCTTGCCTTATCTACCGTTATGCTTGCCGTTCCTCCTGTTTTTCCTCCCACACGGCTTTTTGTCTGATTCTGCAGCCGTGTATACTGCTCCACAAAGCCAGCCGAAATAATACCGGTAGGAATTGCCACTGCCCCTACTCCAAGAAAGGATATGATAATTGCCATCATCCGTCCTAGTATGGTGACTGGATAAATATCCCCATATCCCACTGTCAGTATGGTGGACATGCTCCACCAGATTCCCGAAAAGGCATTCTGAAACACCTGTGGCTGTGCTTGATGCTCTGCACTGTACATGCACAAAGAGGAAGCCATCATCAGAATCAGGATAATAAAACTAGAGGAAATAATCTGATTCTTTTTTTCTGCCAGAACCGATGTGATCACATGAAAGGAATCATAATAGGCATTAATCCGGAACAAATGAAAAATCCTGACTACCCGGAGCATTCTAAGGGCGATAAATCCTGACAGAAAGAAAAACGGCAGAATCGTACATAAATCCACAATGCCGTCAAAGGAAAAAAGGAAACGCAGCCTTGCCCTTTTTTTGTTCTTTTCCGGATAAAGATACTCTGCTGTCCAAATCCGCAGCAGGTACTCTATAGCAAATACCGCCATAGTCACTGTCTCAATAACATGCAGCACATCGGAATATGCTGCAAGCTCATCAAAGGTTTCCATAAATAAAACCGCTATGTTGGCAAATATAACCAAAACAATAAAAATATCAAAGGCACGGCTGACAAAATCCTCCTGCCTGCCAATTTGTATAATATCAAAAATACGTTTTTTCTTTTTTTCACTGATAAATGGTTTCATGGACTATTCCTTTACTTTTCATAACCTTTACACACATCTACCCATCCTGCCGGATTGGAATACTTCTCCAATTCGGGGATAGTAAGCTCTATAGCGCTGTTGGAGCTTCCACAGGCAGGATAGACCGTTTCAAATCTCTTCAGCGATATGTCTAAATATACGTCTACACCTTCTTTTATGCCAAAGGGACATACACCGCCAATGGCATGGCCGGTTAATTCCTCTACCTGATCCCCTGACAGCATTTTTGCCTTTGTTCCAAATTGCGCCTTGTATTTCGGGTTATCTATTTTGGCGTCACCTGCTGTACAAACCAACACTACCTTCTCATTTACCAGAAAGGATAGGGTTTTTGCTATCCGCTGTGGCTCACAGTGCAGGGCTGCGGCAGCTAACTCCACAGTTGCGCTGGATACCTGAAATTCCAAAATCCGATCTTCTATCCCATACTTTTCAAAATAGGTTTTTACTCTTTCAATGGACATCTCTTTTTCCTCCTCCGTAATCCGTTCAAAAATGCTCCGCATTTTCTTACTCCCTTCCATTTTATAACATATTCCTGCCAAAAAGAAAAGATGGAATATAGAGTAACGGTGCAGCTTTTTCTGGTAAGGATGGATGAAAGGATGTGGGAGGCAGCAGGGCATAGGGGCTTTGGATGACGGACGTGGGAGAGGGCAGGGCATAGGATAGTCTTCCGGACACGCTCTCGCTCTGCAAAGGTCCGGAAGACTATCCTATGCCCTGCCCTCTCCCACTGTGTATCGGTAAGTTCTATCCATACCTATGTATAAACGCAGAATCAATCTATTTTGATATAATGTTAGAGACACTTTAAAAACAAGCAAACTCTTTTCTAGTACAGTCTGCCACAAAACAGCAGCAGAGGGATGAGAGTGGATTGGCTTCCTTGTTTTTGATGGCGCTTTTCCTTAACAGCCTTTTCAATACATAGGGGAAAATTGCCACGGACGGCAATTTTAGTCATATTGCGCCATGGAGGGCGCTATATGACGACCCGTTCGGCATCCAAAACCTTCCAAGGCTGTTTAGGAAAAGCGCCATCAAAAACAGGAAAGCCAATCCACTCTCATCCCTCTGTTGCGTCCGCTTAGCCGCTGCCTTCAAAAAAGCAGGCTGAACTGTCACATGCATAGAAAATACACATGGAAAAACAATTGCTTTTTCCACGCAAACATAGTATTCTATGTATCAATAAGAACTGCCCCTTCTGACAGGCAGTTATCCGCCAAAATTATGTAAACGAAAGGGTTTTGAATATGAGTGAAGTGTTCCATATTATCAGTGACGGCTCCTGCGACCTGCCAATAGAGCTTACACAGGAAAAGAATATTACAGTAGTGCCGTTTTATGTATCTTTTGATGATGAACATTATTTAAAGGAAAATGTAGAAATCGGGATTCGGGATTTTTATCAGCAGATGGTTGATAAAAAGGGCGTCTATCCCAAATCTTCCATGCCATCTGTTCATGATTATGAGGAAGCCTTCCTGCCTTTTGCCAAGTCAGGTGTACCTGTAATCTGCATTTGCATTACTACTAAATTCAGTGGTTCCATGCAGTCTGCACTAAATGCCCGTTCCATTGTACTAGAAACCTATCCGGAAGCCGAAATCACGGTAATAGATGCGACTATCAACACAGTCCTTCAAGGGCAGTATGTGTTAGAAGCCGCAAAGCTTCGGGACAGCGGCACCAGCTATCAGGATACGGTGGCACGTCTGGAGGAAATCAAAAGCACCGGCAGAATTTTCTTTACAGTAGGCAACATGGAATATTTAAAACACGGCGGACGTATTGGAAAAGTTGCTGCCATAGCAGGAAGCGTTCTGGATATCCGTCCTGTCATTACCTTAAAACAGGGGGAAATCTTTCCTTCCGGCATGGACAGGGGACGAAAGCGCACACTTCAGAAAACCATTGCACTTTTATTGGAATACTTAAAGGAAAGCAGCCTTTCTATCCAATGCTTCAGCCTTGCCATAGGATACGGCTATGACTATGAGGAAGCTGTTGCTTTCCGTGACCATGCACTGGCAGCATTACAGGATAACGGATATGACATAAAGGAAATCCCTCTTTATCAGATTGGCGCTACCATCGGCGTCCACACTGGGCCTTATCCCTTAGGCTTTGGAATTATCGAAAAAGGGATTCACTAATTTTGTTTTATTCCATGCTGACATTAGCGCCATGATAAACATTTATGGCGCTTATTTTTATGCTCTCCTGTCAAAGCTTGTCATCGAAACTGCAGTTGTTCCATAAACAACCATCAGAATGCTCTGTGTAACTTCTTTTATATTTTTTCCAGTGGCGCTTACCGTATATTCATCTTTTTCTGCCCCTGCTTCTTTAGCCGCTTTTTTCTCTGCCCGCCTTTTAGCCGCCTTTTCTTCCTTTGCTTTTTGCTCTGCCCGTCTTCTAGCTGCCTTTTCCTCTGCTTCTTTTTTCTCCTGTGCCTTTCTTTCCGCATTTTCTCTGGCTATTTTTCCGTCCGGGTCATTTGTACAGCCGCTCATGCATGTAATAGTGCCATCCTCCTCGATAATATAAGCCGCATATGTGCAAACCGGACTTCCCGGCATCATTTTCGTATAATTTGCAAGGGACTTTACACATTCTGGAATAACCGCCAGATTTTCCTCCAGATACTTTGCTTTTTCCGGGTCATTCATACACTTTTTTAAAAATGCACCTGACACCGTCACCGTTACCGGAATGCCCTGCATGGAAGTTGTACCCGTATTCATATAGCGGTATTTTTCCTGTAAATATTTGGAATAATCATTTACATCACAAAAGCCAGTCTTAATCTGCTCTGTTCTGGTTATACCGGCGGCTGAAGTTTTTAATTCCACTGTGCTTGTTGTTATATTGCTTTCTCTTGTATTTTTGCTTTCCCTTGTACTTCTGCTTCCTCTTATACTTCCGCTTTCTTTTGCACTATTGCTTTCTCTTGCACTCCCACTTTCTCTTATACTTCCGCTTTCTTTTGCGTTATCTGCCTTCTTTGCAGCATTGGTGTAATCTGCACCGTAATTCTTGTAATTATTTGCAATCTCCATTGGCATATAAACTCCCGCTTTCCCGTAATAGTTCAGCCTACAGGCCAAACTATTGCGCATTCCCTATGATAATAAATAGTTTCTATTTGGTTTATCGCCAACCTGCAGAAATTTTTAATATACATGTCATGAACTGTTGCATTATTGTCATGAAATTCCTTTTGCCCTATTTATATCCTCTGCCACAACAACATACTGTCCTGAAACACAACATCCAGCTTCTTTGTATCCTTCAGCCATGAAAGATAGGAACGCACAGTACTGCCTACCAGCACATATTGCTCAAAATTCATGGCAAGCCCATATCCTTTAAACACTTCCTGCAAAATCTTTTCAAAATTCAGCGGCTTTTCACAGATGGATAAAATCCGTTCCGCTATGCTCCATACCTTATCCCTGTTGTAGCAGACAAGCTCCTTCACATCTAAAGCTGCATCTGCATGAGCCGGAACGAACATAGCAGCCTCCAGCTTCTCCACCATATCCAGAGTTTCCAGATAGGCTCCCACATCATAAATAAAAGAAACCGCATATTTCTCCAATGTTTCCCTGCTGCTTAAGCAGTCCGCAAGGAACACCACATTATCCGGCATACGAAAACCAACCATATGAAAAAAATGCCCCGGCAAGGGTATCACTTCAATCTCCCTAGGAAACCCTGCATCTGAAAAATCCATTACCTCACTTTCCTGTGCCATCAGAAATTTGTGCCGCAAATCCTTACATGGATAACCGCCATAAAGGAAGGATGGTTCCAGCACCGGATATTTTGTAAAAGCAGCCTCAATACCGCTGGAATAAATCTTACATCCCGTCTGTCCCTGCAGATAACGGTTGCCTCCAATATGGTCTGCATTGGAATGGGTATTCAATATGGCGGCAAGATGCCAGCCGTTCTTATCCAAAATCTGTCTGACCTTTCTCCCTGCATCTTTATCATTCCCGCTGTCAACCAGATAAACATGTTCGCCATCTTCAACGTATACTCCGATTTTCGCCGGGCAGTTTATGTAATAACACTTTTCGCTAATCTGTATAAGCTCATACATATTCGCCATCTCCTTTTTCCTCTAATTGATACAAAAAGCCTGCCACATCACAAACATATTTCTTACAGGGCATAGGCCAAGGCGGTTCCTGCTCCAACAATTTCCCTGCAACCATATCCTGTACTCCCTGTAAAATACCCGGAATAATATCCGCTGTTAACGGATAGCTGCCATGAGATGGGAAAATGGAGTCAAATGCATCCGCCATAGCTAATATTTTCCTGAGGCTGCACTGAAATGCATGTATATTGCGTCCCGCCCCAAACAGAAAAATATCTCCATCCTGAATCAAATCGCCTGAAATGAGCATACGCTTTTCACGTTCCAACAGCATAATGCTCCCCGGCGTATGTCCGGGGGTTAAAATCACTTCAAACTTCCAAAATCCTAAATCAATGATATCCCCTTCCCACAGCGGATACACATCCTCCATACGGCAGCCTTTTGGCAATGAGTTTTTATAATGTTCCATTTCCGCCGGATGCATATATACAGGCTTAAAATCCTTATTGCATCCTGTATGGTCTTTATCTGTATGCGTATTTACCAAAAATACCGGCAAATCCGTCAATTCTGCAACCAGCCTGCGGATTTGCAAAGTGCCAAATCCTGTGTCAATCAACATTGCCTTTTTGTCCCCCTCAAATAAAAATGAGCGAACGCCATTTTCTTCAATAATCCAGAAATGATTGGTAATTTCTATAGCATTGTTCATATGCTTCCTCCTAAGCTTCTAATTTGCCTAACACCTCCAGCGTCAAAATTATACATCAATTCTTCGTAAATTTCCATACACAGTATACTTTAGTTTGCAGCCTCGTAACAGTTCAGCCCACAAGCGCAGAGCGGGGTTTTCACAGCAAAACACAAACATGCCTATTTCTCTATTCTATTGTCATGAATTCTGAATAGCTGCCTGTGCCGCTACGATACTTAGTGGACTTTTACCCCCTCTGCGGCGGATTTACCCACTTGGTTCGACATTCGACAAATTGCGCACTCGGCATATCAGAGCATCCTTAAAAGCTGTACCAGCTCACGGTTTTAATGCAAGGGTAAAGTATCCATGCAGCCGGACATCTTCTGCCAAAACTACAAGGTATGTAACAGACTGATTCTTTTTCGTAAACTCTATGGCGCTTTTTTTCAAAAACGGTTCGACATCTGGATTTTTAGGACAGGAAAAACCGGAAAGCAACTCATGAAATGCTGGCTCCCCGGCTTCCGCATCATTTCCCTTAATTCTGTTTCTCCTTTATCTCTCTTGCAGCCACCGATATATGAACAGGACGGTTCTTGGCAGATTCTTCAATCGCATCGACAAACATCTCCACCTGCTCCTTGCCGGAAATGACAAAATTTTTCGTGATACTTGAAGTTGCCATAAAACACCTGCTTTGTTAGTCTGGCTTTTCTCCAAAAATTCATACTTTCCTACCTACATCTTATTCTCTTATTTCGGTTAATGTAACACAACTTTTTATGAATTTTCAATGAATTTTTATAACCATCAGTCTCCATGCTTCATTTTCACTCATTCAAAGGATTTTTTGATATTCTTTTGAAACTTTTCAGGCACTTCATAACTTTTTAAATGCTCATAGCCAGCCAGTTCCTTATTTCCTCTTGAATCAACCTTATAAACAAGTTCATCATACCCTAAAGGATCATGCGCCCCTATCTGTGGCGTAACACCAAATTTAACATAGATGAGCCCCGGCTCCTTTTTCCCAATATCCACAATCGTTATTTCATAATTGTAAACTGCAATTTCTCCCACATAATATTCTGAATAGAAATTTGCAGCCTCCTTTGCAATATCCTCAATAAACAACGCTATAATCAGTTCATCTGTAATATCTTCCTTTGTTGTCGAATCCACATTGAATGTTTCTATAATTGGTTTTCTATTCCTATTGCAAAGATTGAACAGTAAAAAGGCCAGCACTATCAGCAGGCAGACAAATATTAGCCTATATTTTTTCATAAGGCTCCACGTTTTTTATTATTATATCTATACTTTGAACCTCTATAATATTCATCCTCATTTACAAGCTCCACAAGCTTTTTACTGCACTAAAACCTTCCATTGCCAACCGTCATATCACCTTTGTACTCCATGAGCAGGTTATAAATCTGTGCTGCAGCGAACACATCGCCGCTCGGTAAATCGATCCACACGGTGATGTTGCCGCTCCTATTTGAAAGGGAACAAAATCTTTTTTCTTTTCACAAAAATGTGAAAATCAGCTCTAAAATTTTTTGCTTTTCGTCCTATAGCGCCATCTGCATATTACCTCTAAGTTTCCCAACTGCCAAGTCAATAGTCCAGTGCGGGGAAAATGACAGACCGCCGCATATGGGGCGATTTCCCATAGCGGCAGTCTACATTTTATCTGCTTTTTCCCTTGTTATTTTTACTCACATACTTTTTCGCCAATATTGCCAAATTCCAACAGCATTTTCAGACAATTTGGCGAAACCTCTATACCTTTTAGCAAAACCCTATACAATTTGGCAAAACTATACTTTTCTCCGCAATTCCACAAAAACTTCTTGCCTTTGTGCGGAATCCGGTATAGAATGATTTCAGCGAAACTCTCCGCTTGATTTGACAATTCCATATAAATCTGCTAAGATATATTCACATAAAGGTACTGCCGATAGACGGCTAGTCCGAATTCAAGCAAACAAAAATAGTCGCCTTAGCTTTGCGGACTTGGGGCGGCTATTTTTGTGGTTTATTATTATCTTTGCTTCCGATAGCGTATCCGAGACCAAAGCAGGTCAGGCATAAGCCAAGCACTGAAATCAATCCTTCAATCGTCAACATCCACTCAGCCCTCCTTTCCCAGATTCCTGCAAGCAGGTTTCTATGTAATCGGAGGGTCACAGTCCCTCCGCAGAAGGACTAGCCGCCTACCGTTATGGCAGTACCCGTGTGAATATTTTATCAAAAAAAGTCGGACTCTACAAGAGCGATTCCGACTTTTTTATTTTTCTATTTGCCAGCTTTCCGTTTCAGAGTTAAGATACGACACCACGGAAGGAAGGATTTCATGGCAAAGGAATCTGCATTGTACCAGCTCATGAAAGTCCGCATGAATAGCTTCTCTGCATCCCTTACTTCCAATCAAAAACGCCTCCTTTGGGGTATAAAAAACCGCCATATTTGAAAAATGACGACTTTCATAATTATTCAGTTTACTTCCAACTTATTCTTCCGTTATATACATTGTTTACGGCTTCAATATAGCATATGAAAGAGGGATGATTGTGGTCGTTTTGCCGCAAATATCTGTTTTTAATATTCAAATACTGCTCCCTAACAAGCTGCCATTTCCCCCTTTGCTTAATATATTTAACCTTTTTCTGTATTTCCTCAGAACGAGGGGCTTCATTCCAATAGTATTGGTCATAATAGGTCAACCTTGTCTTTTTGTGAATAAGTCTGTAAAAGTGTTCTTCTGTATCCCTGCAAACAACGCAGACATCCATTGAAAACTCGTTAGGATTTCCTTTGACAAAATGCCGTTTTTCCGTAGTCAGAGAAGAAGTTGAATCATCGCAATCTCCCCAACCGTGTTCATTTAACGCCTTATTAAAGGATTTTTTCGCACATTCTTTTAGATTTCTGCAATCCTCATAATCTTCACATCTTACAATTTCAAGGTTGTAATCCAAATCTATCGGCAAAGAAACATTCTGCACGATGAGATTCTTTGCACCGCTCCCTATAAGATAAAATATAGCTCCAATATCATAGTCCTCTTTCAAGTAGTGGCAAAAATCCTGCATTATCTCACCGCACAAGTTTCGGACACGGCTTAGAAATTCCTTATCTTCTACATAATCAAACATAAAAATCTCCTTTCCTCCCCAAACCGTCCATTTAGACTTAAAATCTAAATCACTATATTATAATCATCTGACATTTAGATGTCAAGTAATTTTTCTGCGATAAGCCCGTTGATTTCGTTGCCCATAGATTCCAAATCATAATACCTCCTTACCGTTCCATCTCGTCTTTTCTCTTGGAGGCTCCTTCCGCAACGGGTAGCCTGATGTGATTTCTGTTCGTCAGACCAGAGCTTTGCCTCCAGCTTTCTTCAGATTCCACCTCAC
>JAMPFB010000094.1 GCA_023664735.1 Robinsoniella sp. | reverse complement strand
CCAATCCACTCTCATCCCTCTGTTGCGTCCGTTTAGCCACTACCTTCAAAAAAAACAGGCTGAACTGTTACGAAAACCATTCCTCTAAAAGCACCGGAAACTCCGCAAAACAATTTGAAATACAGATTTCAGGCGGCTCCTTCTTTTTCTTTTTCCTATAGGCTTCCGCCAGAAAAGAGGGATTTTTTACAAGCTCTTCCTTTTCCTTCCTGTTAAGGCTTTTTATAAAATATTCCAGCCTGCCTGCTTCCGACCAACCACTGGTCTCCCATAAGGCTTCCAACCACAACGCCTGCCTGCTCTTCGTATATTTCGCCCCTTGCTTTTCCTTATAAAAATGCTGCTTAAGCCTCTTTTTTATATCTTTTGTAATGCCAGTATAATAGCTTTCATCCTGACATTTTATTATGTATACGTAATTCATTTTCTTTTTAACAGCCTGATAGGGCTATCCTTCTTATTTTTTCGATTATGTTTTAATATTGTCTTACTATTTTCTTATCTTATCATTGAAAGACAAATATTGCTACTATTTTTCCTGAAAGCCTTTTACATAAAATAGCTTTGGCATTTTATGGTAAAGTTGGATGAATGAACGTGAGAGAGGGCAGACTTTTCAGCAGAATATTAAAGGCATTTTAAAAAATAAACAATCTCTTTCTAAAGGTAGAACCTACGAAAAACAGCAACAGCGGGATGAGAGTGGATTGGCTTCCTTGTTTTTGATGGCGCTTTTCCTTAACAGCCTTTTCGGAACCTAGGGGAAAATTGCCATGGACGGCAATTTTAGTCATATTGCGCCATGGAGGGCGCTATATGACGACCCGTCCGGCCTCCACAGCTTTCCCAAGGCTGTTTAGGAAAAGCGCCATCAAAAACAGAGAAGCCAATCCACTCTCATCCCGCTGTTGCGTCCCTCTCAGCCACTATCCCCCAAAAAATCAAACTAACTTTTCATTACACTTCATCCTTTTCATAATCATAAACAATCCTACCATCAATAATCGTATACAACGTCTCTGTAAAAGTTTCCATAGGATTCCCCGTAAAGACAGCAATGTCCGCATCCTTTCCCGGTTCCAAGCTTCCAACCCGTTGATCCACCCTGCATATTTTTGCCGCATTTATAGTAATGGCCTTCAGCCCTTCTTCCATAGGCAGCCCCTTTTTTACCGCAAGCCCGGCGCAAATAGGCAGATATTGTAAAATGGATACCGGATGGTCTGTAGTAATTGCCACGGTTACCCCAGCCTTACTTAAGATACCGCTTGTTTTAAAATCCATATTCTGCACTTCTATTTTGGAACGTGCTGTTAAATCCGGTCCTACAATAGCAGGAAATCCAGATTCCGCTATTTCTTCTGCAATCAGATGCCCCTCTGTACAATGGTCCAGCGTCATATCTAATTGAAATTCTTTTGCGATGCGGATAGCTGTCAGAATATCATCTGTTCTATGGGCATGAGCCTTTAAGGGAATCTCCCTGTTTAGCACAGGCAGCCATGGTTCCATATTAAAGTCCTCTTCCTCTAAGCTTCCATTGTCCTTCTTTTCTTTATATTGCCTTGCCCGAAACAGCTCTTCACGGAGCAGGGAAGCAATTGCCATCCTGCTTGCAGGCATCTTTCCCATGTCCCCGTAATTTCGTTTGGGATTTTCTCCAAATGCCACCTTCATAGCTGCAGGCGCTTTTACAATCATATCATCCATACACCTGCCATGGGTTTTCATGAACACAAACTGTCCGCCTACTACATTGGCGCTTCCCGGTCCTGCCATAACCGATGTGATTCCCGCCTTTATTGCAGCATGAAATTCAGGATCCATGGGGTTAATGGCATCTAACCCTCTCAGGGCAGGTGTAATGGGATTGGTTATTTCATTGCAATCATCTCCTGAGGTGCCGTTTTTTTCCTCTGTAATGCCCACATGACAATGAGCTTCAATGATACCCGGCATGACCCATGCTCCCTTTACATCCAAAATATCCTCTTCTCCTGCATTTTCGGATTTTTTGTTCCGGTTGGCTTTTTGCACTTTGGAATGAATGTCTTTCAATTCCCCCATATGCCCTATTTCCGTTATGTTCTTTCCTTCTATTTTTATATATCCCTGTTTTATGGTCTCTCCTGCCATAGTATGAATGTTTCCATTGATAATAATCATAAAAGCCTCTTTTTTTCTTTTTTGTATATTATCTGTTTTTTTTCTGAATTTATACAAGAAAGGCAAAAAACAGCAGCTCTTGCAGCAGCCTGCTATATCTGATTTTTTCTTTTTATCCACTCTGTGGAAGCATCCATAGCTGCCCGGCAGGCTTCTGTCTGATCCAAAGAGTGGAGCATAACGAAATCATGTATAATTGCCTGAAAGCGTAAAGCGGTTACCGGAACTCCTGCTTCTCGAAGCTTTTGAGCATAGGCTTCCCCCTCATCCCTAAGCACATCCGCTTCCCCGTTTAGTATCATTGCTTCCGGCAGTCCTGACAATTGCTCTGTGCTGGCACAAAGTGGGGAAGCAGTAATCTGATCTCTCGCCCGCTGCGAAGTGGTATACTGATCCCAGAACCAGATCATCCCATCCCGGTAAAGATAATAGTCCTGTGCAAATCTGCAGTAAGATTCTGTATCAAAGCAGGCATTGGTAACCGGATAATACAAAAGCTGTTTTTGTATATAGGGACCATTTCTATATTTTGACATCATAGTCATGGCAATTGCCATATTTCCCCCAACACTGTCTCCTGCTACCGTCAATGTTTTTTCATTCATTTCATAACCCATGCTAGAAAGCAGCTCCGGCAGTATGGAAAGTATGCTATAGCATTGTTCTAAGGCAACCGGATAATGTGCTTCAGGGGAGCGGGTATATTCCGGAAAAATCACGATACATCCTGTTCTTGCTGCCAATTCCCGCACAAGCTTTTCATGGGTGTGGAAGCTTCCAAACACCCAGCCAGCTCCATGGATATAAAATATTACATCTGCCAGATTTCTTAAACACTCCGGTTTCACTACATAAACGGGGATTTCTCCCCATTGCCCTGTATCCACTCTGATACAGCTTATTTGGGCAGGCTGCAGGAAAACAGGCGCATTCTGAGCTTTTTCCAATACTTCCCTGCCTTCTTTTGGCGGAAGTTGATAAATACGGGGCAGGGCTGCTGCGGCATTGCTGACTTCTACGGCTTCCTGTTCCATTTGAACTGTTCGTCTCATAGATAAACTCCTTTTGATTTTCTTCTATAATAAAACATATTCTTGGGGTGGGCGGTTCATTATTGAATTTTGTTTTGGAGGAATGGATTGCTTTGGATATGGATACGGATATGGATGAGAGGACGTGGGAGCTGGCAGGGCATAGGATAGTCTGATGGACACGCTCTCGCTCTGCAAAGACGCAACGGTACTAATGCACCAAAATACGGTGCATAAGTGCCGGCGACTTTGCCAATGTCCAACAGACTATCCTATGCCCTGCCAGCTCCCACTGTGTATCGAAAAGCTTTATGCATTAGAATGTTTTATCTGTGCTTCCCAGAATGCTGCCGCATCATTAACCCATCCTTCTGCGACAGTGCCGGTTCCAATGCCAAATCCGTGGGAAAGTCCTTCATAGGCATGGAACTTTGTAGGAATACCAAGCGCCTCAAGGCGCTGCAGTCTGGACTGCATGGTTTGCCAATCTGCAATACCGTCACTAGTGCCGACACACACATAGGTCGGCGCATCCTTTTCCGAAACAGTATTGTAACCCGTATACTGCATAATTACCGCCGAAGCCTGCGGGATATCATCCCTTCCAAAATAGGGGAGGGCATCCCCATTTCCAAGCGTTGCCGCCATCCGCGCCCCTGCTGATCCGCCCCACAGGGAATAACCCTCCGGGTTGACTTCCAGCTCCTTTGCATGGTCATAGATGAAGCTGATTGCCTGCGCCAAATCCGTATAAGGGTCATCCGGACGATAAATCAAGGCAAAGCTGTTATATCCCATTTTAGAAAGCTCCAATGCATGTGGAAAACTGTCCTGCATGGCTCCAACATACATGAAACCTCCTCCAGCATTTATTACCGCAAATTTTTCACCCGGATTTCCCCGGAAGAAAAACAAACCGGTGTTCTCCTTTGACGGGTCAGCCTCCTTTTCTTCCTCTGAATAAATGTCATAGAAAATCCGTTCCCCTGCCGCTGCATGGTCGTGCAGGCTCTGTATGATTTCCACTGTTTTATTCGGATCAATGTAATTATACCAGACATACACACTACTGCTGCTGATTTCTTCTAATGTCATATCCTCTGATACAGAGCGGTCTACCGGAAACAGGAGCCGTCCGAAATCCCCAAAATAAGGATCGCTTATCACATCCCCCACTGTGGAGGAACGCAGATAGATATTTTCTGTTTCCTTCTGATTCATGACAGCCTCCTCTGTTTCTATATCTGATTCTGCCTTTGGTTCTGCATCTACCATTTTTTCTATATCCGATTCTGTATCTGCGCTTGGGGCTGAGTCTATTTCATCCTTTCCACAGGCAGAAACCATAAAAATAAGGCTGCAAAGTAAAAAAACTCTGCCTATTATCTTCTTTTTATCTTTCATAATCTTTATTTCCATGTTCTCCAAAAAGCCATCCCATAATTGCCTCGTCCCCGGCAAGCAGCCTTCAGAGTTCAAGCCCGTCCAGCCATCCGGTCACTTCACTTTCGCTGACACTCCCGCTGAAACGCATCCCTTCCTGCCAATCGCCTGTGCCCGCCATTTCCGCAAGATGCACTCCGCTCTCGCCCATACCTGAGGATGAGGAAGTACAGAATGGAATCACTGTCTTACCGGTAAAATCGTTATCTTTTACGAAATTATTTACAACCCATGCCGCCTCCTGCCACCATATTGGATAGCCGATAAATACCGTGTCGTAGGAATCAAAATTTTCTACTGTTGTAGAAACAAGTGCAATATCCTGCAGACTTTCATCCTCATGCTCACGATTGACCCTGCTGCCATCTTTTGTCCAGTCCAAGTCCTCACTGGTGTATTCCTCCACCGGGACAATTTCAAAGGTATCACCGTCTGTGTACTGTGCAATCGTTTCTGCTACCGCTTTGGTATTGCCGGATGCGGAATAGTAAACCACCAGAACCTTTCCGGTCTGCCCACTGTCGGTAGTATCGGTAGTCTCCATAGTTTCCGACTGTACCTCTGCGTCCGTTTCCACTCCATTATCCTGATTATCCGGCTCCGGATTTTGTACAGTACTGTTACTTTGGGACTGCTCCTGCGTATTTGCACTACCTGATTGTCCGCTGCTGTTTCCACATGCAGTAAGCAGCATAGCGCATAATATCGTTGTCATCATCAAACAAATTCCTTTTTTCATCATTCTTCTCTCCTTTACCTTGTTATTATTGTATGAAATTTGTAAACGCTGGCGTTTTCTGTTCATTGCCTTATACCTTCGGGTTATAGCCCGCATCAACCGATAATCACTTGTGGGAACGCCTTAATAATTGGTTTTACCAAACATACAATTCATGTGTAATCAAATATTTTCCATCCTGCAATTCCTCTACTTCAAGCGCCATTTCACAGGATGTCGCTCCAATCTCTGCCATGGCGTTTTCCATATATGCCTGTCTGTAGTTCTCATTCTGATAGTTTCGATACCATTCGGCAATCAATTCCTCGCCCTCTATTACATTATAAAAGGTATATCTGCCCTTTCCATTCTGCAATATCCGGTTATAACAGTCCCTATAATATCCCTGCATATCAGTAAAGACCTGTTCCACCGTCAGCCCTGTATCCTCAAGATTTCTGAGATAACTGTCCATAGGCTCCGGCTCGTTTTCCGGTTCCAGATTTCGATAATATTCCCCGTTGCATGGCGGCAGATATACGGACAAATCTCTCCTGATATGGCTACTCGCATAATCGGCATCCGTCTTATTGAAATAATCATAAGTGCCATTGTCTGTATCATCCCATGTGGTGTCCACATTATAAAATTCGTCATCCAGCATGACAATGTTCCACGCATGGCTCTCTCCCGCAAAACCGGTACAGTAATAACATGGAATCCCCAACTGCTGCATCAAATATTGAAAGGCTCTTGCATATCCGGCGCATACTGTCTGACCGTTTACTAATGCGCTGTATGCACTTTGGTTCATCTCTGCGCCCATATTATAGGTAATCCGGTCAATCAGCGCATCATGTACAAATTTCTCTTTTGTATAATTACCGGTCAACGCCTGTGCCTTAGAGAGAATCTGGTTTACATTTTCATTAAAAAGCGTTTTTGCATTTTCCAGATTCTCAGTTGTGCGGTTAAACCGTAAATCAATTTCCACACATCGACCATTCCCTGCATATTTTCCGGAATATGCCGTTTCCATCCAGAACAATTCTGGATGGTCGTTGTACACTGCAGAAAAAATATTCTTGAGTTCTGCCGCCGTCACAGGCTCCACCGGCGCAAACGTCTGATAACATTCATTCCCGTTTGCATAAATCTGTCTGTATACCTGCTGTCCCTTTTCATTTAGCATGGCATAATAAGGATAATACAACGCATCAAATTCCAGCCCGTCCCCGGTATATCCTGTGCTGAGCTGTTCCTGAAGCCGGCTGGCTGTATCTTCATCAACCTGTTCCTGCTCATCCTGTATCTGCTGATAACCATTTCTGCCGGATACATTTTCCGGTATTATAATTGCAAACTGCTCAGGCGGAATATAGTCAGAAGTAATTTTCTCTGCCATACCCTCATTTTCCCTTTCCGCCAATAACTCTTCATCAGGATTCCTGTCGAAGTCCCCCACTGGCACATCCATATTCGAATGCTCACTATTATCGAAATTAAAATCGGAGTCGGATTCCGACATTTTAGGTTCCCCTTCTGCTGTCACAGCCTGTCCTGAATCAGAATATAAAAAACCGGCAATGGTTCTTGTTATATCCGGATTGAAAGCACATAGCAGAACAAACCCACTAAATAGGATAAGCAGACCTGCTAACATATAAAGAATTCTTTTCAGATTTTTCATAACATACCCTCTGGCAAAACACCCCGATACCAATTCGTACCGAGGTGTCCGTTTCATCTACTTACCAATTCTTCTTTTCCCTGCTGCTGTCATGTTTTGTCTTTCTTTCCTCCACCATCTTTACGAACCATTCTACCATATTGGGGTCATAATGGGAGAAAAATGCACTGGTCTTTGTGTCCAGCGCCGCAATCGCAGCCATATCTTCCTCGCTCAGACCAAAGTCAAAGACATCCATATTCTGAACCATTCTCTCCTTATGGGTGGACTTTGGCAGTACAATAACACCCCTCTGAATGTTCCAGCGCAGCATCACCTGTGCCGTAGTCTTCCCGTACTTTTCACCAATGTGCTTTAACACTTCATTTTCAAACAATCCCCCTCGTCCTTCCCCAAAGGGCGCCCATGCCTCATGTGCAACTCCATATTTTTTCATCCATGTGTTATCTTCCACTCGCTGGTTCAAGACATGAGTTTCAATCTGATTGACCATGGGCGGTATTTTTGTAAAGGATGCAAGATCTACCAGCCTGTCAGGATAAAAATTGGAAACACCGATTGCTTTCAGCATCCCTTCCTCATACATATCCTCCAAAGCCCTGTACGCACCATAGTAATCATTGAACGGCTGGTGGAGTAACATCAGATCCAAATAATCCGTCTGCAGTTTACGCAGGGATTCCTCCACGGATTTTCTGGTTTCTTCATAACCATAGTGTTCCACCCATACCTTGGAAGTCAGGAAAATATCTTCCCTCGCAACGCCGCTTTTTTGAATGGCGTTTCCTACCTCTTCCTCATTGAAATAAGACTGTGCTGTGTCAATGCTCCGATAACCCGCATCCAAAGCATCCAGTACGCACTGCTCGCACTCGTCTTTTGTCACCTGATAAACGCCATATCCCAAAATCGGCATTTTCACTCCATTTGATAAAGTTACATATTCCATACTGATACCTCCTTTTGAACATCTTTTTGTTTATTCCCCTAATTCCGCCCCATCTGAAAAAGCATTTCCAACCTTCTCCCCCATCCTTACATACGCATTATTTACCGGGTCAAAGGAAATGGCATCCAGCTTCCCTGTATCAATCATCCCGCCTTTGCCCAGAATTTTCTCATCCACATTTACATTGATGATTTCACCAATGATGTTTCCATCTTCACTCACCTTTATAAGCCGGCATTCCAACGCCATGGGAAGCTCATCAATCAGCGGCGCATCCACAAATTCGCTCTTTGTGGTATGAAACCCTGCCTTCTCCATTTTGTCTGCAGCTTCCTTTGCAGATACAAGCCCCACATAATCAGCCGCTTTCACATGCGCTGCGTCTGCAAAGCTGATGGTAAATGCACCCGTTGCTTTGATATTTTGTGTTGTCTGATGTTCCCCGCTCAGGCACAGCACCACCTTGTCACTGTCATATATACCGCCCCATGCGGCATTCATAGCATCTGCCCTGCCGTTTTCATCATAACTTCCGATAATCAATACCGGAAGCGGGTAAAACCATGTTTTCTTTCCGAAATTCTTTCTCATCACCACTTCCTCCATTCACTCATTTTAAGCCATTTTCTTTTACAATCCGGGAACCGCCGAATACCTCGGACATCTCCATCCGCCCCAGAGCCTCATCCAAAATCCTCACATCTTTTGCTGACAGTTTCACGTCAGCAGCAGCCATATTTTCCTGCATACGCTCCAACTTCCTCGTGCCGGGTATCGGAACAATCCATGGCTTTTTACACAGCATCCATGCCATGGAAATTTGTGCGGGCGTTGCATTTTTATTTTCTGCTATGGTATGGAGCAGTTCCAAAAGCTTCTGGTTCTTATCAATTGCCTCGTCCGTAAACTGCGGCATATTGCTGCGGTAATCGTATTTCTTATCAAACTGTACGCCCTTACCGTATTTCCCTGTCAGAAATCCATTTGCCATGGGCGAGAATGCCACCAGTCCTACCCCCAGCTCCTCCAGCACAGGAAAAAGCTCCTCATATTGCCTTGCCATCATGGAATAGCGGTTTTCCACAGCCGTTACCGGACAGACGGCATGTGCCCGGCGAAGATATTCTTCATTGACCTCGGAAATGCCCCAGTGCAGGATTTTTCCTTCCCGGATTAGCTCAGACATGGTGCCTGCCACTTCCTCCGGCGCTACCGCAGGATCTATCCGATGCTGAAAGTACAGATCAATATGGTCGGTCTGCAGACGCTTCAGCGACCCCTCTACAGAGGCACGGATTACTTCCGGTCTGGAATCCGGTACAAGCGGATGATTCACTCTGGAATTTCCCATATCAAAGCGGATTCCAAATTTGCTGGCAATCTGTACCTGTCTGCGAACCCATTTCAGTGCCTCGCCCACAAGCTCCTCATTCTGATGAGGGTCTTCGGGGGTTCCGTAAACCTCTGCCGTATCAAAAAATGTATATCCCATTTCATATGCGCTGTGAATCATGGAAATTGCCTCGCCCCTGTCCATTGGCGCACCATAGGCATGGCTGAAGCCCATGCAGCCAAGCCCTACGGCAGATACCTCAAATTCATTTCCCAATATACGTTTATTCATTGTCTTCCTCCTCGCCTTCCTATTGAAAGTTGACTGTTTATAATTCCTTTGCGATTTTTTCCGCTTCCTTATCGTCTGTTGCCATTCCGACATAGCGTTTTATTTCTTGTATTCCTTGTAAATAAAGTATAAAAAAAACGGGACTCGGTCAGAAGTCTCGTTTTGTTCATCAGTTTATACCAAAAGGTTACATCTATTCTGTCTGCTTACTGCATTGCAGCTTGCGCCGCAGCAAGAAAGCGTTTTACTGTCTTGGACGGTTTTATGAATGAAGCAGTCCGTAAGGAAAAAGACACTTCCCAAATTGATATGCCCCCTGTCAAGTAGACAGATGAAATATCTAAAACAAAGTGCCAAAAA
>JAMPFB010000093.1 GCA_023664735.1 Robinsoniella sp. | reverse complement strand
GCGAGAGCGTGGCGACGTAGAAAACATGCTCTGTGTGGTCCTTCCTCTGCGCCTGCGGGCTGAGCTGTGGGCTGAACTGTTACAAAAGTCTTGAAACAATAAGCCCCGTTCATTTTTTGTTCATATATATTTTAAAATCTCTTAATTTACATAACATGTTTTATCCAAATCTGTTCCATATACTAAATGTATAGATAACTTCTAACTAATGAGATTTAACTTTTAAACAACTTTTTCATAATAAATGCCAAGTAATGCACATTACTTGGCATCCTCCCTTTTCAGGGAGTTTTTTTATGGAATTTTACAAAATAGGTTTGTTCACAGGAATATTCTTCCATATTTACCCAATAACCCAAAAAGAAGGCTGCATACACAGCCTTCTCTTGCTTGTCCTGATTACATTCAAAAAAATTAAGCTTTTCCAACAGAACCGAATAATTCCATTTTTTCCTTTACAGTAGCTTTGATAGCTTCTGCGCCCGGTGCTAACAGCTTACGTGGGTCAAAGCCTTTGCCTTCTTTATCCTTGCCAGCTTCGATATATTCACGGGTAGCTGCTGCAAAGGATAACTGACATTCTGTATTTACGTTAATTTTGGCAACGCCTAAAGAAATCGCTTTCTTAATCATATCAGCAGGGATGCCTGTACCGCCATGAAGCACTAAAGGCATATCTCCTGTTAACTGCTGGATGGCATCCAATGTTTCAAAGGATAAGCCTGCCCAGTTCGCAGGATATTTTCCATGAATATTGCCGATGCCTGCTGCCAAGAAATCAATTCCAAGGTCAGCAATTGCCTTACATTCATTAGGATCTGCACATTCGCCCATGCCTACAACGCCGTCTTCTTCACCACCAATAGAACCTACTTCTGCTTCGATAGAGATTCCTTTTGCATGTGCTGCTGCCACTAATTCTTTTGTCTTTTCTACGTTCTCTTCAATTGGATAATGGGAACCATCAAACATAATGGAAGAGAAGCCTGCTTCGATACATTTGTAGCAGTGGTCATAGCTGCCGTGGTCTAAGTGAAGAGCTACAGGAACAGTAATGTTCAGTTCTTCTAACATGCCATTTACCATGCCTACAACAGTCTTATATCCTGTCATATATTTTCCAGCGCCTTCCGATACGCCTAAGATAACAGGTGAATTACATTCCTGAGCTGTCTGTAAAATAGCCTTCGTCCATTCCAGATTGTTGATGTTGAACTGGCCTACTGCATAATGGCCTGCTTTTGCTTTATCAAGCATTTCTTTTGCTGATACTAACATTTTATTTACCTCCATTTGTTAAAACTTTGTCTTTTTCCCATTTATTATACCCCATCTTTTTTTAAAATGGAATAAGGATTAGGAAAAATGTTTCTAAAATTCCATTTTTTATACTTTTTCCGGAACAATAATTTCCAGTGCCTGTTTTTCATTTATAATGTTGACCTTGGAATGATATCCGCCAAATTCCCCATCCAGAGTCCACGGGATATTTTCTTCGGTTTCAATGTATATTTCATTCGTCTTAAAGCTTTCAATATATTCTGTCACGAATTTCCGCTCTACCAAAGAGGCAAGAACCAGATTTAATTCAATCATATTTTTAGGCTTTTTAATCAGCGTCACTTCAAAAAGACCATCGTCCAGCTTCACGTTTTTTCCTGTAATCTTACGGAAGCCTCCTACAGAAAGGGAATTGGTTATCATGCCAAACATGAAATCTCCCTCTGTCTCAACTCCGTCATGGATATATTTTACATGGTAAGAAGGAATGGAGTTAATTCGTTTTGCCCCCTCCAGTATATATGCCATATGCCCCAGCACGTTTTTAATCTGCTGGTCTGTGGCATAGGAAACATCCGTAAACAGTCCAAATGCCGCTATATAGACAAAGGTGTCATCATTAAAAGAACCAATATCACAGGGAAAAAGCCTTCCGCTCACAATTGACTCTGCCGCCTTGATCATGCCTGAGGAAATACCTAGGCTTTTGGCAAAATCATTGGTAGTGCCTGCCGGTACATAGCCAATGGGTATCCTGTTCTCACACTCCATCATGCCGGTTACCACTTCATCTAAAGTGCCATCACCGCCGCTACACGCCAATATCTGCACATCATCCGCCTTTTCTCTGGTAGCTTTAATCGCATCCCCCTGCTGCTGGGTAGGATAAGCCGTTACTTCAAAGCCCGCCTTTGTAAAAATATCAATCATATCCAGCAGGTTGCTTCGGATGCTCGCTTTTCCTGCATGGGGATTGTATATAAAGAGCATTTTTTTCTTATCCATCCTGTTCCTCCTTTTCTCCGTTTTCCTTTATTTTACCAAAAAAGGAACACACAAAAACAGTGTTCCTTTTATTTATCTCTGATTATTATTGCTCATGTCCGCTTAAATATGCTTCTATGCTCTCCATTGCATCGGATTCATCTTCTCCATCTGCAATTACGGTGACTTCCTCACCCATATTCAGCCCAAGGCTCATCATGCCCATAATGCTCTTGGCATTGACTTTTTTTCCTTCTGCCTGAATATAGACTTTGCTGTCATACTGGCTTGCTTTTTGCACTAATACCGCAACCGGCCTTGCCTCCAATCCGCTCGTCAATTGAATTGTCATAGATCTTTGAATCATAATTTTTCCTCCTCCTGCGACTTCAGCCGTCTGGCGATTTCCGCAAGCTTTCTTAATCTGTGATTGACCCCCGACTTTCCCACCGGCGGGTCCAACAGCTCTCCCAGCTCTTTTAAAGCGGCATCCGGATTTTCCAAACGTATCTGTGCCATTTCCTGTAAGTTCTCCGGCAATTTCTTTAGTCCATAGCGTTCCTTTATAAACAGAATATCCTCCACCTGTCTGGATGCGGCATTTACTGTCTTTGTAATATTGGCAGCCTCACAATTGACTCTCCGGTTCACGGAATTTCTCACTTCTTTTAAAATCCGGAGATTTTCCAAATCCATCAAAGCCCTGTGCGCCTCCATAATATTCAGCAAATCCACAATGCCTTCGCCTTCTTTTATATATACCACATAGTATTTCTTACGAAGGACGATCTTTCCATCCAGAGAAAAATCCTTTAATATGTCAACTAACTGCTCTGCCTGAGCATTACCGGTGCACACATATTCAAGGTGGTACCCTTTTTCCGGTGCACTCATGGAACCCACCGCTAAATAGGCTCCTCTTAAAAAGGCTCTCTTGCAGCAGCTGTTCTTTAATAAAAGGGGACTGGCTTTCTCCTGCTGATACTTAATGGATTTTAAGATGCTTTCCACATCCTCCTGCCCTGCCACTTCTAATACATAAATAAAATTTTTCCCCTGTCTTCCGTTCAGACGGACTAAGACATCAGAATATATATTAAATGCTTTTCTTACTAATGTAAAGTACTTTCTTGCTACAGTTTTATTTTCTGTTTGAATTTTAATTGCTATTCTGCCTTCTTCTTCCACTATTTTACCGCAAAATTCAATAATTGCCGCCATTTCTGCAATCTGACAATGACGGGAAGAGCTATAGACATTTGCCAGCTCCTCCTTTACCTTTCCGGAAAATGACATACTGCCTCCTACCTGCCTATGATAGCTATCCTGCTTATACTGCATCTCTGTGATTTATGGATAAGCCATAATTCCCTTTATTTTTCAGCGTTTCATAAAGGGCGTTTGCCAAGGTGACGCTTCTGTGCCTGCCGCCGGTACAGCCCACTGCAACAACAAGACGGTGCTTTCCTTCTTTTACATAGTTGGGTATAAGAAATTCAATCATGTCCGTAAGTTTTTGTAAAAATTCTTCCGCTTCCGGAAAACTCATTACATAATCCCTTACTTCCCTGTCATTGCCTGTTTTTAATTTTAATTCGTCAATGTAAAACGGATTTGGAAGGAACCTTACATCAAATACAAGGTCTGCATCTAAAGGAATGCCATGCTTGAAGCCAAAGGACATTACATTTATCATAAGGCTATTATATTCCTCATTTTTTAGAAATATGCGGTCAAGCTCTTCCTTTAATTCCCGTGTGAGGAGTCTGGATGTGTCAATGACATAATCTGCCCTGTCATGGACTCCCCTTAGCATTTCCCTTTCTTTTTTGATGCTTTCCTCAATGCTGCCCTTCCCGTCTACCGGATGGATGCGTCTTGTTTCTTTATATCGCTTTACCAGCA
Source organism: Robinsoniella sp. (assembly GCA_023664735.1). Lineage (GTDB taxonomy): Bacteria > Bacillota > Clostridia > Lachnospirales > Lachnospiraceae > RGIG3040. Next base: position 5,819 of record JAMPFB010000093.1, on the reverse strand, counting down.
CATGGTCTTCTGCATCCATAAACAGCAGCTCAAAGCTGTAGCCTTTTTCTTTTAGCTCATCCAATGCCTGATTCATCTGCACAAAGGAACCCTTGGAACGTACATCCAGACCAAGGGCTGCCTTTTCGATTTCGCTTCCGGAAGGTGCAATCAATTCTGTAAATGTGGAAATAAGGGATACCGGCAGATTATCCACGCAATAAAAGCCTGCATCCTCCAGCATTTTCATAGCGGTGCTCTTTCCGCCTCCGCTCATACCTGTTACCACTACAAATTTCATACTGCACCTCCTTATGTCTGACCAGTCTGCCTATCGCCGCAAAATCTGTAACTATGCTTTAAAAAATATGTTCTAAAAATCTCCCAGTTTAATAATTTCTGTTTCCAAGGTGACTCCGAATTTGTCCCTTACCCTCTCAATCACTTCATCAATTACATCTGCCACATCTGTTGCAGTTGCATTTCCTTCGTTGATTACAAAGCCGCAGTGTTTTTCTGAAACCCTTGCGCCTCCAATCCGAAAGCCCCGAAGCCCTGCATCCATAATGAGCTTCCCTGCAAAGTGCCCTTCAGGACGTTTAAAGGTGCTTCCTGCACTGGGATAATTCAAGGGCTGCTTATCCCGTCTCCTTTTATTAAGCTCATCCATCCTGCCTTTAATCTGTTCTTTATTTCCTGCCTCCAATAAAAGGACGGTTTCCAGTACAATGAAAGGGCGGTTTTTGATAATGCTGCTTCGATAGCCAAATTCCATAGTATCATTATCCAACACCATGATTTCGCCATCCTCTCCCAGCACTGTTACACTTTCTACCACATGCTTCATCTCGCCGTCATAGGCGCCTGCATTCATCACAATGGCTCCCCCTATGGTGCCCGGAATCCCTGCGGCAAATTCAAAGCCTGCAAGACCTGCTTCACATGCCCTTACAGCTACAGTAGAAAGGAGGGCACCGGCTTCTGCAGTCACCCTCTTACCTTCTATTTCTATGCTCCTTAGTCCTGCACTTAAATCTAATATAACGCCTTCATATCCTTTATCACTTACCAGAATATTGCTTCCGTTTCCCAATACAAAATAAGGCTGTTCTGTTTTTCTTAGATAATCCATTATGGTAATCAATTGGGATTTTTCCTGTATTTTAGCAAAGCATTCCGCTTCTCCGCCTACCTGAAAGGTAGTGTGCCTGCGCATAGGCTCCTGTTTCAGCACGTTTTCCCTGCCAAGAACCTCCGTCAAATACTCATAGAGCGCTGCATTCATTTCGATTCTCCCATCTTTACGCATTTCCATTCTTTTGTTCATAAGATATGTGAAAATCTGTTTTTCTATTCTAACACTAATTTGGCAGCTCCAAAAATCCCTGCATCATTTTCTAAAGTAGCAAGCTCAAACTTTGCATCCCGGCTTCCATGAAAAACATATTCCCTATAGCTTTCCTGAATGTAATCAATGAGGATTTTACCTGCTTTTGACACACCGCCACCGATTACGAATACCTCTGGATTTACAACAGCCGCAATAGCTGCAAGTCCTTTTCCCAGATATGCGCCAAAACGTTCCACGATTTCTACCGCTACTTCATCGCCAAATTTTACTGCATCCCATACATCCTTTGCCGTTACGGTTTCCTTCTTTAATACGGTTACCTTATCCGTCCTTGCCAGTTCCCTTTTAGCAAGACGCACGATTCCTGTTGCTGATGCATATTGCTCTAAGCAGCCGTAATTTCCACAGCCGCATGGGTCCAGCTCTCCATCCTGAATATGGATATGCCCTATTTCACCTCCGGCGCCATTGGCGCCTGTTAAGATTTCACCATCTACAATAATGCCTCCGCCAACTCCTGTTCCAAGAGTGACCACCACAAGGTTTCGATAACCTTGTCCGCCACCCTTCCACATTTCGCCCAATGCGGCAACATTGGCATCATTCCCACACTTAACCGGCAAATCCAGTAATTCTCCCAATGTATCATTTACATTAAACTGACCCCAGCCTAGATTTACACAGTTATAAACCACGCCTCTTTTATCTACCGGACCGGGAACTCCCATTCCCACGCCAATAATATCTTCTTTTGCAATGGCTCTTTCTTCCATTTTTGCCTTAATGGTTTCTGCAACGTCCGGAAGAATGTTTTCTCCGTTATTTTTAGTGCGGGTCTTGATTTCCCATTTATCAAGGACAATGCCATGCTCATTAAAAAGCCCAAGCTTTATTGTAGTTCCACCTACATCTACCCCAAAACAATATTGACTCATAATTATTCTCCTTCTTCTTCGTCCTCATCTTCTCTTCTTTTTGCCAGTTGATTCTGGACACGGGTGTAAAGTTCCTGTGCGGCATTGTAGCCCATCTTCTTCTGACGGTGGTTAACCGCTGCTGACTCGCATATAATGGCAAGATTACGTCCGGGTCTGATTGGGATGCTATGGCATACGATTTTATTTCCTAAATATTCCGTATACTCCTCCTCCAGTCCCAGCCTGTCATATTCTTTATCCTTGCTCCAATCCTCTAAACGAATAACCAAATCAATAGATTGGGTATCCTTTACGCTGGACACACCAAATAAGGTCTTTACGTCTACGATACCGATACCTCTTAATTCAATAAAGTGCTTGGTAATATCCGGCGCTGTGCCTATCAGGGTTTCATCGCTTACTTTCCTGATTTCCACTACGTCATCCGTCACAAGGCGGTGCCCTCTTTTAATCAGCTCCAGTGCGGCTTCTGATTTACCAATGCCGCTTTCGCCTGTAATCAGTACGCCTTCGCCGTAAACATCTACTAACACCCCATGAACGGAAATACATGGCGCAAGCTTTACATTCAGCCAGCGGATGATTTCTGCTGTAAATGCGGAGGTTGCCTTTTTTGTCATAAGAAGAGGAACCTTTTTTTCGTTAGCTATTTGCAAAAACAGGGGATCAGGCTTTAGCTCTCTGCAGAAAATAATGACCGGGATGTTACAGGATAGAAGCTTTTCAAAAATCTCTTTTTTCCGTTCCTCATCAAGACATGCCATATAGGTATACTCCACAAATCCTATAATCTGAAGTCTTGTAGCCTCATAATGTTCAAAATATCCAGCTAACTGAAGAGCCGGTCTGTTAATATCCGGCTGGGTAACCTTTACCTTTTTAATATCAATATCCGGTGTGAGGTTTTCCAGCTTGAAATTCTCCATAATCGTCTTTAAACTTACACTTGCCATCTGCCTGTCTCCTTGCCCTTTTATTCATGCCATTATCCGGCTGTTTGCGAATCCGCCTTCCATTATGCTTATATTGCATAACGGCATTTCACTTTTTTATAATAATACATTCTATCATAGAAAAAGGACAGCCGCAAGAAAATTAGAGGGATATTCGCAACAGTTTGGGTAGGTTTTATACAGGCATTTACGGCTTTCTGCTTTCTTCCTTCCGAAAAAACTGATATACTTCATTAGCCGCTTTTTCATTCATCTGAGGCACCTGACAAAGTTCCTGTATGGTAGCGGCCTTTATTTCTTCTAAGGATTTAAAATGACGCATCAGCCCTTTCCGCCTTGCAGGACCGATACCCGGTATGTCTTCTAAAACGGACTTTACATTTGTTTTCCTTCTAAGGGAGCGATGGTATTCAATGGCAAACCGGTGGGCCTCATCCTGTATTCTTGTAATAAGCCTGAATCCTTCGGAAGACTTTTCAATATCTATTTCTTCATTGTTGTAATACAGCCCTCTTGTGCGGTGGTTGTCGTCCTTTACCATGCCGCATACAGGAATGTCAATATGGAGCTCCGCAAGAACTTCCTTTGCAATATTTACCTGTCCTTTTCCTCCATCCATAAAGAGCAGGTCAGGGAATCGGGAAAAGCTTCCAAAATCTTCTTCTATTTGTTTTTCCTTCAGCTCTTCCTTTTCTGTAAGCCCATGCTGGAAACGTCTTGTAAGAACCTCCTTCATGGAGCCGTAATCATCCGGTCCGGAAACGGATTTGATTTTGAATTTCCGGTAGTCGCTGCGTCTTGGTTTTCCTTTTTCATATACTACCATAGAGCCTACTGTCTCAAAGCCGTTCATATTGGAAATATCATAAGCCTCTATCCGGTTGATGGATGGCATATTCAACAGCGCTGCTATTTCCTTTACTGCACCAATCGTCCTTCCCTCTTCCCTTTTAATCCGTTCCTTATCCTGTCCCAACACTAATGCAGCATTTTTCCCTGCCAGCTCCACCAGCTTTTCCTTGGTGCCTTTTTTGGGCACTAACAGCCGTACCTTACTGCCCTTTCTTCCGGAAAGCCATTCTTCAATCAGCTCTCCCTCTTCTACTTCATCTGACAGCATAATCGTCTTAGGTAAATAAGGCGTTCCTGCATAAAACTGTTTCAAAAAGCTGTTTAAAATCTCTCCATCGGTGTTTTCCGAAACATTTGTCATATAAAAATGCTCTCTGCCAATCAGCCTGCCATCCCGCACGAAAAACACCTGTACCACTGCATCCCGCTCATCCTTTGCCAGAGCAAGGACGTCTTTATCTTCCCCGTTGCTTTCCGTTATTTTCTGCTTTTGAGCCACTGCCTTTACGCTGTTCAAAAGATCCCGAAGCTGTGCCGCCTGTTCAAAATCCATGTCCTCAGATGCCTTAAGCATTTTTTCTTCCAATTCCTTTAATATTCCTTTATAATTACCATTTAAAAATTCCAGCGCCTTATCAACCCTCTTCCTATATTCTGCCCCGGAAATGCCTCCTATACACGGTGCATCACACTGATGCATATGAAAATTAAGACATGCCCTGTCCTTCCCTATGTCCTTTGGCAGATTCCGGCTGCATGTACGAAGATGATACAGCTTGTTCATTAAATCAATGGTATCCTTTACACTGGCTGCGCTTGTATAAGGCCCATAATATTTAGATTTATCCTTTTTCATGTAACGGGAAAACAAAATCCTTGGAAATTCCTCTCCCATTGTTACCTTAATGTAAGGATACGTCTTATCATCCTTCAACATCGTATTATATTTAGGCCGGTGCTCCTTTATCAGATTATTTTCCAAAACCAGCGCTTCCAGTTCCGAGTCGGTAACAATATATTCAAAATAGACGATTTGAGAAACCATTTTCTGAATCTTAATCGTCTTATTGGTGCTCTCCCGAAAATAAGAACGGACTCTGTTCCTTAAATTAATCGCCTTTCCCACATAAATAATAGCGTCTCTTTTATCATGCATAATATAAACTCCGGGACTTGTGGGGAGCTTTTTTAATTCTTCCTGTATATCAAACATAAATGACCTCTGATGACTTTTTTTGCTGTTTGTTTTAAGTATACATGATTTTTGGGGGATTGGGTATGGTTTTTTGAATGGTGTTTGGATGAATAGTAACAGTTCAGCCCACAGGCGCAGAGCGGAGTTCCCACAGAGCATGTTTTCTACGTCGCCACGCTTTCGCTCTATAAAAACGCAGCAGTGCTAAGCTCGAAAATACCTCGCTAAGCACTGGCGTTTTTATAAGGGCTCCTTAAGAAAACATGCTCTGTGGGAACTCCGCTTTGCGCCTGTGGGCTGAACTGTTACGACGAGGACTTGAATGGGAAGGTAGTGGCAAGGGGACGTAGAAAATGCAATTCTGTTGAAGCCATATTATCTTTTTGATATAATTTTTTAAACATGACATATAGGTGACGTGTTTTAAATGGTAGAATATTTTTGATGAAAGGTAACGGTTCAGCCCACAAGCGCAGAGCGGGTTTCACACAGAGCTTGTTTTCTTAAGGAGCCCTTATAAAAACGCCAGCGCTTAGCGAGGTGTTTTCGAG
>JAMPFB010000092.1 GCA_023664735.1 Robinsoniella sp. | reverse complement strand
TATTCCCTTAAAACCGATGTTTTAGGAAAGTCCTCTGGTTCAATATCAAACTGTCGCTCCATAAATTCTGCATTAGTGGATAAATAATCAAATTTTCCCATGCTTTCATTAGCAAGATGACAAAAATAGTATACATCAAAAAATTTCATATCTATAGTCATATTTCCCTCCGCCGGTAAAACGTCTAGTTTACCCACTATAACAAATTATATATGCCGCTCATATATAATTTAACATACTTCACCATGTTTTTCTACATATTCTGCAAAAAGGATGTTCATCCATGCCGCAGGGAGTAATTTCCTTGTATCTTAAATGTGTCCTGCCCATGGTGCAGGCACATTGCCAGATACGCATTTTGTCAGACAGACTGAAAATGCGATTGGTTAGGAAAAGTTTCCTAATACTCTATAATGTTAGTATAAGTGAATTGATATTCTATAGATAATTTGCATCACCACGGAAGATAATAGTATCCTTCTTGATATCCTTGGCTTTCAGCTTTCCCCTTATTGCTAAATCAAGAATTTTTTGACATAATGCTTTAGTATCGTAACAGTTCAGCCCACAGGCACAGAGGAAGGAGCACACAGAGCATGTTTTCTAAAGGAGCCCTTATAAAACATGCTCTGTGTGCTCCTTCCTCTGTGCCTGTGGGCTGAACTGTTACTTAGTATCCATAATTTTTTCTCCTGTATATTGACAATATCATTGCATATGCTACAATAGAAATAAGTTAACTCGTGAAGGATTAAGGCTGGGTTCCCGAATGGGAGTAGGTTTATACCGAGAATTCCTTTGCCCCTGGGGTTAGCTTATTTTTTCTTTTTTAGATAATCAACAATATCATTTGGATGCTTAGTGATTTCTTCTACAATCAATTCGATTGCCTGAATGGAGTAAGTATATGATGGCTGTGCATACTGCTTATGTATATAACAATATTTCTCATTCTCCTTAATCCCATACACTTGATTAAACAAATTAAACACATACTGATTCATTTTAAATGTTATATTTTGAGTCTGAAGCCTTCTATTGATTTCTTTGACAGCACTTTTCATTGTATATTTATGCGTATTATTTGGATCTTTTAATTCTTTTATAATTTTCACTCCCGTTTCTGCTGTATTATCAATATGTACAAAGGATGTTGCTTTATTCTGATCCTTTGTGATGAAATGATAGTGTTCAGTTTTAATCGCAAAGGATTGATTATTTTCTTCAATCATAGGAAGCAGTTCCCGATTTGTATCTACAATACGATTAGCAATTTCTTCCGGATATTTTGCACGAATCGTATTTTCATCCAAGGCTTTCATGCTAACCGCCAATGTCAAAAAATTTTGGGGGATTATAACAGTCATATCCACATTATGAAATCCCTGCATTTTTTCTACAAAATTTAATATACATGCTTGAAACAAAGGAATATAGATCATCTCATACTCTTCTGTTATAAAATGAGTAATTGTATTTCGCAATTCAATAATCTTTTCCAAATTACGTCTCAAAGGCATTTTAAAACCCCCGCAAGTCCATCTATGACCTGCGAGGGTTCTCATAAAATTATTATCACACTTACAAGCTATCATTTTCCGTTTCCAGCTCTTCCTCAAGCTTCGTTCCGCCCAACAGCCCCTTCTCTTTATCCTTCTCTTTATCTTCTTCCTTTTCCGTATCTGTCGCTTCCTCTTCATCCTTCTCTTCTGGCTCAGGAAGTCCCTTTTCTTTTCGGAAAATCTGCATAAATTCTTTTCCGGTAATGGTTTCTTTTTCAATCAGATGTGCTGCAATCTTATCCATAATATCCCGGTTTTCCTGCAGCAGTTCTTTTGCCTTCTGATAGCCTTCTTTTAATATGCGCATTACCTCGGCATCCACCTCTGCTGCCGTTACATCACTGCAATTCATGGAAGCTGCGCCGTCTAAATATTTGCTTTCTACTGTTGCCAGTCCAATCAAGCCGAACTTTTTACTCATACCATACTGAGTAACCATTGCTTTAGCAATATTGGTTGCCTTTTCAATGTCATTTGCCGCTCCGGTAGTTACTGTATCAAATACGATTTCTTCTGCTGCGCGGCCTCCCAAAAGACCTACCAGCATATCCTGAAGCTCTGCTTCCGTATTTAGATACTTCTCTTCCTCTGGAACGTGCATAACATAGCCCAATGCACCCATAGTTCTTGGAACGATAGTAATTTTCTGAACCGGTTCTGAATTTTTCTGAAGGGCGCTTACCAGTGCATGACCCACCTCATGATAGGAAACGATTTTCCGTTCCTCCTTGCTCATAATCCGGTCTTTTTTCTCCTTGCCCACCAGAACTACCTCTACTGCATCAAATAAATCCTTCTGGCTGACAGCCGTTCTTCCTTCTTTGACTGCATTTATCGCAGCTTCATTGATCATATTGGCAAGGTCGGAGCCTACTGCGCCGCTGGTTGCAAGTGCAATTGCTTCCAAATCCACGCTATCGTCCATAAGCACATCCTTGGAATGTACCTTTAATACATCTTTTCTTCCTTTTAAATCCGGCTTATCCACAATAACACGTCTGTCAAAACGTCCCGGTCTTAAAAGCGCCTTGTCAAGTATTTCAGGGCGGTTCGTTGCTGCAAGAATCAAAATACCCTTAGAGGTATCAAAGCCATCCATTTCAGAAAGAAGCTGGTTCAGCGTCTGCTCCCTTTCTTCATTTCCTCCGCCATATTTGGAATCACGGCTTCGTCCGATGGCATCAATTTCGTCAATAAAAATAATACAGGGTGCATTTTTCTGTGCCTCCCTAAATAAATCTCTTACACGGGAAGCACCTACGCCCACATACAATTCAATAAAATCCGAGCCTGCCAGTGAGAAGAACGGCACTCCCGCTTCTCCTGCCACCGCTTTCGCCAAAAGGGTCTTACCTGTTCCGGGAGGTCCTACTAAAAGGGCGCCCTTTGGAAGCTTTGCGCCGATTTTCGTGTACTTGCCCGGATTGTGCAGGAAGTCAACTACCTCTTGAAGTGATTCCTTTGCTTCGTCCTGCCCTGCCACATCCTTAAAGGTAATACCTGTTTCCTTCTGGACATATACTTTTGCAGTACTCTTCCCTACACTCATAGGACCGCCGCCGCTGGACATTTTGCGGAACAAAAAGCTCAGTGCAATCCATAAAATAACAATTGGAAGAATATACGTTAAAAGAATTGATAACAGGAAACTGGAATTATCCGGTATTTTTTCCTTAAAGCTCACATCGTGCTCCCTTAAAAATGAAGCAAGGGAGTCGTCGTTCACAATACCGGTATAATAGGTTGTGGTTTGAGGCTGAGGGGCAAAAATGCTTTCCTCTTCCTGCTTCTTTTCTTCCTTTGGGGTAATGTTGATTTTGTCTGAAGTGATAACAACGCTTTCTACCTTTCCAGCCTCTACCATGTCTAAAAATTCATCATAGGTAATCTCTTTGCTGCTGCTGTCCGTCATCAGCCGCATAATATAACTCATGCCCAGCAGTACAATCAGGGAGGCGATTAACAGAACCATCAGGCTCTGCCCCTTCTGCGGTCCATTGCCGCCCGGTCCCTGTCCGTTATTTCCTCCATTATTTCCGGAGTTGTTCCCATGGTTCTGACCGCCTGAACCATTTATATTATTGCCATTATTCTGGTAATTTTGATTTTCCATTCTTCTCCTCCTAAAAGTCCTCTTTCATTATAGAGATTGTCATTTCATAAATCAATATAATTCTTGTGAAATTTTGAACACATTTATGAAAGAATTCTAAATTTTTTATAATGCGATACACTAGTATTCCTTTTAAGGGATATAGGAAAGAATAAGGCTTGCTACGATAAGCAGCAGAAATGTAACCAGTTTTTTCTTGTAAAATCTTGGAGAATTTATTATGATGATTTCCAATAAAATAAAGGAGCGTACAGATATGAGTTTAGGAGAAACAATCAAAGAATATAGAAAGAAAGACGGACTCTCACAGGAACAGCTTGCCGGGAAATTAAATGTATCCAGACAGGCAATTACAAAGTGGGAAACCGATAAAGGTATTCCTGATGTTGTCAATCTGATTGCGATTAGCGATGAATTTGGCTTGAGTTTAGATGAACTGATTAAGGGAAATGCCACAGTAAAGCGGAAAATAATCGCTGACAGCTCCGCTAAAAAATGGCATATATTGGTTATTGTATATCTGTTGGCAATTGTGGCATATATCATTTACTTTGCAGTTGCCTATAGAATTTTGATGATAGGGTTTTTAATTGCAACTCTGTTTATGTTATTTTATGAGCTGCGGATTTTCATTAAAGAAAGGATATATCAGCAAAAGGACAACAGCGAGAATAGAGAATAGGCAGTATGAATAATTTAGAATGGATATGCTGCCCTGCTTGCGGAGGCAAAACAAGATTGTAGATAACAACCATCAAAGAGCCGATAAACTTGTGAAATGAAATCACAGTTTGTCGGCTCTATTTCATTTCATAAGATTTTAAGGCGAACGTCCAACCATATAAAAAAACAGCGTTATGGTGGGCGGTTGCTATGCCCTAACGCTGTTCCAGTATTTGATTGATTATGCCAACTGCATAACCTTTTCTTCTATTTCTTTTATATCACTTTCTAATAATTCAGGGAAATACTCGCTGATTTCATCAATACCTATTTTTCCCTTTTTTAACATGAGTGTTGCTTTTTCCATTAGTGTTTCTCTTTTAATATCTTTCGCATAAGTTCTCATTATCTGCTCATCATCAAATAAACTCATCATAATCGTTACTACCTCCACTTCTCTGCTCATCAGATATTCTTTTAAGATATTCCTGTCCTTGCAAATACGGATTGTTTCCTTAACCGCCTGTTCTGTCATTCCATACAGCTTTCTCTGTTCATCAAAAACTTTACAGAAAATAATATATTGGTTGATAATGTCATCTGTGTCGCTCTCATAGATAACCTTTGCCCTTACCTCAATGTCAATATTTGCACCGTCAAAAAATTCTTTGGATAATGCTATTGTATCGGGTTTTCTGCCTTTATTTCCTGTATAGATAATATATAATTCGGGTTTAGGCATTTTAACCTTTGTACTCTTATATAGGCTTTGTGATGTCCTCTCAAAATATTCATGATAACTCTGTGCTAAATATAACAGTATTCTAATCAGTGGTATCTACGGTCTGACATTTCCACTATTTCCTGTTCCGCTTATTTCCCTTTTTAAGCCTACAATAAATAGAAATACCAATACTAACCATTGCTATAAGCAACAATATTGCTATAATAAAAGATGTGAAATTTTTTATTTGATTACCCGCCTCAGAATTTACCAAAACGTCCCAAACAGCTCCAACGCCCCAAAAAAATGGAAATATAGCAAAAATATTTCTTGTAAAATAAAATACCGTTACATACATAATGCCAACAAAAAATAATTTTATAAATTCTGGCTGAAAACCTGCGTGATGTAAACTATAAAAAATAGCAGTAATAAAAATAGCCGGCAGTATTCCAAATGCTCTCTCAAACTCATAACGCAAAAATCCATATATAAAAATCATTTCAAAAACTCCAGCAACTAAAATATATAAAATTGCGTAAAATGAATTTATATTAAAACTTATATTCTCTTCGCTTTTACTTACAAACATAAATAGCAATGAAAAACCTGCAATTACGTTGATTACTACACTGGCAGTCAGCTTATTTTTATGCAAACCTAAAACCGATAATTTTTTCTTTTTTACAATTAAGATATAATATAAAGGCGTAAGGAAACCTAAAAGTAAAATCATAAATATATCTCTTAATATAATATTTAAAATTTCATTATTAAGAAATATCATAGCTATACTTAAAAAAACCATAATCAAACCGCAAATTAGTCCAAATATATTTTCCTTATCAATGTCAAAATGTAACCATTTATTTTTCATTATCTGTTTTCTCCTTACATACTGATAATAATCTTTTTGTTCCTGATATTTCAGCATTAACTATATCTATCATACGTTGTAGATTCGCCACATGAGAAACAGGCACTTCCCGTTTCCATATTTCATTATTTTGTTTGCTGATTCCAGTAAGATAAGATTGTAAGATGTCCAATCTTTTTTCCAACAATTCTTCCCTTATTTCTTTTTCTAAAATATCTATGAGAAATGCTGCAATTGTAAAAATATTAGTATCGTAATTAAATTGTAGAATTGATTTTTTAATTGTTTCTTTTAACTCATATTCTCCTTTTTCCGTTATTGAATATACAGTTCTATCAGGCATGTTTCCTACTTTTTCTGTTGTTCCACTAATCAACTTCTTTTTTTCCAAATTTTTCAATGTTGTATAAACAGTTGAATCTGCAACATTAAACCACCACTTAATGTTCATATAACATAGCAATTTCGTTATTTCATACGCATTAAGGGGTTTTTCATAAATAATACCCAAAAGTAAAGTAGCTGGCTTTGATAACATATCCTTTCCTCCTACTAATTCATTATTGAAGTACTTTATATATGAAGCACTTTATTATAATAACATGTTTGAATAAAAAAGGAAAGATTTATTTTTCCCTACTTATTGCTTTTTGTTATTCATCTCTAACATTATCTGTCTTGCCCGTTCCCTCTGTTACGTCCGTTTAGCCGCCACCTCCAAACAAACAGGCTGAACTGTTACAAAAATTTTTACAATTTTTTATATAAGATAGGAAATTATGCTTTCTTTTCCCTTACAGAATGTGATATAATCGTAACTGTATTTTATTTTTTCTACAAAACCTTAATTACACCCTTAACTTCGGACGGAGGAGAAAGAAATGCCAGTAAAATATGTGTTTGTGACAGGCGGTGTCGTTTCCGGTTTAGGAAAAGGAATCACTGCCGCATCTTTAGGACGTCTTCTGAAAGCAAGAGGATATAAAGTTACCATGCAGAAGTTTGATCCATATATTAACATTGACCCGGGTACCATGAATCCTATTCAGCATGGGGAAGTATTCGTAACCGACGACGGCGCTGAAACGGATTTGGACTTAGGCCATTATGAAAGATTTATTGATGAAAGTCTGGATAAAAATTCCAACGTGACAACCGGGAAAGTATACTGGTCTGTTTTACAAAAAGAAAGAAGAGGCGACTACGGTGGCGGAACTGTTCAGGTAATTCCTCATATCACCAATGAGATTAAAAGCCGTTTCTACCGGAATTTTACCGATGAAGATACACGAATTGCCATAATTGAAGTAGGCGGTACAGTAGGCGATATTGAAAGCCAGCCATTTTTAGAGTCCATTCGTCAGTTCCAGCACGAGGTAGGACCTGAAAATGCTATTTTAATTCATGTTACTTTAATTCCTTATTTAAGCGCCTCACAGGAAATGAAAACAAAACCTACCCAAGCCTCCGTAAAGGAGCTTCAAGGAATGGGTATTCAGCCAAACATTATTGTATGCAGAAGCGAACACCCCTTAGACCAGCAGCTAAAGGACAAGATTGCCTTATTCTGCAATGTGCCTGCCGGACGTGTTCTCCAAAACCTTGATGTAGAGTACTTATACGAAGCTCCTCTTGCCATGGAGGAAGAAAAGCTGGCGCAGGTTGCCTGTGAATGCCTGAAGCTGGAATGCCCGGAACCGGATCTTACTGATTGGAAGATTATGGTGCAGAACCTGCGCAATCCGGAGCATGAGGTTACGATAGCTTTAGTAGGCAAGTATATTCAGCTTCATGATGCTTATATCAGCGTGGTGGAAGCATTAAAGCATGGCGGGATTTTTATACATACTACAGTAAACATTAAATGGGTAGATTCCGAAACGGTAACATCTGAAAATGCAGAAACCATATTCCAAAACGTAGATGGAATTTTAGTTCCCGGAGGCTTTGGGGACAGAGGAATTGACGGCAAGCTACAGGCTATTACTTATGCAAGAGAGCATAATATTCCGTTTTTAGGTCTTTGTCTCGGTATGCAGCTGGCTATTGTGGAATACGCAAGAAACGTGGTTGGCTATCGGGATGCCCATAGCGTTGAATTGGATGCCGGCACCACCCATCCGGTGATTGCTCTTATGCCAGACCAAAATGGTGTGGAAGATATTGGCGGAACTTTAAGGCTGGGGTCTTATCCTTGCGTTTTGGACAAACAGTCAAGGGCATACGAGCTTTACGGCGAAGAAACTATTTATGAAAGGCACAGACACCGTTACGAGGTAAATAATGATTATCGAAATGCCCTGACAGAACACGGCATGAAATTATCCGGTCTTTCTCCTGATGGACGCATCGTGGAAATGTGCGAGCTGCCTGAACATCCATTTTTTGTTGCTACACAAGCACATCCGGAATTAAAGAGCAGACCAAACAGGCCACACCCTCTCTTCAAAGGATTTGTAGAGGCTGCTTTAAAATATAATCATTAAAAGAGCTGTTCAAAAAAGGCATTCCTTAAGTTCATACGCAGCTTAAGAAATGCCTTTTCTATAATTTATTTCTTTTTCAAAAACTAGTAAATCTGAAACGCATTCATTTTATTTACCAGCTCCTTAGAAGCAGCATCCAGTCTTTCTACTTCCGCCTTAATGGATTCAATCGTAGCGGCAAGCTCTTCTGTGGAAGCCGCTGTTTCCTCTGTGGAGGCTGCATTCTGCTCTGAAATGGCAGAAAGCGTTTCAATGGAAGATACTACCTGTCCTTTTGCCTGCTCCAGCACATTGGTGCTGCTGGAAATAGTCTCAATACCGTTTACCGTAACCAGCAATCCGCTATTTACATTGTCAAATACATTTTTGGTCGTCTCTACCTTATCAGCCTGCAAGCCAATAATGGCATCAACTGTATTCATTGTCTTAACGGCTTGTTCAGACTGGGTCAACAGATGGGATATAATATCCTCAATTGTCTTTGCAGACTGGTTAGACTGCTCTGCAAGGTTTTTAATCTGTTCTGCAACAACCGCAAAGCCTCTTCCGCTTTCTCCTGCTCTGGCAGCCTCGATAGAAGCATTTAATGCCAACAGGTTCGTCTCATTTGCAATGGAAGAAATCAGCTCCGTTGCCTTATGTATTTCCTGTGCGGATTCGTTGGTAGTATTAGTCTGCTCGTAAATAATAGCAATCTGGGTTTTTACTTTTTCGGAAATTGCCTCCAGCTCTTCTACGGAATCCACGCCAGCCGCTCCGTTTTTCTTCATCTGTTCTGCATTTTCCATCAGCTTCTGTACTGCTTCGGCAGTCTGTTCGATACCGTCACCCATTTTATGTACCGCTTCGGAAACCGCCTGCGTTTCAATTGCCTGCTGGGTAGCACCATTTGCCATTTCTGTCATGGTCTGCGCAACGCTTTCTGAAGAATTGCTTGTATCAGCAGTCATTTTATTTAAGCTGGCAACTGAATCGTGTACGGAATCTGTAGTAATCCCTACATAAGCAATCAACTTCTTTAATGACTGTAACACATCCGAAATGCCATTTGCCAGAATGCCCATTTCATCCATTCTTTCCAAATCGGCTTTTCCAATCTCCTTGGTCAAATCCCCTCCTGCTGCTGCCTCAAGAACCTCCATCGTCCGGTTCAGGGATTTTATCATACTCCCTACAACCAGCTTCGCCATAACTACTCCCACAAGGCTTGAAGCCACAGCAGTTATAATCATGCCCCGGATAAGCCCTATCAGCTCGGCTCCCTGAATGCCCTTTCCATGAAGCTTAATGTCAATTAACGCTCCGATTAAAACCAATACGGCTGAACCTATTATCAGACCAATTATCTTTGTCTGTAGGGATGCCTTTCTCTTTTTTACTTCTTGTCTTACCTCTGCTGCTGCTTCTGCAATGCTCTCCATTTTTTCGTCCATATGTAACCTCGCCTCCACTATTTTTTACTTTCCCCATTACTCCTGTTTATTTTATCATATTTCCCTATGTTTTAAAAGATATTTTATAAAATTTCCATGGTTTTCATAACAGTTCAGCCTTTTCTAGTAAAGATGGATAAACAGATGCGGCATAGGGGCTTTGGGAAACGGACGTGGGAGAGGGCAGAGCATAGGATAGTCTTCCGGACACGCTCTCGCTCTGCAAAGACGCAGCGGTACTAATGCACCAAAATACGGTGCATTAGTGCCGGCGACTTTGCCAAGGTCCGGAAGACTATCCTATGCTCTGCCCTCTCCC
>JAMPFB010000091.1 GCA_023664735.1 Robinsoniella sp. | reverse complement strand
GACTTTGCCAAGGTCCGGAAGACTATCCTATGCCCTGCCTTCTCCCACTGTGTATCGAAAAGTTCTATGTACGGAAACTCATATATATTAAGTCCATGTAATATACCCATATACATACCATGAGAAAGCCCTATATATAAATCTTAGCCCCATGCATGCCTACATATAAAAACAAAATCAATCTGTTTTAAAATAATGTTAGAGGCACTCTAAAAACAAACCAATTTCTTTTCCAGTACAGCCTGCCACAAAACAGCAACAGAGGGATGAGAGTGGATTGGCTTCCTTGTTTTTGATGGCGCTTTTCCTTAACAGCCTTTTCGTAGCCTAGGGGAAAATTGCCATGGACGGCAATTTTAGTCATATCGCGCCATGGAGGGCGCTATATGACGACCCGTTCGGTATCAACAACCTTGCAAGGCTGTTTAGGAAAATCGCCATCAAAAACACAGAAGCAAATCCCCTCTCATCCCGCTGTTGCGTCCCCTTCGCCACTCCCTCCCCCAAAAAATCAGTCTGAACTATTACATACGGACTCAACCTTCTGTCAAGAACATTTTCTCTTTTTTCTCTTACACATCTTCCGGCTCTTCATTCAAAATAGAAAACGCAATATTGGTAGCATGGTCGGAAACCCTTTCTAGTCCGGATATAATATCAGAAAACAGCATTCCCGCTTCCGGCGTACATTCCTGTCTGGCAAGTCTTTCCACATGGGTCTGCTGCAGCTCCCTTTCCTTTTCATCTACTGCATTTTCCAATTCCAATATATCATGAAGGTGCTCTTCGCTGTTCTTTCCAAACATCTCCATGGAAAACCGCACGATAGTATTTACCATATTCAGCATGTCTCCCATTTCCCTTTGGGCTTCTTTACTGAATGCAGTGCCGTTTTCCTTGCGCCTTTTTGCACAGTCTGCTACGTTTTCCGCATGGTCTCCAATCCGCTCAATATCATTTGCCACATGGAACAGGGAGCCAATGCTCTTTAAGTCCTCGATTGGCAGGGTTGTCTGATTGATTTTAACCAGATAATCCGTAATGGATTTGTTCAGGAAATTGATATTTTGTTCTACCAGATAAACCTCTTCAATATCGTCCTCATCCAAAGTAATCAGGGCATTCATCGCCCGGTTCAGGTTTTCACTTGCCAAAGAGCCCATGCGCTCCAACTCCTTAATAGCATCCACCACTGCTGTTGCCGGATTGAAAACAGTCTTATTCCCAATATATTTTAACTGGAAATTCTCCCTATAGCCTACCTTCACGTCCTCGCCCGGCACAAGCTTGTAGGTAAGCTTTACAATCCAGCCGGAGAATGGGAACAGCACAATTACCTGAAAGATTTTAATCAGGGTATGGGCATTGGCAACGCACCTTCCCAGATTGTTTCCTGAAATATAATGTAAAAACTGCACTATATAATCTAAGGCAACCAAGAAAATAAAGAACATGATGATTGAACCAATCACATTAAACAAAAAGTGAATCAACGCCGCCCGCTTTGCATCCTTCTTTCCTGCAAGGGAGGCAAGCAATGCAGAAGCACATGCTCCGATATTACAGCCTAAAATAATAAAGAGGCAGATATTTAAAGACAACAGACCCTGCTGGCACATTAAAAGCACAATGCTCACCGTTACGGAGGAGCTTTGAATGACAGCAGTAATAATGGTACCCAGCAAAATTCCCATGAGAGGGCTGTTCAGGCTGCCAAGGGTACTAGCAATGACAGGATTGTCCTTTAGTCCGCTCATGGCGCTGCTCATACCACTAAGCCCCATAAACAGCACACCAAAGCCTACAACGATTTCTGCAATTTTCACTATCTTTTGGTTCTTGCTGAATAAAACAAAAAGAACGCCTACCAGTAAAAAAACCGGTGCGTATTCCGATAAGTTAAAAGATACAAGCTGGGAGGTTACAGTCGTACCGATATTGGCACCAAAAATAACGCCCGCCGCCTGATATAGATTCATCAGGCCTGAATTAACGAAACTGACAACCATAACCGTACAAGCCGATGATGACTGTACAATAGCAGTAAAGACAATACCCACTATCATACCGGTAAATCGGTTGTTGGTAAAAAACTCTAAAATACTCCTTAACCTTGCTCCAGCAGCCTTTTCAATTCCTTCACTCATAAGCTGCATTCCAAAAAGAAACAGGCCTAACCCGCCTGCCATGGAAAGTAATGTCGAGAGATCCATCGTCTTATCCATCCTTCATATAAAGATTACGTACATTCCGTAACAATTCAGCCCACAGGCGCAAAGCGGATTTTCTGCAGAGCATGTTTTCTTAAGGAGTCCTTATAAAAACGCCAGCGCTTAGCGAGGTCTTTTCGAGCTTAGCACTGTTGCGTTTTTATAGAGCGAAAGCGTGGCGACGCAGAAAACATGCTCTGCAGAAAACCCGCTCTGCGCCTGTGGGCTGAACTGTTACTACATTCCTTATTCTAAGTGAAACAGGACAAACTTACAAGGGATTTTTCCAAATTCGTCATAAATTTATGAAATATTCCTTCCCGTCAGCAATATTTTTCTCAATTGCCTCTTTTAGCTTAAGCAGGCTTTCAAATTTCTGTTCTGCCCTTTCATAGTGCAGAAGGCTTACTCGGACAGATGCACCGTAAATCACTTTAGAAAAGTCATACAGATAGGTTTCCACTCCTATAGGATTTTCATCTCCCACCGTAGGCTTTCTCCCAATATTGGTCACTCCCCGGTAAACATTTCCTTCATATTCCACGTGGGAAAAGTACACTCCATTAGGCGGAAGAAGCTTTTCCTTTGATGGTATCAAATTGATGGTTGGCATTCCCATAGTTCTGCCAAATTGATTGCCCTTTACCACAATGCCTTCCAAAAAGTAAGGTTCTCCCAAGAGAGCCTTTGCAAGCTCCATGTTCCCTTCTTTAATTGCACTACGTGCATACGTAGAACTAATTACCTTCCCTTCATGGCAGATCTTAGGAATGATTTTTGTGGTAAATCCGTTTTCTCTTCCCAACTGCCCAAGCAGCCCTGCATCTCCTTTTCCCTGACGCCCAAAGGACACATCCTCTCCTGCCACAATCAAATGCGCCGACATATTTTGAAGCAAAATGTGTCTGATAAAAGCTTCCGGCAGTAAATTAGCTGTTTCCCAGTCAAAGGGATATTCCACCAGATAATCAATTCCCATTTTAGCAAATATGGCTCTCTTTTCTTTTCTGGTCGTAATCTCCTCCATAGTCTTTCCCGTAAAATAAACTCCCGGTGAAGGAGTAAAGGTAAAGACAGCCGCCTTAAGCCCTAAAGCCTTTGCCTCCAGAATTTTTTGAAGCAGCGTCCTGTGTCCTAAATGGACGCCATCAAATTTCCCGATTGCCACTGCTGTTTCTTCGTTTATATGAAATTGCTTTGTATCTTTTATCAGCTTCATCATGTTCTCTTTATTCCTTTGTCAAAAACATTTTTATGGGCTCAAATCGGTTCTTTTCTTTTACCCATCCGTATATTCCGTAAAAAATGCCGTCCTCATCGTAAACCCTTATCCCATCTGCCTTTTCCAGTCCTGTCTCTTTGCCTGCCCCGGACATTTTAAAAATCTGCTTTTTTCCAAATCCATTTCCGTTTTCAATAAGCTTTTTCCATTGTGCCCCGATTATGCAGGCAGGATATTCCTGAAATACTGCATCCACGCTGACTATTTTTTCCTTCAGTCTATCTTCATCCCTAAGCGCCTCTATTTGTGTAAGCGTCAACGCATCTTCCAGCGTAAATTCTCCTACCCTGCTTCGTATAAGGCTTTTCATGGCGCCGCCGCAGCCCAGCCTTTCTCCAATGTCATTGCACAAGGTTCTGATATAGGTTCCCTTAGAACACACCACCCTCATGCAGACAATAGGAAGCTGCACTTTTTGAATTTCAATTTCCGTAATCCGGATAGTTCTGGGCTTCCTTTCAATTTCTTTTCCTTCCCTTGCCAGCTCATACAGCTTTTTTCCATTTACTTTCAGTGCTGAATACATGGGAGGAATCTGCTGCGATACTCCCTGAAAAGACATGATTACATTTCTGATTTCCGCCCCCTGCTGCTGCACCTTGGACTGTTTCAGAACCTTTCCTGTCATATCCTGCGTATCGGTCACACAGCCAAGCTGAAGCTCAGCAATATATTCCTTGTCCCTGTCCGTTAACATATCGCACAGCTTTGTGGCGCTTCCGAGACAAACAGGAAGCACTCCAACCGCATCCGGATCCAGAGTGCCTGTGTGCCCTATCTTTTTCTGTTTTAAAATGCCTCTCAGCTTTGCCACCACATCATGGGAAGTAAAGCCTTTTTCCTTATATACGTTGATTATCCCGTGTATCATGGTGCCTTTTCCTTTCCGCTTTTGCTAAAGCCCATTGCTGCTATTGCTTTTTATGCTTTATATCCGGGCATCTGTTTTGCAATTTCTCTGGACAGATTGTTCAATACATCATGATATGTACCGGACATTGTACAGCCTGCTGCCCTTATGTGACCGCCGCCGCCAAAATAAGCCGCTACCTTTGACACATCCACTGCACCACAGGAGCGTAAGCTGACTTTATATTCCAAAGTGCCCGTTTCATGCATGAAAATAGCACATTCCACCCCTTTTACCACCCGGAGCTGATTAACGATTCCTTCAAGGTCCTTGGAATCCGCCTGATAAAAATTCATCAGCTTTTGATCAACCATGCTGGCAATGCACTTGCCGTCCATAAATAAAATACTTTCCAGCAATGCTCTTCCCAAAATCTGGTTTTGCACATATGTCTTTTCATAAAAGGTCTCATCAATCAGCTTTGGAAAATCAAACCCATATTCTAAAAGCTCCGCAGCTATGCGAAGGGTCTTGGGGGAGGTATTGGAATATTGAAACACTCCTGTATCGTGAATCATTCCTATATAGATGCTTTTTGCTATCTGTTCATCCAGATTTTCTTTTCCTATAGCCTCATAAACCAGCTCTGCGGTAGAGCTCGCTGTTGCCACTACAAAATTCACATCACATTCCGTTCCCGGATTGCTAATATGATGATCGATATTGATTGTCTTTTTTGCCTTTTTTGCATAGGCCTTTGCAAATCCGCTGCGTTCCTGTATACTGTCCAAAATAAAAAACACGTCAAATTCCGTCTGCTTTTCATAAGTTCCAGTCATTTTATCATAGCCGGGCAAATCGGCAAATACGGCAGCGGGTTTTTCTAACAGCAGTTCGACCTGTGTGCCCGGCAATGCTTTTTTCAAATATTGATATAATGCACTGACGGAGCCTGTGCAATCCCCGTCCGGACGCACATGCCCGCCAATGCCAATTATGCCTGCTCCTTTACATTCTTCTAAAATATTGATCATATTTTTGTCACCTCATCAATCTTTTTGGACATAGACACCCCATATGCAATGGATTGATCCATAATAAATGTGATTTCCGGTGTGTTTCTTAAATTGATTGTTTTGGCTACTTTATTTTTTATGAATCCCTCGGCACTTTTTAAGCCTGCCAGTGTATCTTCCTGAGCCTTCTCATCTCCTAATACGGAAATCCATGCCTTACAGGTTTTCAAATCCGGAGAAACCTCCACTGCAACCACAGAGGTTAGTGAGCTGATTCTAGGGTCCTTTATCTCTCCCCGGATTACATCCGCTAGCACCTTCTGTACTTCTCCATTGATACGGGTATTCTTTAAACTATTTTTTCTCATATTCCCTCCTAACGGGGCACTTCCACCATAATATAAGCTTCTACGATATCAAGCTCCTGCATACTGTCAAAGCCTTCAAATACCAGACCACATTCAAAGCCTGCTTTTACTTCCTTCACATCATCCTTAAATCGCTTCAGGCTTGCAAGCTCACCTTCATAAATCTGTTCGCCTTCTCTGGAAATCCGCACTTTACAGCCTCTTTCAAACCGTCCGTCAAGCACATAGGAGCCTGCAATGTTTCCAACTGCAGATGCCTTGAATATCTGGCGCACTTCCGCATGGCCGATAACCTGTTCTTCAAAGATTGGGTCTAACATTCCCTTCATGGCAGCTTCCACGTCTTCAATTGCCTGATAGATGACCTTATACAGCCTTACATCTACCCCTTCTCGTTCTGCAGTTGCCTTGGCAGTAGCATCCACTCTTACGTTAAAGCCGATAATAATGGCACTAGAAGCGCTTGCAAGCACAACATCAGATTCATTGATGGCGCCAACGCCTCCATGGATGCATTTCACAATGACTTCTTCGTTGGAAAGCTTGGAAAGGCTCTGTTTTACCGCTTCCACGCTGCCCTGTACATCTGCTTTGATAATTAAGTTAAGTTCCTTTAAATTTCCTGCCTGAATCTGGGTAAACAAATCATCCAGAGACATTTTGGATTTTGTTTCTTCCAGTTTCTTTTCTTTATTTTGTGCAATAAATGTCTCAGCAAAGCTTCTTGCTGTCTTATCGTTTTCATGGGCAATAAAGATTTCTCCTGCTCCCGGCACGTCAGACAAGCCTAAGATTTCTACCGGAGTAGAAGGCGCTGCTTCCTTTACCCTTCTTCCCTTATCATCAATCATTGCCCGGATTTTTCCATGGCTGGCTCCTGCCGATACAAAATCTCCTACCTTTAGTGTACCCTTTTGTACAAGAATTGTTGCAACCGGACCTCTTCCTTTATCAAGCTCTGCCTCAATCACAAGACCTCTTGCACGACGCTTTGGATTTGCCTTTAATTCCAGAATATCCGCTGTCAGTAAAATCATTTCCAAAAGCTGCTCAATGCCTTCGCCGGATTTTGCGGAAACCGGTGCAAATACAGTAGAACCGCCCCAATCCTCCGGAATCAGCTCATATTCTGCCAGCTCCTGCTTCACTCTGTCAATATTGGCATTTGGCTTATCAATTTTATTTACTGCCACAATAATTTCGATTCCGGCAGCCTTTGCATGGCTGATTGCTTCTACGGTCTGAGGCATGACACCATCATCAGCCGCTACTACCAAAATGGCAATATCCGTTGCATTGGCGCCCCTCATACGCATGGAAGTAAATGCTTCGTGTCCCGGTGTATCCAAAAACGTAATGTTCTGTCCGTTGATGGTAACGGTGTAAGCGCCGATATGCTGGGTAATGCCCCCTGCCTCCCTGTCCGTTACATTTGTCTTACGGATTGCATCTAGCAGAGAGGTTTTTCCATGGTCTACGTGTCCCATAACACAAATAACCGGTGGACGCACTTCCATGTTTTCTTCTGCTTCTTCTTCCTCTTTCAAAAGCTCCTCGATTACGTCTACCTTTACTTCCTTTTCACAGATAATCTCATACTCGATTGCAATTTCCTCAGCAGTTTCATAATCGATTTCCTGATTTACTGTAACAACCTGCCCCTGAAGGAACAGCTTCTTCACAATAGCGGAAGGCTGAATCTTCATTTTTTCTGCCAGTTCTTTAATAGTCAGGCTTTCCGGAAGGGTAATTACCTTGATTTGCTCTTCTACCCTTTCTTCCACTTTCTTTTCCGGCTTAATAAATCTACCTGCTTTATTCTTACCTTTGATGTTTGCATTATCCTCTTCGTAAATCAAATCCTTTTTGCTTCGCTTGTCGCGCTCTTGTCCCTGTCTGCGCTTTTCTTCATCCCTGCGCTTTTCCGGCTCTGCAATCGGACTGTCAGCAAACGGCTTCTGAGGTTGAGATTTTTTAAAGTTAGCCTTCTCCCCTGCATTTGGTCTGCCGCCTCTTTCATTATTATTATAAGGCTTGCTGCCACCTCTATTAGATGCACCATCTCTACGATTATCGTTATTTTTCTGATAGCCCTGATTATTGTTTCTCTCACTGTTTCCATTGCCTCGTCCCAATCCCTGCATCTGGCGGTTTCCGTCCTGGCGGCCTCCATCCTGACGATAAGTATTTCTGGATTGCTCCTGTTTCTGATTTTCATTTTTTTGTACATTTCTTCTTGTATCGTTAGAAGCTGCTGCCGGCTCCGTTCTTTCAATTACCACTGGCTTTACAACAGGCTTTGGCACCTGTGGCCTGAATGGATTCAGTTCCTTTTCCGCTGGCTTGCCCTGCCTGTTTTTCTGCGGTCTCTGGCTCCCCTGAGGTTTTTGTCCGCCGCCCTGCGGCCTTGCTCCCGGCATTTTACTATTATGGGGATTGCTTACAAAAATTATGCTCTTCTTTTTCTTTGGATGCTCTGCTTTTGGCTCTGCTTCTTTTTCCGTCTCTTTCATCTCTTCCCTTTTTGGTTCTTCTTTTGCTTCCTCCTTTGCCGAAAAAGCTTTTCTTACCATTTCCACAGTGTCTTCCTCTATGGTGTTCATATGGCTTTTGGCTTCGATTCCTTTTTCCGCTAGAAAGTTAAGAATTTCCTTGTTTGTTTTATCTATTTCTTTTGCCAGTTCATATATTTTCATTTTGGCCATGCTTACTACCTCCGATTCTTTCTATACTGTCTGCAGATGCTTTTTTATGGCATCTGCAAGTCCCTGATCCGTTACTGCCAGCGAAGCTCTCATTTCTTTTCCAAGACTGTGCCCCAGCTCTTCTTTCGTTCCGAAAACATAATAGGGAACCTTATAAAAGTCACACATATTTTGAAACATTTTCTTTGTATTGTCCGATGCATCCTCTGCCACGATTACCATGTATGCCTTATAGGATTTTACCATCTTTTCCGTCATGAATTCGCCGCTCACCAGATTTCGTCCCCTATTGGCAATTCCAAGCAGGGAAAGTATTTTATTCTTCACAGTCCTCTTCAAACTCCTTTTGCAGATTATCGTATACCTCACTTGGAATATTCATTTTGAAAGAACGTTCTAGGCCTTTGCTTTTCCTTGCTTTCACTAAACATTCTCTGGAATTACAAAGATATGCGCCTCTTCCGTTTTTCTTTCCGGTTTTATCTAAAACAAATTCATTTTCTGCGGTTTTTAAAATGCGGAGCATTTCTTTTTTGCTTTTCATTTCACCACAGCCAACGCATTGTCTTAAAGGGATTTTCTTACTCATTCCTGTTCCTCTTCCACTGTCTGCTCTTCCTCATAGGACTCTTCGTATTCCTCCGGATATTCTTCCGCATAACCGTCCTCATACTCTTCTCCGTCATATTCCTCATACTCGTCGTCCATGTAATCTTCATAACGGAAGCCTTCCGCATCCTTTGCCTGCGTCTCGCTCTTAATGTCAATCTTGTATCCGGTCAGTCTTGCTGCAAGCCTTGCATTCTGGCCTTCCTTGCCAATTGCCAGTGACAATTGATAATCCGGCACTACCACCTTTGCAGTCTTTTCTTCCGGGTCTGCAAACACTGCTACGATTTTGGCTGGAGACAGGGCATTTTGAATTAGATTACCCGGATTTTCATCCCAGTTGATAATATCGATTTTTTCTCCCCGCAATTCCTCCACAATAGAATTGACTCTGGCTCCATTTAATCCCACACAGGCTCCTACCGGGTCTACATTTGGATCCTTTGACCATACTGCCATTTTTGTCCGGCTTCCGGC
This sequence comes from Robinsoniella sp., assembly GCA_023664735.1. Taxonomy (GTDB): domain Bacteria; phylum Bacillota; class Clostridia; order Lachnospirales; family Lachnospiraceae; genus RGIG3040. Next base: position 784 of record JAMPFB010000091.1, on the reverse strand, counting down.
TTCCCTTGCAATGCTCATAATTTCAACAGTTCCATCAGCAATTTCTGCAACCTCCGATTCAAACAGGCGTTTTACCAGTTCCGGATGGGTACGGCTTACTAAAATACGAGGACCCTTTGGTGTATTCTTTACTTCCAGTATATATACCTTAATTCTTTCAGTAGGCTTAAAATATTCTCCTTTTACCTGTTCGCTTTCATTTAAGATGGCATCCGCCTTTCCTAAATTGATGCTGATGTTTCTTCCTACATATCGCTGTACGATACCGGTTATGATATCTTTTTCTTTTTCAAAATACTGATTGTAGATAACGCTTCTTTCTTCTTCCCGGATTTTCTGTAAAATCACGTTTTTTGCATTCTGGGTTGCAATACGCCCAAATTCTTTGGAACGAACTTCCACTTTTATAGTTTCACCCAGCTCTGGATTTTTCTTATAATTCTTTGCATCCTCTAAAGAGATTTCAAGACAATCGTCCTCTACCTCTTCTACCACGGTCTTTTCTGCTGTTACAAGAAAGTCACAGGTTTCACGGTTCATTTCCACCACGATATTGTCTGCTTTTCCAAAATGGTTCTTACACGCAGTCAAAAGTGAATTTTCAATGGCTTCAAAAAGGGTTTCTTTGCTAATTTCCTTTTCCTTTTCCAAAATATCCAGCGCTTCCATAAGTTCCTTGTTCATTTTCTTTTCTTATCCTCCTATATCTAATTTATCTGGTTTAAATATGTAACAGTTCAGCCCACAGGCGCAGAGCGGAGTTCCCACAGAGCATGTTTTCTAC
>JAMPFB010000090.1 GCA_023664735.1 Robinsoniella sp. | reverse complement strand
TTTATATTTGGAATTTTCCATGTCTAACTTGTACTATTTATATTCTAGTACCAATTATCGCCTAAAGCTGGAAAAGCAGGAAGAGGAAAAGAAAGGAAAAGAAGCAGAGAGAGGGCAGAGACCGCCGGACAGTCTGGTCACATGGGTATTTCAGGATGACTTTATCCCAAGAGCAAAGATTACGAGGGATGGAAATTACAGTATCATTAGTGATTACCTTGGGACGCCTGTGGAGGCTTATGACGAGGAAGGAAAGAAGGTCTGGGAGAGAGAGCTTGATATTTATGGGCGGGTAAAGACAGGCCGGAAAGATGCCTATGGAAGAACTGAGAAAGAGACTGGGGATAAGAATTTTATCCCCTTCCGGTTTCAGGGGCAGTATGAGGATGAGGAAACCGGATTGTATTATAACCGGTTCCGGTATTATTCGCCGGAGGATGGGTGTTATACGCAGCAGGATCCGATTGGGTTAGCGGGGAACAATCCTACCCTGTATGGTTATGTGGGTAATCCGAATTCTTGGATTGATTCTTTGGGGTTGTCAAATAATTTGCCAGATTTTAATCAGGCAATGAAGAAAGCTTTAAAATGGTTAGAGGATAGAGGATTTAGAGCTGAAATTCCCAAACTAGGTAAATTTGGGGATATAGAAGGGAAACCAGTAGGAATGCAGACATTAGATAAAAAAATAGGATTTAGAGTTGAATTTGATGAAAGCAATGGAGCACATATAAATGTTTGGAATAGCAAAGAAAAAGGACCTCATTTCCGATTTGATGCTGATGAGAAAACAGTAGAAAAAATTCAAAAACGTTATAATTGTAAAGGATAGGAAAAATCATGAGTAGTTATTATGATAATGAATTAATATCATATTTAGATATAATTGATATTAGAGATTTTAAAATTGTTTCGCAGACAAATAGTATTGTTGCTCTTATGATGAAAAATTTTTGTTTCAAATATGGGAGAGCTTATTTGAAAGGTTCCAAAAATGAGAGATATATAAGGTCAAATAGTAATGACGTATCTAGTGATACAGTATTATTTTTGAATGAATTAATTCAAAAAAATATTTGTAATGAAAATGAAAAGGTAATTTATATTGGTGACGACTTAACAGAATATGGATATGAATTCTATCTATATGATTTGCTAAAAATTATACCTTATTTGCTGAATGATATACCACAACATCATTATTTCCTTTTTGGTGCTGCAACCAAATTACTGTACATTTCGTTTGAAAATGAAATTCAATTTGGAATGCAATGGGAAGGTAGTGAACAGTTGTAAAGTTATGTGAAAATGATCGTGGTGCATTTTTATTTATTGACAATAGGTAACATATTTAGTTTATAAAAACATCTCAAAATGCTTATGCTGTTCCATTTCATGATGACAGAGAGCCAAAAATGAGCTATGATAAATCAAGAATCCACAGAAAGAAATTTATGATTTTCACATAGTACAGATGTAGCGGAGGTATAGAATGATGGACTTATATGATAAAATAAACAATATAAAATCCAAAGAAGAACTTATTGACTTTTTAGATTTCCTATCCAAAGACACTTCCAACAACAAGGAAGAATGGCAAAACGATACGATAAAGGACTATTTAGCAGCAATTGCTTTATGGATTGAGGATATGGAAGGTTACTATGAAAATATGAATCTGCCAATGCCGGATAATGAGAATTGGAGTTTTATAGCCACCCTGTTTTATGTAGGAAAAATTTACGAATAGACCGCTACATACATGCTGGATAAGTTCTGGACGGAATCTGAAAGGAAAAAATATGAACGAAACAAAAACCAGTCAAAAAAAGAAATGGAAGCTCACATACAAAATCACATATCGAATCTTACTGGCGGGAGTTCTTTTAAGCTTTATCCCGCTTTTATTTATGAGCAAATATGACCATATGAGCGCTGATGATTATTCTTACGGCTTAAAAACCCATAAAGCATGGGAAGAGAGCCACAGCATTTGGGAGACGATAAAAGCTGCAGGAGAGCAGGTGGCGGATTCTTATGAAAGCTGGCAGGGAACCTTTGCCTCGATTTTTCTCATGGCATTGCAGCCGGGTGTGTTTGGCGAACAATATTACTGGATAGGGGCAGTCTTTTTGATTTTGGTGTTTGGTGTGAGCTTTTCTGTTTTTGGACACGTTATGTTAACCAAGTTGCTTCATGCAGACAAATATCAGGCAGGCATTGTTACTTTGAGTATGCTTCTTTTATGTACTCAATGGCTGCAGGCGCCGGTGCAGGCATTTTATTTTTATAATGCGGGAGTTCATTATATTTTTATGTTTGCCATGTTGTTATTTGCCCTTTGCCTGCAGATTTCTCTGGCGGCAGGAACCAAGAAAAGGGCATGGTGCGCAGTAGGTGGTGCAATGCTTGGCTTTCTCATTGGCGGAGGAAATTATGTGACCGCTTTTCTCTATCTGCTTTTGTTTTTTACTATATTATTGGCTTCTGTATTGCTACAGTACAAGGACAGGGAAAAGAGCAGAGGAATAGGCTGGCAGCTATTGCCGATATTTTTGTTTTTGTGCAGCTTTCTCATTTCTGTCATTGCTCCCGGCAATTTTCACAGAGGGGATAAATTTGAAGATGTAAGTCCTATTCAGGCAATTGGCTTGTCATTCAAGTATTCTATAGAAGGCTGCAATATTTGGATGACATTCAGCATAGTCTGTATCTTTCTTTTATTGCTTCCGCTTGTGGCGGGAATGGTAAAAAGAACATCCTTTTCCTTTCCGCTGCCCGGTCTTGCAGTGGTTTATGCCTATTGCCTGTTTGCGGCAATGTATGCTCCCACCTGTTATGCATTAGGCTTTCCGGGAGCCGGAAGATGCAGGAACATATACAGAATCGTCTATTATATCATGCTGTTGTTCGATTTGATTTATGTGACAGGATATATCAGGCATAAAATTGTCAGTGGAGGGCTTTTAGAAGCTTCCGGAAAAGTGGAAGAATTTTTCAAAAACCATATATGGCTGCCCTTTACCCTTATCCTAGCAGGCTTTTTGCTTCTGACTGTTTTTTGTGATGACTGGGACAGCTACACAACCTTATCGGCAGTAAAATCCATTTCCCAAAAGGAAGCCCAGCTCTATCATGTCCAAAGTCTAGAGCGAGAGGCGCTTTTGAAAACAACAAAAGAAAAGAAAGTAGAAGTGCCCGCCACTACCGCACACCCCAAACTGCTGTTTTTTGACGACATCACCTCAGACTACAACGACTGGAGAAACCGCTACATGGCAAAGTGGTATGGCAGAAAAAAGGTTATTCTGATAGAAAGGGAATAAAAGCAAAGAATAGCCGGCAAGCTCCCGCCCTGCGCCTGTGGGCTGAACTGTTATATATAACCAATTATTTCCCCAAACCATATTGAAGTTACTTCCATAATATGATAAATTTATAACAGAAAAATTGGAAAAAAATGGAAAAATTAAAATGGAGTGACTTAAGATGAAGCGGGAGTATTTGAAGCAGAATGTATATGAGGAACTGCAGGAACGGCTGAAATTTATTTTTCGGGAATTTGACAATATTTATGTTTCCTTTTCCGGGGGAAAGGACAGTGGGCTGCTTTTGGAGCTTGTATTGGATTTTCAGAAAAAATATTATCCGGATAAAAAAATTGGAGTATTCCATCAGGATTTTGAGGCTCAGTATACGGTAACATCAGAATATATCGAAAGAACCTTTGAACGAATCAAAAAGGATGTGGAGCCTTATTGGGTATGCCTGCCCATGGCGACCCGAACAGCCCTTAGCAGCTATGAAATGTACTGGTACCCATGGGATGATACGAAGGAAGAGTGCTGGGTCAGACCTATGCCCCAAAAGGAATATGTCATCAATATGAAAAACAATCCTGTTACTACATATCGTTACCGGATGCATCAGGAGGATTTGGCAAAGCAGTTTGGACGCTGGTACCGGATTTCCCATGGAGGGAAAAAGACAGTATGTCTTTTGGGAATGCGGGCAGATGAATCGCTGCAGCGTTACAGCGGATTTCTTAACAGAAAGTACGGCTACAAGGGAGAATGCTGGATTAGCAATCAGTTTAAAGATGTCTGGTGTGCTTCGCCGTTGTATGACTGGTCACTAAATGATGTATGGCATGCTCATTATCTGTTTGGTTATGACTATAACCGTCTGTATGATCTTTACTATAAAGCAGGGCTTCGGGTAACCCAAATGAGGGTTGCTTCCCCTTTTAATGATTATTCTAAGGATTCCCTGAACCTTTACAGAGTCATTGACCCGGAAATCTGGGTGAAGCTGGTAGGAAGAGTGAGGGGCGCCAATTTTGGCAGCATCTATGCAAAAACAAAGGCAATGGGATATCGGAACATTACATTGCCTGAAGGACATACATGGGAGTCCTATACCAGATTTCTTTTAGATACTCTTCCGGCAAGGCTGCGCAATAACTATGTGAAAAAATTCAATACTTCCATTGAGTTCTGGCATAAGACCGGCGGCGGGCTGGATGAAAAAACTATTAAAGAGCTGGAAGAAAACGGATATCAGATTCAGAGGAACGGTGTTTCCAATTATACATTAAATAAAAAGTCCAGAGTGGTGTTCGTAGGGAAGATTCCGGATGATACGGACAATATCAAATCCTCCAGAGATGTGCCAAGCTGGAAGCGCATGTGCTATTGCATACTGAAAAACGACCATATCTGTAGATTTATGGGATTTGGCATGACAAAGGAACAGAAGAAACGAATTGATGTCATTAAAGAAAAATACAAAAGTATCGAGGAGATGGAATATGGAATATAACAGCCCTGTTTATCATGTAATTGCAGTACCGGTGGAGAAGGTAAAAGCAAACACGTATAATCCCAATGTAATTGCGCCGCCTGAAATGAAGCTTCTTTATGAAAGCATTAAGGCAGACGGCTATACGATGCCTGTTGTCTGCTATTATTCCAAGGCACAGGATGTTTATGTGATAGTGGACGGATTTCACAGATACCGGATTATGCTGGAGTATCCGGATATTTATAAAAGAGAAAAGGGGCTGCTTCCGGTTTCCGTAATTGATAAGCCGATTGACCAGCGGATGGCAAGCACGATACGGCACAACCGGGCAAGGGGCACTCATGATGTGGAGCTTATGAGCAATATTGTCAAGGAGCTGCATGAGCTGGGAAGGTCAGATGCATGGATTTCAAAGCATCTTGGAATGGACAAGGATGAAATTTTAAGATTAAAGCAGATTACTGGTCTTGCGGCGCTTTTTAAGGAAACGCAGTTTGGAAAGGCTTGGAGGCCTGTGGAGGGGAAAGAAGAGTAAGGGGCAGTTCTGAGTGTTGAAGATGGGGAAGGTTTAGGTTGATTTTTGGGGAGGTAGTGGTTAAGTGGGGGTAGAGGACATGGGGACGCAACAGCGGGATGAGAGTGGAGTTGCTTCGGTGTTTTTGATGGCGCTTTTTCTAAACAGCCTGATTTTAGGTGTTGGTACCGAACGGGTCGGCATATAGCGGCTTCCATGCCGCAATATGCCTAAAATTGCCGTCCATGGCAATTTTTCCCTAGGTATTGGACAGGCTGTTAAGAAAAAGCGCCATCAAAAACAAAGAAGCAACTCCACTCTCATCCCGCTGTTGCTGTTTTGTGGCAGGCTATACTTTACAAAAGAGGTTGCGTATTTTCAGAATGTTTCCGATAAAAAACTAAAGCGATTTGATACAGCTTTTTCTTACATAAATATAAGGCTTTTCAATATATAGAGTTTCTCAAATATATAGCCAAATATATAGAGCTTTTTCATATATGGGGCTTATCGATACACAGTGGGAACTGGAAGGGGATAGGATAGTCTGTTGGACCTTGGCAAAGTCGCCGGCACTTATGCACCGTATTTTGGTGCATTAGTACCGCTGCGTCTTTGCAGAGCGAGAGCGTGTCCATCAGACTATCCTATCCCCTTCCAGTTCCCACGTCCGTCTGTCCAACTTTATTATAAAAGACGAAAAGCATATTCTTTCTAAAATATGGTTGACATTTCTGCACATATACTGTATATATATAGATATACAGTATATATACGATTAGCTATAAATAAATCAGACAACAAAAATATACACTAATCAGAATGGTATACCAAACAGTTTAAAGGAGGCACAACATGCTTCAGGTAGAACATGTAAGTAAAAAACTGGGTAATTTTTGCTTAAGGGAAATTTCCTTCCACCTGCCCAAAGGTTATATCATGGGGCTGATAGGGCTCAATGGGGCAGGGAAGACAAGTCTGCTTTCCCTTATGCTGGGGTTATATTCCATGGATGAAGGGAAAATTTTCATAGATGGGCTGGATATAGAAGCTCAGGAAGCCTTGGCAAAGGATGAAATTGGATTCGTGCTGGCGGAAGAATTATTTTCCGGACAATTATCCTTAAAGGCAAATGCTGATTTGTACGGAAAGTATTACTCCCAATATGAGAAGGATTTGTTTTTACAGTATTGCCAGCAGTTTTCCCTAAATCCGGAGAAAAAACTGTACAAGCATTCCAAAGGTGAAAAATTAAAGTTCCAATTTGCTTTTGCGCTGTCCCATCAGCCAAAGCTGCTAGTGTTGGATGAGCCCACAGCCAATTTCGACCCGGAGTTCAGGCAGCATTTTTTTCGGATTTTGACCGGCTTCATCAAGGATGGGGAGCATAGCGTTATACTTGCTACACATTTAACGGAGGATTTGGACCGGATAGCAGATTATATCACTTTTTTAAATCAGGGACGGCTGGAGTTTTGTATGGATCGGAAAGAGCTGGAAAATTCCTACAGGCTGGTAAGTGGAGAAAATTATAAGATTAATCTGCTTCCCAAAGATTCCATTATCTGCAAGGAAAAGGGAAGCTATGGCACAAAGGCGCTTGTGAAGCACAGCAGATGGTCTGATTATGACAAGGAGCTTTTGGTAAGTGTTCCGGCTATAGAGGATATCATGTATTTTATATTAAAGGGGGAGAGAGGCAATGCTTCAAATCGTATGGAAGGATTATAGGTATAATTTTCGTTCGGCCTTTAAAGAACTGAGGAAAGCTGAAAATTGGTGGTGGAGCTATGTTTATGTGCTGGTGTTTCCTATGCTTTTAATTTTGGATCATAATACTTCCATCAAAGCAGTCATTGCATACTATTGTGCAATGGTTCCATTGGTGGCAGGGACATTTCTTGCCCGGTTATATCCAAACCGGATGAGTAAAACCTTGTTTTTGTGCCCTATGTCCAAGGAAGTGCGCATCCGCTATTTTAAAACAGCATTTTTCCTGCGTATCAGCATACCGGCATTGGCTTTTGCGGTGTTGGCAGGTATACTTTTCCTGTGTAAAATTGTGCAGGGGCTGGAATATTTTTTGTCCCTGCTTGTACTCGTTATGTATTTGCTTTCCGTCAATATTTGTACAAATTTCTGGAATGGAAAGCCGGAAAAGCTGCAAAAGGGACATTTGCCATCTGAATATTTTCCACTGTGGAATGTGTTTGAACAGGTAATAGGGATAATTAATATGGTAATTGTATCAGGGGCTATGGATGAAGGAGAGCCATGGCAGCCGTGGGAAATGATTCTGGTGGGCATACTGGTGGGGCTACAGGCTTTGATTCTGGTGAAAATTGCTATTACCTATTTTAAGCCGGTTATGGAACAATCAGTCACCTATGAAAACAACTATATAAGATAAAAAAGTAACAGTTCAGCCTACAGGCGCAGAGCGGGGTTTCCAAAGAGCATGTTTTCTGCGTCGCCACGCTTTCGCTCTATAAAAACGCAACAGTGCTAAGCTCGAAAGTACCTCGCTAAGCGCTGGCGTTTTTATAAGGGCTCCTTCAGAAAACATGCTCTGTGGGAACCCCGCTCTGCGCCTGTTAAACAATTACAAAAAAATGAGGACTTTGTATATGAAGATAATAATAAAACCTCAGGGCACCCTTGCCATATATGAGCAGATTGTAAATCAATTGAAGAATGAAATTGTGACCGGAGGGCTAAGGGCAGACGAAGCCCTTCCTTCCATACGTTCCCTTGCCAGTGAACTGGAAGTCAGCGTGATTACCACAAAAAGAGCCTATGAGGAGTTAGAAAAAGAAGGGCTAATTCGATCTGTTGCAGGAAAAGGCTTTTATGTATGTGAATACAATCAGGACTATTTAAAGGAAAAGCAGCTTATGATGCTGGAAAAAAGGCTTTTAGAAGTGCTGACGGATTGTAAAAGAGCGGGGCTTTCTAAAGGGGATGTGAGGGATATGGTGGAAACCTTATATGAAGAGGTACAGTAAGCATTTGGGAATCTGTGAAGAGAAAATCCGGACAGAAAGGACGTGAAGCGATGCTGCTTACATGGAATCAGGTAACAGGAACTGCAAAAGAGTTTCATTTAAAAGAAATCAGTTTTTCCTTAGAGGCAGGCTGGTTTATGGTTCTTGCAGGCGTAAATGGCGCTGGAAAGACCACATTGTTTCGTTATATGCTGGAAGAAAAGAAGAGTTATACAGGGGAAATCCTATTAGACGGGCGGGAGATTCATGAAGACCATAAGAGGACATTAAACGAAATCGGTTATGTGTCAGAGGATAATTCTTTTTTTGAAGAGCATACCGCAATGGAAAATGCCAGACTTCTTTCGGTTTTTTATAAACAATGGGAGGAAGAGCTGTTCATAAAGGCCATGAAGGATATGGAGCTGTCCCTGAACAAAACGGTGGGGAAGATGTCCAGAGGGGAATATATGAAATTCCAGATGGCATTTGCCATGGCGCATAAGCCAAAGCTTTATTTGCTGGATGAGGCAACTGGCGGGATGGACCCGGTGTTCCGCAGGGACTTTTATAAAATCATAAGAAAAATATTAGAAGGTGAAAATGCTTCTGTGCTTCTTACATCGCATATTCAGGAAGAAATAGAAAAACAGGCGGATTACATAGGATTCATGGAGAACGGAAAACTTATCCGGTTTGGAGAAAACAGGGAAGAAAGCTCCTTTTACGGGAAAACAGAAGAGAGGCAGGAAAAGAAGTGAAGAAAAAGGACAGGAAAAGCAATGAAGAAAAAGAACAGGAAAAATTGGCAGTCGAGCAGGTAAAGAGCTTTGACCGGATGCGGAAGGAACTGGATAGTTACTATTTTTTGATGTACAGTATGGAAAAATACATCTTTCTGTTTATTGGCTGTGCCCTTATGATGTTGCCTGTTTTAGAGGGAGACTTGATTGTTTACTGCGTAAGCGCTTTTTTGCTCAGCATGTCGGCAGATTTTCATTTAAGCCCATATCAGAGGGTAAAAGAAAATGGAAAAATAATTGGAATTTATGAAAAATGCAAGCGGCTTCCCGTAAGCAGGAAGGATATCAGGAAAGTGAGAAGAGAATACCTGTTTCAATTTTCCGTGAAAATTGGAATCGCAGCGCTTCTTAGCCAATTATTTGGGGCAGCGCTGGCAGGAAAAGTGAGCTTTTGGAATGTGCTATATCCAGTGGCAGTATGGCTTTTAGTATTGGGAGTGGGGAATCTGGACATTTTCTTTGAGACAAAATAGGTTTTTTGACTTTGGAGAAAAGTGTTTTAGAAATTCCAAGTGAGTATTCCCAGATGCTCTAACAGAATCTTAACGCCTAAGGCAATCAGTATGATTCCTCCTGCCAGTTCTGCTTTTGACTTATATTTTGTACCAAATACATTTCCCACTTTGACTCCGGCCATGGACAGGAAAAAGGTGGTCGTGCTGATAATGGCAGCAGCCATGGCAATGCTTACCTTTAAAAACGCAAAGGTAATTCCTACAGCCAGAGCATCTATGCTGGTAGCAACCGCTAAAAGGAGCATGGTGCGCAGGGCAAGGGAATCATTTGCATGTTCCTCTTCTTTGGACATGGCTTCCTTGATCATATTGGCGCCTATGAGGCCAAGCAGCACAAAGGAAATCCAATGGTCGATTGCCGTAATCCTGCTTTGGAACCGTACCCCTAAAAGGTAGCCGATGACCGGCATAAGCCCCTGAAACCCGCCAAACCATAGTCCTACAATTACCATGTTCCGAAAAGAGGCCTTTTTCATTGCAAGCCCCTTACAGACAGCCACTGCAAAGGCATCCATGGAAAGACCTATGGCTAAAGTTAAAATAGTAAATAAACTCATTATTTCTTCCTCCTGATTTCCTCGTAAAAATTAGGGATATAAAAAACTCATGGGCAACAGCGCAATACACTATTGTCCATGAGTCTCATTTTTTCAGGTAATACCAGATTTTCATCATTATGTTGACATTACCACAGCTTTGCTGCAAATTACTCCCCCATAGAGCGATGGAATATATTCTTATATGATATGAGGACTTTTTATCCTGCTTACATGATTTTATAGGAAATGAGAATTTTTGTCAATAAAATTCCGTAGGATTGGTTACATTTCGTAACAGTTCAGCCTTTTCTAGTAAAGATGGATAAACGGATGCGGCATAGGGACTTTGGGAGACGGACGTGGGAGAGGGCAGAGCATAGGATAGTATTCCGGACACGCTCTCGCTCTGCAAAGACGCAGCGGTACTAATGCACCAAAGTAC
>JAMPFB010000008.1 GCA_023664735.1 Robinsoniella sp. | reverse complement strand
ATTTTGTTTCTCGATTTGTCCGTCCGGTTTTACTACTTTCGTCTGGTACGGAAAAATGAACTGAGTAACCAAAATTCGTCGAAACGCTGTTTGTGGAAAAAGTGAAGATGTGCTTCGACGAATTTTTGTCTAATGGACGAATTTTTTGTTATAGATTTTGGAGGTGGTCTTTGTGCAGGATGCACAAAATCGTTTTAAACTTCATTCAGAATACCAGCCCACAGGCGACCAGCCGGGGGCGATAGAAGCCCTTGTAAAAGGCTTCCAAGAAGGCAACCAATTCCAGACCTTACTAGGTGTGACAGGCTCCGGCAAAACATTCACGATGGCGAATGTCATCCAGCAGCTTAACAAACCAACTTTGGTAATAGCCCACAATAAAACCCTTGCCGGGCAATTATACGGCGAGTTCAAAGAATTTTTCCCTGAAAATGCGGTGGAGTATTTCGTGTCCTACTACGACTACTACCAACCAGAAGCCTACGTACCTTCCACAGACACCTACATTGAAAAGGACTCTGCCATCAATGATGAAATTGACAAGCTAAGACTGTCTGCAACCGCATCCCTGACAGAGCGGAAGGATGTAATCGTGGTGGCAAGTGTTTCCTGCATATACGGACTGGGAAGTCCGGATGATTATCAGGAAATGCTCGTTTCCCTAAGGCCGGGCATGAATAAGGACAGGGATGAAGTCATTAAAGAGCTGATACAAATTCAGTATGACAGAAACGATATGGATATAAGCCGGGGAAATTTTCGGGTAAGGGGAGACGTACTGGAAATCTATCCAGCAGAAGGCGGAGATTTTTTGATTCGGGTAGAGTTTTTTGGAGATGAGATTGACCGGATTGCAGAGGTGGATCCATTGCTTGGAACTGTCCATGCCACATTAGAGCACATTACCATCTTCCCGGCATCCCATTATGTAGTTCCTATGGAAAAGATTCTGGCGGCATGTGCCAATATTGAACTGGAGCTAGAGGAACGTATCCGCTATTTTAAGGGAGAGGATAAGCTGTTAGAAGCACAGCGGATTTCCGAACGAACCAATTTTGATATAGAGATGCTGAAGGAAACCGGAGTATGTTCCGGCATTGAAAATTATTCCAGACATTTAAGCTTTATGGAACCGGGAGCTACGCCCCATACCTTGATGGATTACTTTCAGGATGATTACCTGATTATTATTGACGAATCCCATATGACGGTTCCCCAGATAAGGGCAATGTTTGCAGGGGACAGATCCCGTAAAAATACTTTGGTGGATTATGGTTTTCGGCTGCCTTCTGCACTGGATAATAGACCTCTTAACTTTCAAGAGTTTGAAAGTAAGATTGACCAGCTTTTATTTGTATCCGCAACTCCTTCCGATTACGAAAAGGAGCATGAGCTCTTAAGGGCAGAGCAGATTATCCGTCCTACCGGGCTTTTAGATCCAAGGGTGGAGGTGCGTAAAGTAGAAGGGCAGATTGACGATTTAATAGCAGAAGTCAAAAAAGAAACAGAGAAAAAAAATAAGGTCATGATTACAACTCTTACGAAACGGATGGCAGAAGACCTGACGGATTATATGAAAGAGGTGGGAATCCGGGTCAGATATCTCCATTCGGATATTGATACATTGGAACGTGCTGAGATTATCAGGGATATGCGGCTTGACGTATTTGATGTGCTGGTAGGTATCAATCTGCTAAGAGAAGGACTGGACATTCCGGAAATATCTCTGGTGGCAATACTGGATGCAGACAAAGAAGGCTTCCTGCGTTCGGAAACCTCCCTTATCCAGACTATCGGCAGGGCGGCAAGAAATGCAGACGGACGGGTAATCATGTATGGGGATAAGATGACGGATTCCATGAATGCCGCTATTCGTGAGACTAACAGGCGTCGTAAGATTCAGCAGGAATATAATGAAGAGCATGGCATTACCCCTCAGACCATTAAAAAGGCGGTAAGGGATTTGATTAGCATTTCCAAAACAGTAAGCAAAGAAGAGATTGAATTTGAAAAAGATCCGGAATCCATGAGCAGGGAAGAGCTGGAAAAGCTGATTGGACAGGTTCAAAAGCAAATGAAAAAGGCGGCGGCAGAATTGGATTTCGAGCTTGCAGCAAAGCTTCGTGACCAGATGGTTGAGCTGAAAAAGCAGCTTAATGATATGGAGTAGAAAAATGGTATTTAGTACGATTTTGTTTTTATGCGTATTTCTGCCTGTAGTTATCACAGGCTATTATATAGTGCCCTCAAAATTCAAAAATATTTTTCTGCTTTTGGCAAGCCTGTTTTTTTATGGATGGGGAGAGCCGGACTTTATCTGGATTATGCTGTTTTCCATTTTGTGCAATTATGGATTTGGCATGGTTCTCTGGCGCTTGTCTCAAAAGCAGGCAGCGTGCAGGGAAAAAGCAGGGCTGCTGCAGATATGGAAGAAAGTCACTGTGACGCTGGCTGTTATTTTGAATCTGGGCATTTTATTTGTATTTAAATATTTCACCTTCTGTATGGAAACAATACAAAAAGCAATAAACGGAGATTTTTCCGTCCTTCAGATTGCACTTCCCATCGGGATTTCTTTTTATACGTTCCAAGGGCTCTCCTATGTAATCGATGTGTACCGGCTGGAAGGAAAAGAGGATGAAAAGGGGGGAACAAACCACATTGTCCAAAAGAACCCTTTAAATCTGGCATTATACATTTCCATGTTTCCACAGTTGATTGCCGGGCCTATCGTGCGCTATACAGATATAGCAGGCGCTCTTTCAGAACGGAAAACCACAAGCGCCATGTTTGCGGCAGGGGCAGAACGGTTCATCATCGGAATGGGGAAAAAGGCAATTCTTGCCAACATGGTAGGAAGCATGGCGGCGGACATTTTTTCAGCGGATGTTTCCTATATGAGCGCTCAGGTGGCATGGCTTGGGGCAATTGCCTATACATTACAGATTTATTTTGACTTTTCCGGCTATTCTGATATGGCAATTGGCCTTGGGAAAATCTTTGGATTTACGTTTATGGAAAACTTTCGTTACCCTTATATTTCCATATCCATCAGGGAATTTTGGAGGAGATGGCATATATCCCTGTCTTCATGGTTTCGGGATTATCTGTATATTCCCATGGGAGGCAGCAGGAGAGGAAACGTATACCTGCATCTGCTGATTGTTTTTGTGGCAACAGGCATCTGGCATGGAGCAGGCTTTGGCTTCCTCGTATGGGGATTATGGCATGGGGCATTTATTGTTCTGGAACGGTATATTGGAAGCAGGACTGTTGCAAAACAGGCAAAAAAGTGCAGGGAAACCTGTGGGAAGAAGGACGCAGGCGAAGCGGCAGGGCTTCACTTGCAGCAGGGTTTTCTAAAAAAAATAAAAAACAGCAGCATATGGCTTGTGAAGTGGCTTTATACCATGCTGGTAGTAATAATCGGCTGGGTAATTTTTAATTTGGTATCCTTAAAGGATGGAATTTCCTATTTGGCAGTCATGTTTGGAATCCACAAGGCGGATTTTGTTGCATACGATATCAGGTATTATATGTCCAATCAAAATATCTGCTATTTTGTGCTTGCTGTGCTTGCATGCTTTCCTTTAGGAGCCATAGTCAGGAAGATTCCCATGCTTTGGCAGCATAGGGATTCCCTTTTTGTGCTGCTTGGAAAAAGAATATGCCTGCTGGGACTGTTGCTGTTATCTTTTCTGTTTATTATTAACAGCTCCTATAATCCCTTTATTTATTTTCGTTTTTAGAAAATGCTTTTTGATGTTTGAAAGGTTAACAGGCGTGGAGGCAAAACTATGAGTCAGAAAGGAAAAAAAGCGGTGGATATTTTATTTTCTCTTGGGTTTATGGCAATCATTACCATTCCGCTGCTTTGTATGAATACAGAAGAATACGCCGAGTCCCAATTGGAGAACCGGGCGCTGACTGGCTGGCCGGGCTGGGGCTTTGACAAAAAATTTAATGAATGGTATCTTCATTATGCGGAAGACAGAATAGGCTTTCGGGAAGAGGCAATTGGTGTTTTTACAAAGGCTGTGCACAGCCTGTTCCATGAGTTTGCAGAAGAGCTGCATATGTATGGAAAAGAGGATTATGTGTTTCCGGCAGACGAAGGCTATGTAAAGTCCTATCAGCATTTAAATACCGATGAAGAGCTGATAGACAGTCTGGTAAGCTATCTGGAAAATACAAACGAATATTTGAAGGAAAAAAATATTCCATTTGTGTTTATGATATGCCCGGATAAAAAAAGCATTTATGGCGAATATTTTCCTGATTTCATTCATGTAAATGAAAAACAGGAAAGTACCTTGGAGCTTCTTGAGGGAAAGCTGGATAAGGCAGAAGTGCCTTACGTGATTCCGGTGGGAGAGTTTAAAGAGGCGGCAAAAACCGTCCAGATTTATAACAGAAAATATGACAGCGCCCATTGGAATGATTTTGGAGCCTTTTACGGGCTGCAGCTTGTAGGAGAGAAATTCAGGGAGCAGGGAAGCGCTGCACCGGTAATTTCCCAAAAGGATTATGTGTTAAGCTTTGAAGAAATGAAGACCATGGAATTTATTGATATTCCTATCAATGAGCAGGTGCCTTTTTTTACGCTTGCCAACAAGCCGGAGTTAAAAACGAACCAAAAGCTGGAGGGTGCTCTTGAGCGAGTGGAGGGAACAAGCATACAGCATTACAAAAACTCTAAGGCAAAATCAGAGGAAACGATTCTCATATTCCATGACAGCTTCCTTCAATCCAATAAGAAGTTCTTTGTCAATACTTATAAAGAAGTTTATATGGTTTCCAGACAAAATTATGAAGGCATCCAGTACTATGTGAACGTGCTGAAGCCGGATATTGTTTTGTATGAAAATGCAGAAAGGGCATTTGCAGATGATTTATATGCTTACACCAGACTTATGGATATTCAGTATGAAAAGCCCTACAAGGCAGCTATGGCAGATATGTCAGGCGGACAGCCAATTGTTGAAAATGGAAAGGGAAAAGAAAAAGAAAAAGAGTCCCTGCACTTGTCTGTTGAAGCTGTGGAAGGCGGCAGCCTGCAGGACGGTATTTTATACTTTGACAAGAACAGCGGCATATTGGAAATAAACGGGGAGTTAGAGGGAGCTAACCAGCAGGATTACCTGATTTATGTAAAATATAGAGATGAATATTATGAAGCTGGCTATGGCGGGTTCGCTGGAAAAAAGAAAGTGTCTGCAGCATTTCGGAGCAATAGGTTGAAAAAGGGCACTATGGAATTTATAGCTGTTTCCAAGGAGACGGGAGAAGAAATTTCCCTGCTTTCCCTGAAGGTCAGAAAAAAAGATTTATCATAAAATAATGAGGACAAAAAGATGAGCGAGAAAAAGGAATTTATTAAAATCAGAGGAGCAAATGAACATAACTTAAAGCATTTAAATGTGGATATTCCCAGAAATGAACTGGTGGTTCTCACAGGCCTTTCCGGTTCTGGAAAATCTTCACTGGCATTTGATACGATTTATGCAGAGGGGCAAAGACGGTATATGGAGTCCTTGTCCTCCTATGCCAGACAGTTTTTGGGACAGATGGAAAAACCCAATGTGGAAAAAATAGAAGGGCTTTCTCCGGCAATTTCCATTGACCAGAAATCCACTAATAGAAATCCTAGGTCTACAGTAGGGACTGTAACGGAAATCTATGACTATTTCCGTCTGCTTTATGCCAGAATCGGTATCCCCCACTGTCCTAATTGTGGAAAGGAAATTGCCAAGCAGTCAGTGGATCAGATGGTAGACCGGATTCTGGAGCTGCCGGAGGGCAGCAAAATACAACTGCTTGCCCCGGTAGTCAGAGGGCGCAAGGGAGAGCATGTCAAAGTGCTGGAGAGGGCAAAACGCAGCGGCTATGTACGGGTACGCATTGACGGCAGTTTGTATGAGCTGACGGAAGAAATAAAGCTGGATAAAAATATAAAGCACAATATTGAAATCGTGGTAGACCGCCTTGTGGTCAAGGAGGGCATAAACCGCCGGCTGACAGATTCTATTGAAAATGTGCTGGATTTGTCGGAAGGACTTTTAATAGTAGATGTCATTCAGGGTGAGCCTATGAATTTCAGCCAGAGCTTTTCCTGTGCAGACTGCGGCATTAGTATAGAAGAAATCGAGCCAAGAAGCTTTTCCTTTAACAATCCATTTGGCGCATGTCCCCAGTGCTACGGGCTTGGTTACAAAATGGAGTTTGATGTGGACCTGATGATACCGGATCAGAGCAAGAGCATAGAGGAGGGCGCTATCGTAGTAACGGGATGGCAGTCCTGCAATGATTCCTCAAGCTTTACCAATGCAATTTTAAAAGCACTGGCAAAGGAATATAAGTTTAAGCTGTCAACTCCCTTTGAAAAATATCCGGATGAAATTAAGAACGTGCTTATTTATGGAACCGACGGCAGGGAGGTAATGGTTTATTATGAAGGGCAGAGAGGAAAAGGCGTTTATCCAGTTGCCTTTGAGGGGCTGATTAAAAATGTGGAGAGAAGATACAGGGAAACCGGCTCGGACATTATGAAGCAGGAATATGAAAGCTTTATGCGGATTACGCCCTGTAAGATGTGCGGTGGAATGCGTTTAAAAAAGACTTCCCTTGCAGTGACGGTATGCGATAAAAATATTTATGAAATCACCTCTATGTCCATTGGAAGTCTTCATGAATTTATGCAGTCCATGCAGCTTTCGGCCCAGCAGCAGTTTATTGGGAAGCAGATATTAAAGGAAATCCGGGCAAGAGTAGGATTTTTAATAGACGTGGGGTTAGAGTATCTGTCCCTGTCAAGAGCCACAGGGACCTTGTCAGGGGGAGAGGCGCAGAGAATACGGCTTGCTACTCAGATTGGTTCCGGGCTGGTAGGTGTCTGCTATATTTTGGATGAGCCAAGCATCGGGCTGCACCAGCGGGACAATGACAAGCTTTTAAATACGCTTCGCAATTTAAAGGATTTGGGAAATACCCTTCTTGTGGTGGAGCATGACGAGGATACGATGTTTGCAGCAGATCATATTGTGGATATCGGGCCGGGAGCAGGAAGCCATGGCGGAGAAGTGGTAGCACAGGGAACGGCAGAGGAAATCATGCAGGTTCCGGAATCTGTCACAGGTCAGTACTTAAGTGGGAAAATGCGGATTCCTGTGCCTAAGATGAGAAAAAGGGCAACCGGTTATCTGACCGTAAAAGGAGCAGCAGAAAATAACCTGAAAAATCTGGATGTGAAAATTCCTTTAGGCATCATGACATGCGTAACCGGTGTTTCCGGTTCTGGGAAATCCTCTCTTGTAAATGAAATCCTTTACAAACGTCTGGCAAAGGTGCTGAACCGGGCAAGAACCATACCGGGAAAGCATAAGGAAATCAAAGGCATGGAACAGTTGGACAAGGTAATTGATATTGACCAGTCACCTATTGGACGTACCCCACGCTCCAATCCTGCCACTTACACCGGAGTGTTCGACCAGATTAGGGATTTGTTTGCCGCTACCAGTGAAGCAAAGGCAAAGGGATATAAAAAAGGAAGGTTCAGCTTTAATGTAAAGGGCGGGCGCTGTGAGGCGTGCTGCGGCGACGGCATCATTAAAATTGAAATGCATTTCCTGCCTGACGTTTACGTGCCCTGCGAGGTGTGCGGTGGCAAAAGGTATAACAGGGAAACGCTGGATGTACATTATAAAGGAAAAAATATTTTTGATGTGCTGGATATGACTGTGGAGGAGGCAGTGCATTTCTTTGAAAATGTACCGAGCATTAAGCGAAAGATTGACACGCTTTATGATGTGGGTCTTTCCTATGTGAAGCTGGGACAGCCTTCCACCACCTTGTCAGGGGGAGAGGCACAGCGTATCAAGCTTGCAGCAGAATTATCCAAGAGAAGCACCGGAAAGACCATTTACATTTTGGATGAGCCCACTACCGGACTTCATTTTGCAGATGTCCATAAGCTGATTGATATTTTAAGAAGGCTGTCGGAGGGCGGCAATACGGTAGTGGTTATCGAGCATAATCTGGATGTAATCAAAACAGCAGATTATATTATTGATATGGGTCCGGAAGGAGGAGACAAGGGCGGGACCATTGTGGCGCAGGGCACTCCGGAGCAGGTAGCAAAGTGCAAGGAATCCTATACCGGGCATTATATAAAGAAAATGTTGGAAAGAGATAAAAAATACTAAAGGTTTTAGAAAGGTGCGCCGATATATTTTTTGATTAGGCATGGATGCACAAGAAAGAGGGAAGGAACCCCGTTCTTTCTTGTGCATTTTTGTTACTTTTTAGAAGAAAATCTTAATATCGCCTTAATAATTCAGAAAAATGTGTGAAATGTAAGAAAACCCTTTGAAAAAGTTAATATTTTGCGCTATAATATTTTCGTATGTTTAACTTATGGATATTTTACCGAAACTAAACCTAGAAAAATACGAAAAATTTTAAATAGATGCCAAACGGAAAGGGGTATTAAGAAAATGCAGTACACGGATATCGGAATTGATTTAGGAACAGCCAGCATTTTGGTTTATATAAGGGGAAAAGGCGTGGTGCTAAAGGAGCCAAGCGTAGTGGCTTTTGATAGAGACACCAATAAGATTAAGGCAATCGGAGAGGATGCCAGACTGATGCTGGGAAGGACTCCGGGAAATATCGTTGCAGTAAGACCTTTGCGTCAGGGCGTTATTTCTGACTACACTGTTACAGAAAAGATGATGAAATATTTTATTCAGAAGGCATTGGGCAAAAGGAGCTTCAGGAAGCCACGGATTGCCGTGTGTGTGCCAAGCGGTGTAACGGAAGTGGAAAAGAAGGCGGTTGAGGATGCTACCTATCAGGCAGGAGCAAGGGAAGTTTCCATTATCGAAGAGCCCATTGCAGCCGCTATTGGCGCAGGAATTGATATTTCAAAGCCATGCGGAAATATGATCGTAGATATCGGAGGCGGTACATCGGATATTGCTGTTATCTCTTTAGGAGGCACTGTAGTAAGCGCTTCTATAAAGATTGCAGGAGATGATTTTGACGAAGCAATCGTTCGTTATATGAGAAAGAAACACAATCTTTTGATTGGTGAAAGAACAGCCGAGGATTTAAAAATTAAAATCGGCTCCGCTTATAAGAGAACTGAAGTAGATACGATAGAGGTAAGGGGACGTAATCTGGTAACGGGACTTCCAAGGACAGTAAAGGTTACTTCCGAAGAAACAGAGGAAGCTTTAAAAGAAACTACATCGCAGATTATAGAGACAATACACAGCGTTTTGGAAAAGACTCCCCCGGAGCTTGCAGCAGATATAGCGGATAGGGGAATTGTCCTGACGGGAGGCGGAAGCCTGCTCAGAGGGCTTGAGGATTTGATTTCTGCCAAGACTGGCATCAATACCATGACTGCAGAAGATCCAATGACCTGTGTTGCTATCGGAACTGGCAAGTACGTGGAGTTCTTGGCAGGATATAAAGAGGAGATTGGATAAGGATAAAGGAGGATTCCAATGGTAAAGGGCTTATATGCAGCTTATACAGGGATGTTAAATGAACAGAAGAGAATGGATGTTCTGACAAATAATCTTGCAAATTCCGCTACCACGGGATTTAAGAAGGAAGGAGCTACCAGTCAGGCTTTTGATACAGTACTGGCCTATAAGATAAAGGACAGCACGGATGCGGCGCCTGCCCGTTATATTGGTAAGGCAAACCTTGGAGTGAAAACCGGAGAGACTTATACGGACTACACGCAGGGCGCATTTAAGACAACGGGAAATACTTATGATCTGGCGCTTTCCGGCAGTGGTTTTTTTACGGTTGCTTTTACCAATAAAGCAGGTGAGACATCTACCAAATATACGAGGGACGGTTCCTTTACATTAAATACAAACGGATATTTAGTCACAAAGGATGGAGATTATGTACTGAATACAGCAGGAAGCCCTATCAGGTTAGACCCGCTGCAGACCTCCAGAATTGATGAGTTCGGTACGATTTATCAAAATGACAGACCTATAACAAGACTGTTGATTACAGATTTTGCAGATTACAATTAT
This sequence comes from Robinsoniella sp., assembly GCA_023664735.1. GTDB lineage: Bacteria > Bacillota > Clostridia > Lachnospirales > Lachnospiraceae > RGIG3040. The sequence goes on along the minus strand of JAMPFB010000008.1, from coordinate 53,643 downwards.
TTAGAGCACTACGGAGAAAACTATTACCAGCCGGTAGCAGGAGCTACCCAGACAAGAGCTACGGCTACAGTCCACGAAGGCTATCTAGAGGCTTCCAATGTACAGGTAGTATCTGAAATGGTAGACTTGATTTCTACAACGAGAGCTTATGAGAGCAATCAGAAGCTGATTCAGACAATAGATGGAACTTTGGATGTGGCAGTAAACAGGCTGGGTAAGTTATAGGAGGAGATAAATTATGGTAAGATCTTTATGGTCCGCAGCAACCGGAATGATTGCACAGCAGACAAACGTTGATACAATTTCAAATAATCTGGCAAATGTAAATACTACAGGATATAAAACGGAAGTAGCGGAATTTAAATCATTGCTGTATCAGACATTGCAGACAAAGTCCACTACGGCAAATAACCAACAGAAGCCAATCAGCGCACAGGTAGGACTTGGTGTGCGCAATTCTTCTATTACTTCTATTTTTAGACAGGGTTCTTTTTTGGAGTCCAGCAATCCGGCGGCTTTTGCCATTAACGGGCAAGGATTTTTTGCGGTAAGAGGCTATGACGGTTCCACTTATTATACAAGAAACGGTAATTTCAACTGGTCCATGGGAACAAACGGGCTGACCCTTACCAACTCGGAGGGCTATCCGGTTCTGGACACCAATGGAAGGGGAATCGTCCTGCAGGGAGACTATACTACCAGCAAGATTACCATTTCCGATGATGGAACCATTTTCTATCCGGATGCTACCGGCAACCCACGTTCTCTTGGAGTGACAATTGGCATGTTCCAGTTTCAGAATCCAGCCGGACTGGAAAAGAACGGCGATTCTTTATTTTCCCCTACTGCAGCAAGTGGGGCGGCAATCAATGAGGCTACCAATGCAAACGTAAAGAAAAGCCAGATGGTACAGGGATATTTGGAAGGCTCCAATGTTCAGGTAGTAGATGAAATGGTTAACTTAATTGTTGCCCAGCGTGCCTATGAAATGAATTCCAAGGCAATTCAGGCATCCGATGAGATGCTCCAGCAGGCAAATAACTTAAGACACTAGGTAAGAAAAGCCGGGAGGAAACAACATGGATATTGGTGGAATCAATTCATATTTTGGCAATCAGCTTACGGAAGATGCTAACAACAAGACGGCATCAAAGATAAGCAATTTAAATAGTTCTGATTTTAATGAGGCATCAGATGAAGAGCTGATGGATGTCTGTAAGGAATTTGAAGCTTATTTTCTGGAGCAGATTTTTAAAGAGATGAAAAAGACAGTGCCCCAGAGCGAATATTCTTCCAATGCGACAGCTTCCATGATGGACTATATGGAAGACAGTCTGATACAGGAATATGCAGCTCAGTCAACTGAGACGGGCAGCCTTGGGCTTGCACAGATTCTTTTTGAACAAATGAAACGGAATTATGGAGCATAAGGTTAGCATATGCTAATAAAATGATAGGAAGGTACATAGTAAGGCTGTCATCAGACAGCCTTTTTAGTATAACAGTTCATTTTGGTATAACAGTTCAGCCCACAGGCGCAGAGCGGGTTTCCCATAGAGCATGTTTTCTTAAGGAGCCCTTATAAAAACGCCAGCGCTTAGCGAGGTCTTTTCGAGCTTAGCACTGTTGCGTTTTTATAGAGCGAAAGCGTGGCGACGCAGAAAACATGCTCTATGGGAAACCCGCTCTGCGCCTGTGGGCTGAACTGTTGTTTTTAGCTTATAGAAATGTTTTAAGGAGCTTTTTGTGGAAACTTTAACAGGATATGTGGAGCATATCATATATAGAAATGAAGAAAATGGATATACGGTATTTCAATTTGCAGCAGGCAAGGAAGAGTTTGTATTAGTAGGCTGTTTCCAGACTATAGAAAATGGTGAAAATTTTCAGGTAACAGGCAGCTTTGTAGAGCATCCTACCTATGGCAGTCAATTTAAGGTGGAAAGCTATGAAAGCAGGCTCCCGGAGGATACAGACAGCATGAAGCGGTATCTGGGTTCCGGCGCCATTAAAGGAATTGGACCGTCTCTGGCTGAAAAGATTGTAAAAAAATTTGGAATGGACACCTTCCGGATTATGGAAGAGGAGCCGGAGCGCTTAGCGGAAATCAAAGGAATCAGTGAAAGAAAAGCAAGGGAAATCGCAGTACAGGCAGAAGAGAAAAAGGACATGAAGGAAGCCATGATTTTCCTTCAAGGGTATGGAATATCCAATACCCTTGCGGTAAAGATTTACAATACCTATGGGGAGGGATTGTATTCCATGATTCGGGAGAACCCTTACCGCATGAGTGAGGACATGCATGGAGTAGGCTTCCGCATAGCAGATGAAATAGCCAGAAAAGCAGGCATCCATACAGATTCCGATTACCGCATTCGAAGCGGCTTGTTATATATGCTTTCCCTTGGGATTTCAGAAGGGCATACCTATCTTCCCATGGAAATGCTGCTGGAGAAAACAGCCGCCCTTTTGGAAATTGAAAAAGGCTTTCTGGAGCCTCAGGTTTCTAATCTTGCCATGGATAAAAAGGTAATTGTTAAAAGCATGGGGGAAGGTAATGTTCAGGTTTATGGAAGCAATGCTTATTATTGTGAATTAAGCTGTGGAAAAATGCTTCATGATTTGAATATTATGGAGAAGGAAGAGCCGGAGGAAGAGGAAAAGCTGCTTAGCCGGATAAAGGCTATCGAGGAGCAGGAAGGGATGCAGTTAGACGACTTGCAGAGAAAAGGGGTGCTTGCAAGCGTAAGAAGGGGCATCTTTATCCTTACAGGCGGACCGGGTACTGGAAAGACTACTACAATTCATATTATGCTCAGGCTCTTTGAGGAGCTTGGAATGGATTTTTGCCTGGCAGCGCCTACAGGAAGGGCAGCAAAGCGGATGACGGAAGCTACCGGCTATGAGGCAAAAACCATACACCGGCTGCTGGAATTAAATGGGGGAATGTCTGAGGAGCGTGGAAGCACTTATTTTGAAAGAAATGAGGAAAATCCCTTAGAGGTGGACGCTATTATCATTGATGAAATGTCCATGGTAGATATTTATTTGTTTCAGGCTCTTTTGAAGGCTGTTTCTCCGGGAACGAGGCTGATTCTGGTAGGAGATAGAAACCAGCTTCCTTCGGTGGGACCGGGAAAGGTTTTAAAGGATATGATTGAAAGCGACTGCTTTTTCGTAGTAAAGCTGGAAAAAATTTTCAGACAGTCAGAAGAGAGCCATATTGTGCTCAATGCCCATCGTATACATAAGGGGGAGGAAATTGCCCTAGATAATAAAAGCCGGGATTTCTTCTTTTTGGAACGAAATGATGTAAATGTCATATATAAACATATGGTGCAGCTCATTACAGAAAAGCTGCCCAGATATGTAAATGCAAAGCCCTATGATATCCAAGTGCTTACGCCTGTGCGAAAAGGAGCGCTGGGCGTGGAGACACTGAATAAAATACTGCAGACATACTTAAATCCGGAATCTCCCCGAAAAAAGGAGCATATATACGGTGAAACCTTATTCCGGGAAGGGGATAAGGTAATGCAGGTCAAGAATAACTATAAAATACAATGGGAAATAGTAAGCAAATATCATATTCCGATTGATAAGGGGACAGGAGTTTTTAACGGAGATATGGGAATCATTAAAGAAATCAACAGCTTTGGGGAAGAGCTGGTGGTAGAATATGAAGAAGGGCGGCTGGTAACCTATCCCTTCGCCCAGTTAGATGAGCTGGAGCTGGCATATGCCATAACCATACACAAATCTCAGGGAAGCGAATATCCCGCAGTCATCATGCCTCTTTTGACAGGGCCAAAGCTGCTTATGAACCGGAATCTTTTGTATACCGGAATTACAAGGGCAAAGGAATGCGTCACCATATTGGGCAGCAGAAATATGATTTCCCTGATGATTGCCAATGAAAACGAGCATAAGCGGTATGCGGGGTTAAAGGACAGGATCATAGAGCTTGCATAGGCTCTGACGGAGAGCGGATGGAAAGCATGAATTTCATAAAAGAACTGATTTATCCGGGAAGATGCGCCATTTGTGACGACATTCTCCTTCCGGGGACCGGAAAGGTGTGTCAAGGCTGCAAAAACAAGCCTAAGCATGTAAAGGAGCCGGTGTGCAGAAAATGTGGGAAGCCTTTAAGGAATCCGGAGGCGGAGTACTGCAGGGACTGCATGGAAAGAAAGCACTATTTTAAAGAAGGCGCTGCATTATTTGTGTATTCTTCCATAAAAGAGTCCATTTACCGTTTCAAGTATGAAGGAAGACAGGAATACGGCGCATATTATGGGGAACAGGTCAGGCTGCATTTAGCGGAAAAGATAAGGCGCTGGAGGCCGGAAGCGCTGATTCCGGTGCCACTGCATAAAAAGCGGCTGCAAAAGCGGGGATACAATCAGGCGGCGGTGTTTGCCAAAGCAATTTCAAGGGAAACTGGAATCCCTGTATATGAAAATTTTGCAGAAAGAATCAGGAATACAGTACCTCAAAAGGAATTGAACGGGCAAGAGAGAGAAAATAATTTGAAAAAGGCTTTCAAAATCCGTCAAAATGAGGTAAAATTAAAGGTAATTATAATAATTGATGATATCTACACAACAGGGAGCACTATGGATGCTCTGGCCTTGGAGTGCAAAAAGGCTGGAATAGAAACTGTTTATTGTATTTCGCTGGCAATAGGCGCCCTTAAGTGACAGGAGGTAGGAATATGAATGTACGGAATTGTAGACGATGCGGAAGATTGTTTAATTATGTAATGGGTCCCCCGATTTGCCCTAATTGTAAAGAGGAGCTGGAAGAAAAATTTCAGGAAGTAAAGAAATATGTCCAGTCACATGCCCAGGCAACCATCCAGATGGTTACAGAGGATTGCGATGTGGAAGTTGGACAGATTCAGCAGTGGATCAGGGAAGACAGGCTTCAGTTTTCAGATGATTCACCTATTAAGGTGCCCTGTGAGCGGTGTGGAGCCATGATTGGTTCAGGAAGGTTCTGCGCAAAATGTTCTCAGGAAATGGCAAATACCTTAAGTAAATCCATTGCCAAGCCGGCGCCCCAAAAGAAGGAAGAGCCAAAAGACCCAAGAGATAAGTCCAGAATGCGTTTCCTATAATAAAATAAGGAGTAGCCTATGTTAAATGAAGAGAGAATCAAGCTCATGACTAAGATGGCTGCCTATGAGGAAAATGAAGGTCGGAGGAATATGGTTACCGGCAGTTATTTCAGGGGCGACTATATTGAGTTCCATATGCTTAGATCTGTTATTTCTGCTACGCTTGCTTATGGAGTGCTGTTTGCGATGTATATCTACTATGACTTTGAAACATTCATGCAGAATATATACAAAATGGATCTGATTGCATTTGGAAAGGATGTATTGCTTTATTATTTCATTTTTGTGGTGGCATATGCAGTGATTTCTTATATTGTATATTCTTACCGATATAGTAAGGCAAAAAAAAGCCTGAAGCGCTACTTTTACAATTTAAAGCAGCTTTCCGCATTGTATGAGCTGGAAAGCAAAAAGATGTAGCCTTCTGAAAGGATTTTATATGTCAGGATTATTAGAGGTTAGGGAAAATTTAAGGAATTTTTATAGCAAATATGAAGTATACTTAATACCGCTGCTTAAGTTCGTTTTGGCATTGACGGTACTTGTATTTATCAATGGAAGTTTGGGATATAACAGCAGGATAAACAATCTGGTTATTGTATTGGTTGTCGCACTTATGTGTTCTTTTCTTCCGGTGAATTTCAGTGTGGTGCTGGGAGCTGTATTTATTGTGCTCCATATGTATTCTTTAGCTGTTGAATGTGCCCTTGTGTCAGGCGTGCTGTTTTTACTTTTGTTTTTGCTGTATTTTAGATTTTCGCCAAAGGATACGCTGGTGCTGTTGCTTTTGCCCCTTGCATTTACCTTGAGGATTCCCTATGTGGTAGTGCTTGCAGTGGGGCTGCTTGGAACCCCTGTTTCCATTGTTTCAGTAAGCTGTGGGGTAATGGTATATTATCTGATCTACTATGTTCAGACAAATGCTGCCATTATCACTTCTTTGGATGGAGATAATCCGGTGGCAAGGCTGCATTATGTAGTGGAAGGAATGTTAAATAATAAAGCAATGTTCGTAACTATGGCAGCATTTGCCATTACAGTTATTTTGGTTTATTTAATCCGCAGGCTTTCCGTGGATCATGCATGGACCATCAGCATGATTGTGGGAATTGTTACCTGTATCGTAATGCTTCTTTTAGGAGACTTGATGTTTGATGTAAACAGCTCCATTGCTGCTATGATTATAGGGGCAATAGTGTCCTTCCTTCTTGCAAAGGTATTGGAGTTCTTTGCCTTTAATGTGGATTATACAAGAACCGAGTATGTACAGTTTGAAGATGACGAATACTATTATTATGTGAAGGCAATTCCCAAAAATTCCGTGAAAAAAGCAAAGAAAACCGTAAAGAAAATAACCAGTGTATTGTAAATAAGATAAGATTGAACAGCTAAGGTGAGACATATGGAACAGATAGCCGAGTTTATAGATAAATATCTTACGGTGCTGCATATACCCAAGCATATTTTAGTAACCGATTATGTGGAGATAATCATTATCTCCTTTTTGGTGTACCAGATTTTAGTATGGGTGCGCAACACGAAGGCATGGGCATTCTTAAAAGGAATGCTTGTTATTTTTGCGTTTTTGTTAGTTGCGGCTATCTTTCGGATGACTACTATTTTATGGATATTCGATAAGCTTTTCCAAGTATTTATCGTGGGCATTGTAGTAGTGCTGCAGCCGGAGCTGAGACGGGCGCTGGATCAGCTTGGACGGAAAAATTTTATCAGCAATTTGTTTTCTTTTGATTCCGGAAAGGAAGAAGGCGGGCTTTTTTCCGATAAAACAAAGAATGAAATTGTAAAGGCATGCTATGAGATGGGGAAAGTGAAAACAGGAGCCCTGATTGTGGTAGAACAAAATCTTGCACTGACAGAATACGAAAGAACTGGTATTGAAGTGGATGCCGTTCTTACCAATCAGCTTTTAATCAACATTTTTGAGCATAATACCCCTCTTCATGACGGTGCAGTAATCGTGCGGGGCAACCGGGTAGTATCAGCTACCTGTTATCTGCCTTTATCGGATAATATGGCATTGTCTAAAGAGCTTGGTACAAGACATCGGGCAGGTGTGGGCATTTCAGAGGTTACGGATTCACTCACTATAATAGTTTCAGAAGAAACAGGAAGAATCTCAGTGGCATACGAAGGAAAGCTGTACCGGAATTTAAATCAGGAGGCCCTTCATGAGAAGCTAGAGCTGATACAAAATAAGCCTTCCGAGGAAAAGAAGAAAAAGAGGCGGAAAGGACGGGGAAAGCATGAAGAAAAATAATCTGATGAAGAACTTTGGATTAAAGATTCTTGCGCTGGTCTTTGCTTTTGGCCTCTGGCTTGTAGTAGTCAATATAAGTGATCCGGTAGCTACTACTACCATTAGCGGTGTTCCTGTTGAAATCTTAAACGGAGATGCGATTACAAAGCAGGGTAAGATTTATGAGGTGTTAGAGGGAACCGATACCATTACTGTATCTGTTTCTGCAAAAAGGACCATTCTGGATTCGATAAGCAGGGAAAACATTAAAGCGACAGCCGATTTAGAAAATCTGAATAAGGATGGAACAGCCCGTATCCGGGTAGAGTCTAACCGTTACAATGAGAACATTGACAGCATCAAATCCAAAACGGAATATTTAAAAGTAAATATTGAAGAAATGGAAAGGACGCAGTTTGTCATTACCCCTGTTATTACCGGTGACCCTGTAAGCGGTTATGTGGTGGGAAATATTTCCTTAGATGAAAATGTAGTGCGGGTGTCGGGACCGGAATCTGTCATTACCCGAATCAGCAAGGCGGTAGCAGAGGTTTCCGTTTCCAATATGAGCAGCAATATCCGCACAAGCGTGGAATTAAAGCTGTATGATGCGGAAGATACATTGATAGAAAATAGAAATATAACAAAAAATATTGCCAATGTAAATATCAGCGTGGAAATATTGGAGACGAAGGAAGTGCCCTTTAAGCTGTCTGTATCAGGCACTCCTGCTGAAGAGTATGGCTTGACAGGGGCGATTACATCCGAGCCGGAAAGTATTCTGATTGCCGGAAGCCCTTCTATGCTGGCAAAGATTTCGGAAATTGTAATTCCGGAATCAGAAGTAAATGTGGATGGCGCTACGGGCGAGATGAATATAGCCGTGAATGCAGGCGAATATCTGCCGGATGGCATAAGGTTTGCCAATGAAGAGGAAGCAGGCAAGATTGTGGTAACAGTAGGCATTGCGAAAAAAGAAACGAAGACGGTGGAAATTGACAAAGGAACCATTACGATTACAGGAATGCCGGATGGCTATGAGGCTTCATTTACGTCGGCAAATGATGTGATTTCGGCAGAAATCATGGCAATGCCTGAGCAGCTAGAGCAGTTCGATGCTTCTAATTTGGCTGCAGTGATTGATTTTAAGGCATATATGGAGGAACAGGAAATAGAAAGGGTAAAGGCTGCAACCTATGTGGTGCCTGTTACGCTGGGGCTTCCGGAAGGAATTACCCTGAAAAATCCGGTTAATATTACAATAAAAATTTCAGAAAAGAAGGATTAGTGTATGGGAAGATTATTTGGGACAGATGGAGTAAGGGGAGTGGCAAATGAAGAGCTGACCCCGCTTTTGGCAATGCAGTTAGGGCAGGCAGGCGCTTATGTGCTTACAAGAGAAAAAGAGCATAAGCCTACCATTATGGTAGGGTGTGATACGAGGATTTCCGGGGATATGCTGGCAAATGCTTTAATGGCAGGCGCCTGTTCCGTAGGAGCCAATGCGGTATATGTGGGAGTAGTTCCAACGCCGGCTGTTGCATATCTTACAAGAAAATATAAGGTGGATGCGGGAGTGGTTATTTCTGCTTCCCATAACCCGGTAGAATTTAACGGCATCAAATTTTTTGACGGAAACGGCTATAAGCTGCCGGATAGCTTAGAGGATGAAATTGAAGAGCTGATTCGGTCTGATATGAAAGGAATCAAGTTTCCTACCGGTTCTAGAGTAGGAAAGATTAAATACCGTACCGATGCAAGAGAAGAGTATATCAATCATGCCATCCAGTCCATTCCGGTTGACTTATCTGAAATGAAAATCGTGGTAGACTGTGCAGAAGGAGCTTCTTTTTATACATCCGTAGAGGCTTTAAAGGAGCTTGGCGCCAATGTGGTAGCTATTCATAACAATCCCGACGGTACCAATATCAATGCAAATTGTGGTTCCACCCATATGGAAGAGCTTATGGCAAGGGTGGTGTATGAAAAGGCGCAGGTAGGGCTTGCTTTTGACGGGGATGCAGACCGGCTGCTGGCAGTTGACGAAAATGGCAAAAAGGTGGACGGCGACCAGATTATGGCAATTATCGGCAGCCATATGAAGAATAAAAGCACATTAAAGGATAATACCATTGTTGCTACCGTTATGAGCAATTTGGGCTTTTTCCTAATGGGAGAAAAAGAAGGAATCCAAATAGAGCAGACAAAGGTGGGAGATAGGTATGTATTAGAGAGGATGAAGGAAATTGACGCAAACCTTGGAGGTGAGCAGTCAGGACATATTATTTTTCTGGATGAAAATACAACCGGAGACGGGCTGCTAAGCGCCCTTCATCTGTTGCAGGTCATGGTGGAAACAGGCAGACCTTTGTCGGAGCTGTCCGGTATTATGGAGGTGCTGCCTCAGGCCTTAGTCAATGCCAAGGTGCCTAACCATAAAAAGGAAAGCTATATGGAATATCCGGAAATTGCTCAGGCAATCAGTTCTTTAACAGAGAAATTTGCCGGTGAGGGAAGGGTGCTGATCAGGCCTTCCGGAACGGAGCCTTTGGTAAGAGTTATGATTGAAGGAAAGAATCAGGTACAGATAGAAGAAGAGGCAAGGAAGCTGGCGGCGCTTATACAAGAGGTAATGCTATAGCAAATACTTGAGTAAAATGTCAATGTATGGTATAATTTTGGCATATGGAAGGTAGGAGTTATGTGGCAATGGGAGAAAGTCACTTATTGGGTATGCAAAATAGAGGAATTGTTTGGAGGAAAACATTATGGTAAGTCAAAAGGTCGTAATAAAAAATCCTACAGGTCTACACTTAAGACCGGCAGGAATCCTATGTAAGGAAGCAATGCAGTTTAAATCCCTGATAACATTTTCATTTAGGGACAATACAGCAAATGCAAAAAGTGTTTTAAGTGTATTGGGTGCTTGTGTCAAATGTGGAGACGAGGTTGAATTCGTATGTGACGGCGAGGACGAGAAAGAGGCATTAGCTGCTCTTATAAGTGCCATTGAAAGCGGGCTCGGCGAATAATAAAGGATATGAGATGGCCCATCTTTTGATGGGCTATCCTTATGTAGTGAAAAGGAAGAAGTGATTAAAATGGGGTTAATACCATAACAAAAAGTAAAATGTTCATTCTGAAAATATATGGTGTGATTTATCGATTATGCTGTTGATGATAACTGGAATGAAAAAGATAGAACAGATCAGAAATAGAATAAAAGAATGGAGAATATTGCAATGTTGAATTATAAAAGATATCAAAGAAATCCGGTAGAGGATTATCCAGAAAGAGAGTGGCCTAATAAACAGATTGAAAAAGCGCCTATATGGTGCAGCGTGGATTTAAGGGATGGGAATCAGGCGCTGATCGATCCCATGGTAGTATCCGAAAAAATCGAAATGTTTGAATTTCTTGTAAAAATGGGCTTTAAGGAAATTGAAATCGGATTTCCGGCTGCAAGTCAGATTGAGTACGATTTTCTTCGCCAGTTAGTGGACAGAAAGCTGATTCCGGATGATGTAAGCGTGCAGGTGCTTACACAGTGCCGCAAGGAGCTGATTGATAGGACCTTTGAAGCAATTGAAGGCTGTAAGCAGGCAGTAGTACATATTTACAACTCCACTTCCACCCTGCAGCGGGATGTGGTGTTTGGAATGAATAAAGAGGAAATCAAGCAAATTGCCGTAAAGGGAACGGAAATGGTAAAGGAGCGGGCTGCTAAATTTCCGGGGAAAATCATACTGGAATATTCGCCGGAAAGCTTTACGGGAACAGAGCTTGACTATGCTTTGGAAATCTGTACGGCAGTTCAGGAAACATGGGGCGCCACAAAAGAGGAGCCTATTATCATCAATCTGCCTTCTACAGTAGAGATGACTACGCCTAACGTATTTGCAGATCGAATTGAATGGATGAATAAACATTTTAAAAACAGGGAAAGTATTATTGTATCGGTACATCCTCATAATGACAGGGGCACCGGAGTGGCAAGTGCGGAGCTTGCCCTGTTAGCAGGTGCTGACCGTATAGAGGGAACTCTTTTCGGCAACGGGGAAAGAACCGGAAATGTGGATATTTTGAATATTGCTTATAACATGTTTTCACAGGGGATTGATCCGGAGCTTGTGATTGATAAAGTAAATGACATTATTGAAATCTATGAGAGATGCTGTAAGATTCCAGTACATCCCAGACATCCCTATGCAGGAAAGCTGGTATTTACCGCTTTCTCCGGCTCCCATCAGGATGCCATCAATAAGGGCGTAAAGGCAATGAAGGAAAGGAACAGTGAGTTCTGGCAGGTTCCTTATCTGCCTATTGACCCGGCAGATATTGGAAGGGAATATGAGCCTATTGTCCGCATTAATTCCCAGTCTGGAAAAGGCGGAGTGGCATTTGTCATGGATACGTATTTTGGCTTCAAGCTTCCAAAGGGAATGCATAAGGAATTTGCTAATGTGATTCAGAAAATATCCGAAAAACAGGGTGAGGTTTCCCCGGATGAGATTATGGAACAGTTCAGACAGGAATATTTAAACCAAAAAGAGCCTATCCATTTCAGAAAGCTGACAGTAATTGATTTAAGCAATGAAACCAAGTCCGAATTTGATACAAAGGTTATGGTTACCTATACGGACCATGGAGAAGAGAAATCCTTTGAAGCGGTAGGAAATGGTCCTATCGATGCAGTGCAGAGGGGACTTCAGGAAACAATTGATGTAAAAATCAAGGTTTTAGATTATGAGGAGCATGCATTGCAGAGCGGCTCTAATTCTCAGGCAGCAGCATATATCCATTTACTGGATGCAGATGACGGAAGAGTTACCTATGGAGTAGGTGTCAGCAGCAACATTACAAGAGCATCCGTAAGAGCTATCTTTTCCGCAATCAATCGTCTGGGACTTGGAAACTAAATCAGGAGAACAATATGAAAAATTGTTTCAATGAGAAATTATATATTATACTGCCAATGATAACCCTGTTTTGTTTAGCAGGGTTTATTGGCAGTATTATTTTTCCCAATCAGGTTCTTGATACAAATACGGCTAACATGGAAGAGTCTGAGGAGGATTTTTATCTGTCCTTTGGACAGGAAGGGAAGCCTGTCCTGATTCGTTATGAAATGACTACGGAGACAAGACCCTTAAAGGGAATACAGGTAGGAATTTACAAAAACGGCAGTGAATTGAATGGTGTGAATTTAAAATATTGTGTATATGTAAAGAAAGCAGAGCAGGAGGAATACAGTCCTGTAAGCGAAAACATATATGAGCTAGGCAGCCAGACATATGATTTCCAGTATGTCTATCTGCCTTTTTCCCATTCTGAACAATGTCAGGGACAGGTATATATTACCTTTGAGGTGGAAAATGGAAGCATGGAAGAGCTTCCGTCCTTAAGGGCAAATAAAAAGCTGTTGGAAAATACGGCTACCGGCTGCATGGTGGATGGTGTTTGGGAGACGGTAGATGGCGGTCTTATGGTCAGCTACATTTACAGTCATGACACGTATCCTTTTTTGTATGAGTTCCGCATACTGACCTTTGTGTTTCTGGCGGCTTCCATGACGTTATCTTATGAGAAACTCCGGGTAAAAGGCACATGGAAGAAAAAGGGAGGTGCATCTCATGAAAAATAAGGGAACCATTGGATTTACCATCCTGTTTATCGTTACAATCGCATTGCTCATAGAATGTCTCGTATTTCAGTTTCATGCCGTAACCAAGAAAGAAGAGCCTATTATCATAAATCCGGGGACGGATATGGAGGCCGAAATAACGGTAGAGGACGGACTGGCAAGACTTTCACAGGACGAAGTGAAAGCAATTCAGGTGGAAAGAGAAAACCAAAAACTGCTGGCAGAATTTTATCAGGAGGAATATACGGAAGAAGAGGATGACTCTCTGGTGGAAAAGGACGGGGAGCTTTTTCGCAAAATTAAGCAGACGACTATTCAGGTAAGCCTGCCAGAAGCATATTATGCCCATGAATTTAAAATGGCATATCCCATTGAGGAAAAGGGCGGCTATCAGGTAAGCACTTTTCTGGAAGGAAAAAATGGGAATAGAAATGTATATTGCAGCATGAATCCTAAAATCGGCTGTGGCGTTGCCCTGTTAGACAGTTCCTTTGACAGCTTTCAAATTGTACTGACTACAAGGCAGGATATTGATGTGGACAAGCTGCAGGTTACATTGTCCAATGATTTTTCTCCTAACTGGCTCAGAATTGGGCTTATCATCTGCATATTGGGAGGAATCGTTCTGCTGATATTTTCTAAAAAGCTTGTAAGGGACAAACCGGAGTATGTATTTGCCCTGTTTGCATTTGCAATAGGAAGCCTGTTGATTTGGGGAATTGGAACCAATCAGGTAAGCTTTGACGAATATGCCCATGCAAAGAAGGCATATGATCTTTCCTTTGGTACTGCCATAGAAACTACCGAGTCAGCTATGCAGATGAAAGGAAATCTGCTGCCATTCTTTTATAATCGGGCAGAGAGAAAGCTAGTAGAGGCATATGAGCAGAACAATCACGATTTTAGCTGGGCGGATATTACTTATCAAAGTCGGTTCCACAGAGCAGAAGACAGAGTGTATTATCCTAATTCCCTTGGGTTCTTTCTTGGCAGAAAGCTGGGGGCAGATTTTGCAACCAGCGTTGCCTTGGCAAAATATGGAAATCTTCTTATGTATATTCTAGTAGTATTTTTTGCTGTAAAGCTTGCTAGGGGATTCCAGATGCTTGTGGCGCTGCTTGGGCTGCTTCCCAACAATCTGTTTATTGCTTCAGCCATTTCCTATGATGGAGTGGTAACGGCATTTCTGCTTCTTGCCACGGTGCTTGTGGCAAATGAAATGTTAGAGCCGGAAAAGAAAATCACATGGCAGTCCACTCTTGGCATTTTACTTGCATATGTAATAGGAAGCCTAACAAAGCCGGTTTATATCGTAATGGCATTGATGCTTGTATTTTTTGGGAAAAAGAAATTTGAAAATCCTTTTCAGGAAACGGTATTCAAGCTTTCTGTATGCGTGGTTGCAGGGCTGATGCTTTATGCCATATTTAAGCCTCTGCCGGCAGCAGGCGGCAATTACCAGCTAGTAGGGAATTTCAGCTATCTGGGAGACAAACGGAATGTAGGAACCAGTTTTTCGGGACAGATACAGTATGTGCTGGCAAATCCCCTTGCTTATACAAAGGTGCTGTTAGGCTCTATGTTTGGAATGCTGAAGGATTATTTATTTGGAGGAGATTCCTTTATTGGTTATGCATATCTGGGCTTTAAAGGCTGGGGCTGGACATGGGTCTGCCTGCTGCTTGCATTTTTTACAGCATTATGTACGGATAAAAAGGAAACGGGAAAGTCCATTGGCGTAAAGTATATAATATTGAATCTGATTATGATTTTTGGCACGTCGGCTATTGTGCTTACATCCATGTATGTGTCCTATACGGCAGTGGGAGCTGACCATATTGCAGGAGTGCAGGGCAGATATTTTATTCCATTATTCCTGCCGTTTTTCAGTTGCTTTTTCCAGAACCGCTTCAAGGTGCCCTTTGGACGGGAATGGATAAACAGAGCAGGCTTTTTCGTAATGGGAGGGTTGAATCTGTATATGCTTTGGGAGCTGGTGTTGGCTGCTATGAATTTGTAGGCTGCGAATTTGTAGGGATGGCTTGAAAGGAAGTGAGTGTATGGTAAGTGTGATTGTGCCAGTGTATAGAAGTGAGGAGACGTTGGAGCGGTGTGTGAGGAGTCTTGCCATGCAGTCTTACAGGGAGCTGGAGATTTTGCTTGTGGTGGACGGACCGCCGGATAAGTCGGGAGAGTTAGCGGAAAGGCTGGCAAGGGAGGATGAGCGGATTCGGGTAATCAATCAAAAGAATCAGGGAGTCAGCGCAGCCAGAAATAAAGGGCTTAAGGAGGCAAAAGGGGAGTATATCCGTTTTCTGGATAGCGATGATTATGTGGAAAGGGATTCCATTCAGGCAATGGTGGAGGTTATGGAAAGGGATGACACAGATTTTGTGGTGGCCGGGTTTCATCATTTATACTTTGGAAGAAGCATTGAGAAGCTGCCGGAAAAGGAAGGAACCTTTCCCGTACAGGAAAGCAGGGAGTATATACTAAGGCTATACGAAAAAGGCTTCTTTAATATGCCATGGAACAAATTGTTTAAGCGGCATAAGATTCAAAACGGGTTTCCGGAGGACTTGAATCTGGGGGAGGATTTATTGTTCAATCTTTCCTATTTGAAGGAATGTCATAGCTTTTCGACCGTAAGAAAGCCGGTCTGTGAGTTTATACAGGATGACAGGGGAACCACCCTTTCTACCAAAAAAAGAGAGGATAAGCTGGACATTGCCCTGCTTTTGTATGAAAGGACAGGACAGGCAATGAACGAACTGTTTGGAGACGGGCAGACTGACGGAGTGCTGGAAAATAAATTGATTGTGGAATTTCTGGATGATTTGGAGCAGCTTGCTTTTGCAGGCGGCATGGCAAGAAAGGAAAAAATCCGCATTATCGCCAATTACCGGGCAGCTTTGGTAAAGCTGAAAAAGGAACATCCGGAGCATAAGCTGCAGCTTAAGCTGGCAGATTACAAAATCATTTATTTTTTTCTGAATATGGGCTGTAAGCATATAACATGTTTTTTGATTGATTTCAGGGGACTTGTGGTCAGGCTGTTAAAAAGGAGGTAGCAATTGTGGTAAGAGGGCTTATTACAGTCATTGTGCCTGTTTATAAGGTGGAGGCATATTTGGAAAGGGCTATTTTATCCATTGTGAACCAGACCTATGAAAACCTGCAGATTATTCTGGTAGACGATGGCTCGCCGGATGGCTGTGGAAGCATTTGTGATGCTTATGGGAAAAAGGATTCCCGTATTCAGGTCATACACAAGGAAAACGGTGGCCTTTCCGATGCAAGAAATGCAGGGCTTGAAGCAGCTAAAGGAGAATACATTGCATTTTTGGATAGTGATGATTTTATAGCTCCCTTTTTTTTAGAGGTGCTTATGGAGGCGCTGCTTTCCACAGAAAGCGATGTGGCAATGTGCCCTTACAAAACGGTAACTAGGCAGGAAGAGGGGGATTTTTCCAAGCCCCCTAGGACTTTACAATGGAAGGAAGCCTATTATGATACCTATGACAGAAAAGGGCTTTTGCTTAATATGTATGACATGAATCATCCGGATGCCACTTATTTTATTGTAGCATGGAATAAGCTTTATAAGGCTTCCCTTTGGAATGGAATACGGTTCCCAAAAGGAAAGATTCACGAGGATGAGGCAACTACCTATAAAATATATGATAAGGCAAAAAGGGGTGTTTATGTGAAATGGCCTATGTATGGGTATTTCAGCGCCCCCTCCAGCATTACAAGAGATGCTTTCAGCAAAAAGCGCTTACAATGGATGGAGGCATTAACGGACAGGCTTTCTTTTTTTGAGGAAGAAACGGGGGAAACCGATTTAGCCTTTTGTGCATGTAAGGCAAGGGCAGATGGGGCAATCCGGTATTATTATCCTTTAAAGGAACAGGTAAAGGATTCTAAGAAGGAACAAAGGCAGCTAAAGGAGTATGTAAAAGAGGCATTAAGGGCCCGGAAGAAATACGGCTCGCTCAGCATGACTACAAGAATTGGATATCATATCTTTCTCCTTTTGCCGCAGCTATATAAAAAATTAGCGCTTTCACCTGAAAAGGAGAAGGTGTAAAAAGGAAAAGTCATGGTTAAAGTAAGTATAGTCATTCCCGTATACAATATGGAAAAATATCTGGCAAGGTGTATGGACAGCGTTCTTGCCCAGACATTAAAGGAAATCGAAATTATTTTAGTGGATGATGGAGGCAGCGACGGTTCTGTTGCCATGTGTGATGAATACGGGAAGCAATATGAAAATGTAAAGGTACTGCATAAGGAAAACGGAGGGCTGACCTCCGCATGGAAGGCTGGAAGCAGGTTAGCAACAGGTAACTATATCGGGTATGTGGACAGTGATGATTTTATCGAGCCGGATATGTTTGCACGTCTCTTTCAGGAAGCGGAAGCGGAAAATGCGGATATTGCCTGCTGCGGCCTAAAGCATGTTTATGAATCCGGCAGCCATAAGGAGTGGGTAGAGCAGATGGAATTTCCAGAGCAGGTTTTCACGGTGGACACCTTAAGGGAGCATGTGTTTCCTGTGCTGATTAATGACGGCAGCTTTATGGGGCGGCATCTTATGCCGAACCGGGTTACCAAAATCGTGAAAAGAGAACTGGTAGTGAAAAATCTTTCCATGTGCGATGACCGGGTATCTATCGGGGAGGATTATCAGTTTTCCCTCTGTATGTTTTTAGATGCAGAAAAGGTAGTGATTGTAAAGGATTTTTACCCTTACTATTACTACATGAATGATGCTTCCATGACTATGAAGTATGATGAACATTATATGGATAAGATAAAGCTTATGAAGGAAAACCTTTGCCGGATTTCCGATGCAAAGGCAGCCTATGATTTAAAACCCCAGATTGTCAATGATTTTTTATGTCTTACTGTGCTTCATATAAAAGGGGGAATTTATAAAAAGAAAAATGCCCCCTATAGGGAACACAGGGCAGACATGAAAAAAATCTGTATGGACAAAGAGGTTATGGAGGCAATGAAAAGTTATGAAATGCCCCGGTTATCCATGGCAGAAAAGCTGTTTTTGTTTTTTATGAAGCATCATATGTATTTTGCCATTTTTATGGCAGTTCGGATTTACTTCCGGTAACCGGCTGCTGCTAAAGCTTATGGAAATGGCAGGGATAGGAAAGAATATGGGAAAAGAAAACAAGGAAAGATGGAATGAAAAGCAACTGACAAAAAGACAACTGGATATAGGCTATTTTATAGGATTTATCCTGCTTATAGGGCTAATTTGCTTTTTATCCTTTTATAAGCTGGATGCCAAATATGTGGATCCATGGGACGAGGCAAGGCATGGGGTCAATGCCTATGAAATGTATAAGGAGGGAAGCCTGATAAAGAGCACCTATCTGTATGAAACGGATTATTACAATTTAAAGCCTCCCCTTAGTATGTGGTGCATTATGGTTTCCTTTGGAATCCTTGGCGCCAATGTATTTGCCCTGCGCATATATTCTGCCCTCTGCTATGTGCTTTTATCTGTCATAGTAGGCTGCTTCGTGAAAAAAACATACGGAAGGGTGGAAGCACTATTTACCCTTGGCTTTCTTGCCGCCAATACCACTCCCTTTCTGGCTCATATGGTCAGGGCAGGAGATGCGGACAGTCTGTATGTGCTATTGTTTACCCTTGCCATGCTGTCTATGCTTCAAATTGAAAAAAATCAGAAATATTTGTATGCCTGCGGCCTTTTCTTTGCGCTGGCTTTTCTCACCAAAAGCTTTCATGCAGGAGCAATCGTAGCTGTGGGCGGCTTATTTCTGCTACTGACAGGAGAATTGAAAAAGATATCCGTAAAAACATGGGGCCTGTTTATTGCCTCTTTTGGCATACCTATAGGAATATGGGCAATTCCCAGACTTTTTACGGACGGAACGGCTTTTTTTAAACAGATGCTGCTTACAGATGTGCTGGGGCGTTCCGGCGAGGGATTTGGCAGCGTGGAAGGAAGCTTTACTTATTATTTGGAATATTATCTTGGATTAGCAGGGGATAACTTCCCTACCATGGCAAGCAAGGGAACGGTATATGGTCTTGCGGTCATGATTTGTCTTGTGGGAGCTGTTTATTATAACAGGCTGTTCACAAAGGAGAATTATAAAAAAATAGCAGGCTATCTGCTTTGGCTCTTTATTCCCTTTCTGGCATTTTCAGCCGTAAGGACAAAGCTTTTATGGTATATGTACCCGGTGTTCATTCCTTTGTTTATGGCGGCAGGCATTATAGCAGGGCGGCTTGTAAAAGAAAAGCAGATTAGCGGATTTATCCGAGGGATGGCGGCAATTTTTGTCGTAGTGGGAATTGGTTATTTTTCCAAGGATGTGTATGTGCAGATAAATGAAAAAATAAATAACCAGCAATCAGCGCTGGAATTTCAGCAGCTTGTCAAAAATGCGGCAGAAGAGATTAAAGAAGCGAGGGCTTTCGTGCTATATGAGGAGGAACAGGCAGTCTGGAACCAGCAGGACGTATTTGTGGCAGAGGCATATGGGGATTATCGCTGTAGCAATCAGGAAGAGGGAGCAGCGGGAATTAAGCGGACGCTGTTGCAAATGGCGGAGCAGCAGGCGGAAGAAAAACAGGTTCTTTGTTTCCTGAGCAAAGAACAATACCACAGTATGGCAGAAGCAGTCAGGGAAGCCGGATATGAAATGGAATTAGTGGAAGAAAGCGAGCATTATGCGGCAGTTATGATAAAATAGAAAAGGCGGGGAAAGACAGGTGAAGGCACAGGCAGGTGGAAAAGCAAATACAGCGGCTCTTATAAAGGCGGCTTTGTTTCTGGCAGTTCTGGCGGCGTTTATGGTGGCATGCATGTTATACTTTAAGATGCGCTCAGCCATAGCAGGGGACATAGAACAGCAGGAATATACCCATTATGTAAGGCATTATGCATTTATTGCGGATAATATGGAAAATGATTTCTGGGAGGAAGTATATCAGGGAGCAAAGGAACGGGGAGAGGAAACAAATGTGTATCTGGAGTGGTTTGGAAGTAGTGCAGCAGTAAAATATTCCAAGAAGGAGCGGCTGCAAAATGCAATAGCAGCAAAGGTGGACGGCATTGTGCTGGAAGCGGATGAAAGCATGGAAACGCTGGAGCTGATTGACGAGGCAGTGGAAAATCAGATTCCGGTAGTTACAGTCATGACGGACAGCTATGGCAGCAAAAGGCAGAGCTTTATTGGAATTGCAAGCTATAATCTGGGAAGCGAATATGGAAGGCAGATTATAAGGATTTCCACAAAGGAAACAAAGAAAGCGCTCATCATTATGAATGATGACTTGGACGACAACAGTAAGAATATGATTCTTTCAGGTATTAATGAAACCATTACGAATGAGGGAAACCATTTAACACTCGATATAGAGACTATGAATGTAAATGATAACAGCGCCTTTGGGCTGGAAGAGGTCATACGGGATATTTTTATGGATACAGATAATCAGCCGGATATTATCGTGTGTCTGGATGCTCAGGGGACTATTAGCGCATGTCAGGCTGTAGTGGATTATAATCTGGTAGGAAAAGTGGATATTATAGGCTACCATATTACCGATGCAATAGGGAATGCCATACAGAGAAATGTGTTATCTTCCACCATAGTAGTGGATTCCAGACAGATGGGAAGAAACAGTGTGGACAGCCTGAATGAATATATAGAAACTGGTTATGTAAATGATTATATAGTAATGGATGTGGATGCTGTTACGGCAGACAATGTAAGGGAGCATATGAAGGATGTTGCAAAATAAAGCCGGACATAAGAAGGAAAGGTACATAAGCATACAGACAAAGCTTATTCTGGTATTTTTTACTACGACTGCCATCATTTTTACTGTCAATATGTATATGTATAGGAGCTTTAACCGGATGATGAACCGGATTGATACAGTTTATATAAGCAATGTGGATTTTAACAACCTGCAAAATGGGCTGAATCAGGTTCAGGTAAATATGGCGGAATATTTAAACAGTAAAAGCTCTGATTCCATGGAGCAGTATTTCCGCAGCGAGGAAGACTATGGGGTGATGATTCAGGACTTGAATGATGCCGTGGTTGGAAACGAGAACATGATTATGGAAAAAAATATCAGGAGAATGTCTGAAAGTTATCTGGAGCTTACGGAAAGCATTATTGAGGCAAAGCGGGGAAGAAATGTGGAAAAGTATAAGGTGTTGTATGAGAAGGCAAGCCAGCTCTATTCCTGTATCAATACTTATATTTACAGCCTGAACAATAAACAGTTCCAAAATAATTCAGAGAATTATTCTGCCCTTTTGAAATCTTTAAAATATATGGAGGTTTTCAATATGGCAATCCTGAGCATGGTTGCCCTTTTAAATGTGGCGCTTACCATCCTTCTTACGCAGGGAATTACAAGACCCTTGAAGCATCTGGCAGAAGCAGCAAATCAGGTGGCGGAAGGAAATCTGGATATTGAGCCTGCAGAGACGGAAAGCCGGGACGAGGTAGGCGTGGTAACAAGGGCATTTAACCAGATGGTCTTGAGCATTCAGGAATATATTGAACGGTTGAAAAAAAGCATGGAGCTAGAAAGCGCCATGAAGGAAAAAGAATTGATGATGGAAGCCCATTTAAAGGATGCCCAGTTAAAATATCTTCAGGCTCAGATTAATCCTCATTTCCTGTTCAATACCTTAAATGCAGGAGCGCAGCTTGCCATGATGGAGGAGGCGGAAAATACCTATCGGTATATCCAAAATGTTGCGGATTTTTTCCGGTATAACATTAAGGAAAGCAGGGAGAGCGTTACCTTAAAACAGGAAATTGAACTGGTGGACAATTATGTATATATATTGAACGTGCGCTTTTCCGGAGAAATCCATTTTAAAAAGAATGTGGATGAAGGCCTGACTTATGTACAGGTGCCCAGCATGATTTTGCAGCCTGTGGTGGAAAACTGTGTCAATTACGGCATACGGAATATTGAATGGGAAGGCTGTATAGAGTTGTCCGTATATAAAGAAGAAAACCGCATATGCATCAGCATACGTGACAATGGAATCGGAATGAGTGAAGAAAAAATCAGAAGCATTATGAACAGCCATCTTGGGGAAGCGGATTTGGAGCAGAACTCCAATGGAATCGGTCTTGATAATGTGATGGGAAGGCTTCGGCTGTTTTTCGGGGTGGAGGAGGTCATGAAAATTACCAGTCCGGGAAAGAATATGGGAACAGAGGTAGCAATTTTTATTCCCTGCAAAGAAAAGGAGATTTAACATGTATAAAATTATGATAGGGGACGATGAAGGAATCGTAATCGATGCCCTCACCTTTATTATTAACAGGAATTTTGGCGACGCCTGCATTATTGAATCGGCAAAGACAGGAAGGAGCGTTATTGAGCTGGCAGATACAATGCATCCGGATATTGCTTTTATGGATATTCAGATGCCGGGGATTAATGGGATTGAGGCTATGAAGGAAATCCGGAAGAGCAATCCAAACATGATTTTTATAGTCATAAGCGCTTACGATAAGTTTGATTATGCAAGAGAGGCATTAAATATTGGAGCCTTGGATTATTTAAATAAACCTATCGACCAAAAAGAAATTGTGGAAATCCTTCAAAAAGCAATGAAGAAGGTAGACGGGGAGCGGGAAAAAAGAAGCAGGGATTTGATGATACAGGAAAAATTGGAAACTGTAGTCCCTGTTATAGAAAGCGGTTTGATTTATTCGGTATTGTTTCAGGAAAATTATGCGGATGATACGGAAAATTTCAAACGGCTTTTAGGAATTGAAACGAACATGTGCTATATGATGGTAATTGAATGTGGAGACTCTCAGGTGGGAGGGCATTTGACAAATACCGTAGGGGCAAGCGTGCGGGTACAGCCCTATTATAAGGAAATGCGGGAAATCATAAAGGAACATTTTTCCTGTGTGGCAGGTGCAATGATGGCAAATATGGTAATCATTCTTGTTCCCTGTGAGGAAGGGGCTTTAGACGGTGCAGAGGAATACGGGGAGCGGATTGAGGTAATCGAACAGGCAAGAAGGATGGTCAGAAAGCTGAAGTCCCGTCTGGACGCACAGTTCAGGGTGGGAATCGGTTCGGTGCAGAAGCTTGGGGAGGCGGAAATCTCTTATATGGAGGCGATGAATTCCCTTCGTTTGTCCACAGGTTCCATAGCCCATGTGAGAGATCTTCCCATCGGCTGCGATTATGAAGAAGACTATCCCGTAGAGACGGAAAAGGCGCTGTTTGAAAAAACGGAGGAAGGTGACGTGAACGGCGCCGTATCGGAGGCAGGACATTTTTTTGACTGGATGACGGGGACATACCCAGAATCCGTTATGGACATTAAGCTAAAGGCATTGGAGTTTGTTTTATGGGCGGAGCATATCAGCTATGAAAGCGGCGGAATGACGTATCATTTTAAATCCCGCCATGATTATCTTCAGACTGTTATAGAAATGAAGGACTATGAACAACTGCGTTCTTGGTTTCTGACAAAAATTCAGGAAGCATGTAGGAATGTGGCAACCAAAAAAGAAAAAAGCTCTACCAGCATAGTGGGACGTGCAAAGGAATATATCCGGAACCATTATCAAAAGGACATTTCACTGGATGATGTGAGCCGGGAGGTAAATATCAGCCCTTATTATTTTAGTAAGCTGTTTAAGGAAGAGACTGGGGAGAATTTTATTGAATATGTAACCGCTGCCCGGATGGAGAGGGCAAAAGAGCTTTTAGACAGTACGGATAAGAGCATGAAGGAAATATGTGTGGAGATAGGATATGCAGACCCTAATTATTTCAGCCGCTCCTTTAAAAAGAATATAGGGGTGACGCCTACAGAGTATAAGGAGGGGAAAAGGTGAAAAGAGCAGTTGCTTTATTTATCATACTGGCGCTTTTGCTTACAGGCTGTTCAAGGGAAAATGCGCCGGAGGCTTTAAAAGAGCAGTCAGAAGAGAATAGCATTCGTATCGGTATGATATTTGATACCTTTGTGGTGGAAAGATGGCAGCGGGATCGGGATGTATTTGTTTCCAAAGCGTTGGAGCTGGGTGCAGAGGTGAACATACAAAATGCCAATGGAAGCGTGGAGGAGCAGGTGGCGCAGATGGAGTATTTCATTGAAAAGCAGATGGATGTAATCGTAGTGGTTCCCATTGAATCCAGCGCCTTGGTAAAATCCATAAAGAAAGCAAAGGAAGCGGGAATTAAGGTTGTTTCTTATGACAGGCTGGCAATTGGCGGGGGAACGGATTTGTATGTATCCTTTGACAATGAGACTGTTGGCGGGCTGATGGGGCAGGCTGTCTGCAGCCGCTTACAGGCAGGGGACAAGGTGCTTATGGTATGCGGTCCTAACAGCGATAATAACGTATCTTTAGTAGAACGGGGCTTTCGTAAGGAAATAGAACAAAACGGAATGGAAATTGCTGATATTTATTATACGGAAGAATGGCGGGCAGAGCGTGCCGCCGAATATATGGAGCAGTATGGGGAGCGAATTAGGGACGTGCAGGCTGTCATGTGTGGAAATGACCATCTGGCAGGACAGGTCGTCCGCACGCTTGCAGAAAAGCGCATGGCGGGAGATATATGTGTGGTAGCGCAGGATGCAGATTTGGAAGCATGTCAGAGAATTGTAGAAGGAACCCAGTACATGACTGTATATAAGCCAGTGGAAAAGCTGGCAGTTCAGGCGGCTGTGGCAGCAGTGGAGCTGGCACAGGGAAAGCAGATAGAAACGGAGGATTTTATTGATGACGGAGTATATCAGGTTCCTTACATTAAGCTGGACCCCATTGCAGTTACTGCCGAAAATATGGATGATATGATTATAAAAAGCGGCTTTCACCTGCCGGAAGATGTTTATTTAAACAGGCCGGAGCTGCTGGAAAAGCAATAGGACATTCTTGTTATATTTGAAAAAAGAGAATAAAAAAATGCTAATCAGGTTTTGGAACAAATTTTATGACAATAAAAATTTGCTGAATATGACAAATAAATAAGGTTTTTTTTGTGATATAGTATTGTTGTAGCAAAAAAGCTGCAAATTCATTTAAAGGGAGGATTTTTAATGAAGAAAAAATTATTAAGCATGCTTCTCGCTGTAGCGATGGTTGCAACAATGCTTACCGGATGTGGCGGCGACACTACAACTACATCAGATGATGCAACAGCAGATGATGTAACAGCAGACGATGCAGATGATGCAGCTGCAGATGATGTGGAAGCCGATGACGAAGGCGGAGCAGAGGCATCCGGCGATGTACAGGTTGGTATCGTTCTTCCTACAAAGGATGAGCCAAGATGGTTACAGGATCAGGCACAGTTTGAGGCAATCTTAGGCGATGCAGGATTTACCAATCAGGTATTATTTAGTCAGGGTTCTTCCGCAACTGAAAAGACAAACGTAGAGACCCTTATTTCTCAGGGCATTGATGTTTTAATCATTTGTGCACAGGACGGTTCCGCAGCAGCAGCAGCAGTAGAAGCAGCAAAGGAAGCTGGCGTTACCGTAATCGCATATGACCGTTTGATTACAGGAACAGAAGCAGTTGACTACTATGTAACATTTGACAGTTTCTCAGTTGGTGTTGCACAGGGACAGTACTTAATCGACAACGCACCGGAAGGAACTGGAATTCCACTTTACTTATATGCAGGTGCAGCAACAGATAACAATGCTTTCATCTTCTTTGAAGGCGCTTGGAGCGTTCTTCAGCCAAAGATTGCAGATGGCACATTTGTAGTAGCTAACTCTGCTGAAGCAGATGGCTTAAAAGACAAAGCAGAGCTTTCCCGTGACGAAATCGGAAAGATTATCGGTCAGGTTACAACAGATTGGGACTTCAACGTAGCAAAATCCAAAGCAGAAGCTCATTTGACAGCAGTAGGCGCTGATATGAAGGGTGATGTTCTTGTATTAGGTCCTAACGATGGTACAGCACGTTCTATCGCAGATGTATTTGCAACAGACAAAGATGTTACAAGCTTCAAGGTAACAGGTCAGGATGCAGAAAAGGCTTCCGTACAGTATGTAATTGATGGTAAGCAGTCCATGACAGTATTTAAAGATACACGTACATTGGCAGCAGACTCTGTAGCAATGGCAGTTTCCATCTTAAACGGTGATACACCGGCAACAGACACAACATACAACAATGAAGCAAAGGATGTTCCTGCTAAGCAGACAGACATCGTTGTTGTAACACAGGATAACGTAAAAGAAGCTTTAATTGATTCTGAATACTATGATGCTTCTGAATTTACAGGATTAGAATAAGAGAATGTAAAACTGTGTAGCAAAAAATGAAAGTGAGGTCGGCTTTAGAGATTTGATTGCTAAAGCCGGCCTTCTAAATTAAGGAGGCCCGGTAAATGAATGATTATATACTTGAAATGAGAGATATTACAAAAGTATTTCCGGGGGTCAAGGCTTTAAGTGATGTTAACTTTAAAGTAAGGCGTGGAGAGATACATTGTCTGGTAGGGGAAAACGGCGCTGGAAAATCCACACTTATGAAAGTTCTATCTGGCCTTCACCATTACGGCACATATACAGGCGATATTGTATATAACGGTGAGATACAACAATTTAAATCGATAGCGGATAGTGAGGCAAAGGGAATTGCCATAATTTATCAGGAGTTGGCGCTGGTTCCCGAATTAAGTATTTACGAAAATATTTATTTTGGACACGAGATTATGAAAGGGCATACGGTAGACTGGAATGAGACTATTGTAAAGGCATCTGAGATGTTAAAAAAGGTTCGTCTCAATGTAGACCCTTCTACGAAGGTAAAAAATCTCGGTGTAGGTAATCAGCAGCTTGTAGAAATTGCAAAGGCGCTGAGCAAAAATGTAAAATTATTGATATTGGATGAGCCTACGGCGGCTTTAAATGAAGATGACAGTGAAAATCTGTTGAAGCTTATTAAAGAGTTAAAAGAGCAGGGTGTTACCTGTATTATGATTTCCCACAAGCTGAAGGAAATCATTGCCATAGCAGATACGATTACCGTATTGCGTGATGGTTCTACTATTTGTTCCATGGATACTGCAGAGCATCCGGTAACGGAAGCGGAAATCATAAAGCATATGGTTGGAAGGGAAATTGACAACATTTATCCAAAGAGGGAAAAGAAGGAAATCGGGGATATTTGTTTGGAGATAAAGAACTGGACCGTAGAGGATCCGGTAAAGCAGAGAGAGATTCTTCACAATGTAAACATCAATGTGAGAAAAGGAGAAATCGTAGGGCTTCAGGGATTGATGGGAGCAGGAAGAACTGAGCTTGCCCTTAGTATCTTTGGAAATTCTCCGGGATATAAAATAACAAGCGGGGAAATTTTTGTGAATGGGGAGCAGAAGCACTTCAAAGATCCGAAATCTGCCATTCAATCGGGCGTAGCATATGTAACGGAAGACAGAAAAGGCAACGGGCTCGTGTTGATTCAGGACATTAAGTACAATACCACCATTGCCAATCTGGAGGCGCTTACAGAAGGGCTTGCCATAAACGAGAATGAGGAAATCAATGTAGCAAATGAGTATAAACAGTCCATCAATATAAAGGCGCCTTCCATTATGCAGAAGGTAGGAAACCTAAGTGGTGGAAACCAGCAGAAGGTTCAGTTGGCAAAATGGCTGTTTGTAAAACCGCAGGTGCTGATTTTGGATGAACCGACTAGGGGAATTGACGTTGGCGCCAAATTTGAAATTTATACATTGATGAACAAACTGGTGGAGCAGGGCATGAGCATTATCATGATATCATCAGAGCTGCCGGAAGTTCTTGGAATGAGCGACAGGTTGTATGTTATGTCAGAAGGAACCATAACCGGTGAATTGGCAGCAGAAGAAGCAAACGAACAAAAAGTCATGGCAATGGCGATTAAATCAAGATAGGAGGTTTCGGATATGGATAATAAAAAACAGGCACAAAGCTCATCCGGGACAAATAAAGTAGGTCTTGGACAAGAAATTGTAACTTTAGTGAAGGAAAATATAAGGGATTACATGATGTATATTGCTTTAGTCATCATCATGGCATTCTTTACATGGAAGACAAATGGTGGATTTATTCAGGCAAGGAACATTTCCAACTTGATTAATCAGGCAGGATATGTTGCCATACTGGCAATTGGCATGACGCTGATTCTTATTTTAAAGCATATTGACTTGTCTGTTGGATATGTGGCTGGTTTTTGTGGAGCTATAGCAGCTATTTTAATGACCCAGTATGGAGTGAATGAGTGGCTGGCAATTCTGATTGTTCTTTTCATAGGTCTGTTAATCGGGCTTTATCAAGGACTTTTAGTAACAAGAGTAGGGGTTCCGGCATTTGTTACTACTTTGGCAGGCATGTTTATCTTTAGAGGGCTTCTGAGCCTGTCCTTACAGAAAACAGGAACCATCATTGTTCCCAATAAGGGCTTTAATGCATTGTCAAACGGATTTATACCGGATATTCCGGGAGTGGATTTAGGAGTGCATGTTTTAACCCTTATTATTGGGGTGATTGCAGTGGCGCTGGTGATATTTTCACAGATAAAAGCAAGAAAAAATAAGATAAAATATAACTTCCAAGTAACATCTACTCCAGTTTTTATCTTTACACTTGTGTTTATTTCTGCTATTATTATGGCAATCATATGGGTGCTTGCAAAGTATAGCGGCATTCCATGGGCTGCAGTAATTGTAGGCGTCGTATTGATTATTTACAACTATATGTTGAATAAAACAAGATTAGGACGTTACATTTATGGTATCGGCGGAAATGATCAGGCAGCAGAGTTATCCGGTATTAACGTGAAGAAGGTTACGCTTTTTGCATTTTGTTCCATGAGCGTGCTTGCAGCATTGTCAGGTGTTCTTTATACTTCAAGGCTGCAGTCAGCTACACCCACAGCAGGACTTGCATTTGAAATGGATGCCATCGCATCTTCTTATATTGGTGGTGTAGCAGTAAGCGGTGGTATCGGTAAGGTAACCAACACCATTATCGGAGCATTGGTAATTATGTCCCTGACAAATGGCATGAATCTTATGGGCGTGGACATTTCCTATCAGTATATTGTAAAAGGTATTATCTTCATTATTGCAGTGGCATTTGACGTAAGAACACGTTCAAAGTCAAAATAAATTAAACCTGTAAACGGACAAAAGAAGAGGGGGAAAGGCCATGGAAGTGAAGAAAACGGAAAAGGCGAAAAAAGCGAAGAGTACAAAACGTACGAAGAGTATGAAGAGTACGAAAAGGATAAAAAAGGAACGGAAGAAAATATCCCTGAAGATTGGAATTCGCACAAAGCTTCTCATTGCCTTTCTTGCTCCGGTTACGGCATTGATTTTGCTGGGAGTATTGTCCTATAGCCAAACAGCAAATGCAATCAGGAATCTGTATCAAAGCTCTAGTATACAGATTTTAGGTAAATCTGCGGATTATTTGGAGGTTCTTATGCTGGATGTGGAGACTACCGCATATGACCTTTCCGTAGATAACGATTTGGTAAATTATTTTAGCGGAACACCTGATGAGGGGGTAGACTATTCGCTG
The DNA here is from genome assembly GCA_023664735.1 of Robinsoniella sp. Taxonomy (GTDB): domain Bacteria; phylum Bacillota; class Clostridia; order Lachnospirales; family Lachnospiraceae; genus RGIG3040. The sequence continues at coordinate 24,026 of JAMPFB010000008.1, read as the reverse complement.
TTAGATGCAAAAGTTGCTTCTATGCTTGGAACAGATGCTTATGTGGAGAACGGATATTTTATTGCCATAGAAGGAAGTGAGCATATCAGTACAAATCCGGATGTAGCATTTGGCGGAGATGCATATTCGGTATTTCAGACCACGGAGGATTACATACAGGTAACCTCCAGAAATCGAAAGGTCTGGTTGGGAGAAAGTGAGTTTTTAGAGAAGTATAAAGGAGAGGCGGAGCAGCCCTACGGAAACAGAAGGATGACTCTGATACGAAGGGTTGAGAATATTTTAACGGGTCAGGATGTAGGCTTTATCATTCTGGAGGTGCGTAACAGTGTAATAGAACAGCTTCTGGATGAAGTGAATCTTGGCGAAGATAGTATGGTAATTCTGGCAGGTCAGGACAGCAACGAGATTACCAAGGCGGAAAATTATCCGGAGGATAAAGGAAAACGCATTATTACCAATTCAAAGGCATATGTGAAAATGCAGCAGGGATTGGAAAAAAGCGGTTCCTTTAGCACCAGTAAAAATGGTAAGAAATACTGGCTGTGCTATGAATACATAGGGGATTTGGGAAACTGCCTGATTGGTATGATTCCTGAAGCTACCATGATGAAGCAGGCAAATGAAATTAAAGTAGGTACAATAGGTCTGGTTATTCTGGTGGCTATAATTGTAATCGCAATTGGAACATGGATGGCTGCAGGCATGAGCAGCACCATCAAGAAGATTATCAAAGAAGTGGGGAAGGCGGCTAAGGGAGACCTTACCGTCAGGGTTTTAACAAAGAGGCATGATGAGTTTGCGGTTTTAAGTAATAGCATCAACGATATGATTGCGGATATAAAGGTGTTGATCGGAAAAGTATCCAATGGCATGGAGCAGGTGGATGGCGCAGTAGAGAAGGTTAGTGGCGCAAGGGAAAGCGTTCACGAAACCGCAGAGGTTTTAAGCGATGCCATCGTTCAGATCCAATCCGGTGCAAGGCAGCAGGAGGACGGCGCACAGAACTGTCTTACGGGAATGGATGATTTATCTGATAAGATAGTAAGGGTAGTGGAAAATACAAAAGAAATCGATAGTATTTCAGAAGAAACCCGGGTGGTTGTAAACAACGGAATTAAGATGATGAAGGAATTAAATACTTCCTCAGAGGATACCACCCAGCATTTAAAGGAAATCATGGAAGATGTCCGGGCGCTGGAGGAAAAGATATCCCATATTACCAGTATTGTGGGAGTCATTACAGAAATTGCGGATCAGACAAATCTGCTTTCCTTAAATGCCAGCATTGAAGCTGCAAGAGCAGGAGAGGCAGGAAAAGGCTTTGCAGTAGTGGCAACTGAGGTAAAGACATTGGCAGATCAGTCCGGGCAGGCAGCAGAGAAGATTCGTGAAATTGTGGATGAAGTACAGCAACAGAGCCAGAAAACATTAGAGCATGGCGAAAGTGCAGATGAAATATTGAAGTCTCAGGAGCAGGCGGTAAAACGTGCAGTAGATGCATTCCACAATATCGACGGCTGTGTAGAACGGCTCAATCAGGAATTATCCGATATCACCATTCAGACACAGGCAATTGAAGGTGCAAAAAATAATACATTGGCGGCAGTAGAGGGCATTTCAGCAGTAATCGAAGAAAACACTGCTTCAACCCTTGAGATGGGTGAGGGCATTAACGGTCAGAAGGAACAGGTGGAAAAGATGTCCGGCTATACCAATGACTTGAAAGAAGTATCACAGTCTTTAAGAGAGGAAATTCATAAGTTTAGAATATCATAAATTTGCTGGTTTCATTTCTCTTTTCATACCGGGGGGTCTCCGAAAATCGGAGACTCTCCTTTTTTGACATGTAAGGAATGAAGTAAAATAAAACCAAATATACAAACGGCGATTTTTTTAAAATCCTGTATTTTACGGGGCTGCAACCGGAAATTTACATCATTTTCTTTTAAAGCAACAGAAAGTTTATAGCGTTTTACATAGAGATTTCCTATAATAGATACAAGCCAAAAGCGCAGAAGGCAATAAAATATTAGAAAAGGATGAAGATTATGAGTGAAGCGATAAGTACACTTTCTGAAAATTTACAATACTATAGGAAAAAAGAAGAAATGACACAGGAACAGCTTGCGGAACGGCTGCAGGTGTCCAGACAGACTATTTCCAAATGGGAATCCGGCATTGCTTATCCGGAAACGGAAAAGCTCTTGCAATTATGTGAGATTTTTTCCTGCAGCATGGATGTATTGATGAGGCAAAATGCTCAAAAGCTGGCGATAGAGGACAATCATAAGCATAGGGAGCATATGGAAAAACGGAGAAAATGGATTAGTATAGGAGTGGCTGTTTTGATAAGCGCAGTAGCTTTAGAGGAGCTGCTTACAGGAATCGGTTTGTCGGAAGGAATAGCTGATATCGCATGTATGGCAGGTATGATTGTGGGGATTTTAATGCTGGTGGTGCAGGGAGTACAACATGATGATTATAAGAAAAAATACCCTGTTGTGCAGGATTTTTATACAAAAGAGGAAAAAGAACGCTTTGATGAAAAATACCCTGCAAGGATTGCAACAGGAATTGGAATCATATTAGTTGGGGTGTTAATTGGGATGAGTGGAGAGTATTTCCATGAGGTATTACCATTTAAAAGGCTTTTAGAAGATTTTTATTATGGTATTTTCCTGCTTTTTGTGGCAGTGGGAGTAGGAGTGCTTGTCCATACAGGATTGGGAAAGGAAAAATACGATATTGATGCATATAATGAAGAAGAGAATCCAGAAAAGAAACAGGCAGACGAGAAAATGATTGTATGGTTTGGATGTATCATGTTGATAGCTACCATTCTTTTTATGGTGCTGGGATTTGTGTTCAACCTTTGGGGCATCTCATGGGTCGTATATCCAATAGGCGGAGTGGTGTGTGGCATTGTTGTACTGGTTTCGCAATTGGGGACTGGTAAGGGATGAGGTTTTAAGTAATAGCTCAGCCACAGAGGAAGGGGCACGCAGAGCATGTTTTCGCTCTGCGTGCCCCTGTTTTCTGCGTCGTCCCGCTCCCTGTATTTTTCACAGACATTTTTACTTAATCATCAATTCCAAAGGTGTATTCTAACTGGTCCTCTGCAGAATCCAGATTATCCTCCAGCTTTTCCAGTTCCTGTTCCAGTCTTTTATATTCGTCACGGGTCAGGGCATTCTGGCGGTACAGTTTTTCCAGCTCATCTTCATGGAGGTCTAAGGCGTCATCAATTTGTTTTTCTTCCTGTTTCAGAGAAAAGAACTGCTCCATATTGTCAGAGGCTGTTCCGTTAGGAGTGACAGCTTTTGCTTTTTCTATATATGCATTTACCATAGAAGTAAGTTCTTCCATAGTGTGGGTGGTGGGAAGAGAGGACTGTTCCTGCGTGTCCTTATCTGCTTCAGGCGTTTGTTCCTGAGAAGAAACCGTATTATTTTCTGCAGCAGCATTTTCCTGTTTTAGTGCAGCAACCTGCTCTTCTAATTGGGTAATCTGTTCTTTTAATGCTTCAGTTTCTGTATTGTTAGAGCTGGGCTGACATCCGGTCAATAAAAGAAGGACGGCGATTCCGACTGCGGCAGTTATTTTTTTCTTTATCATATTTTTCTTCCTTTCCTTGTGGGGTTCTATATATTCTACTTTTACTATTTCCATAAATAATATACTTTAGCCATTGTATCACCAAACAGGCTGAACTGTTACTTTTTTCATTCATTGAATCTCCAAGGTCTTACAAGTAAATTTCTCAAGGTAAGTAGTTTCTATTTGCTACTAATAAATTGTACTGTTGCTGCCATCTAACTGTCTGGCTCCTCCAATTTCTTGAATGCTTCGCTCAAACTATAGGGAACACCTCTCGGTGCCCGAACAGCGTAAATGCCATACTCTCTTTTTAACTTTTCAAATGGAAACGCATCCGGAGAATACCTTTTTTGTAACTGTATCCGCATAATGGCATCCATACTTATATTCTTATCCGCAAAATGAAAAGGAATATCTGTTTCCACTACTTTGCATTTGTATAAAACAGCAGATACCGGAGCCGCAACGTACATAAATGCTGTGTCTCCTGTTTTGATTCCACGACCTTGTTTCCAATCAATGATATCCGATTTAGCGAAGGAGCCTTCTATATCATAATACTTTGGGTTGGCAGGAACAAGCCATTCCTTCGGAAGCCGGAGCTTCTTTTTCCCTGCTGCCGAGGCGGTCACCTGATAACTGGTATCAATCCATTTGCAGGCATCTGAAAAAGGCACTGTTCCGTCAAGCAGGATGGATATCCAGTTCCCTCGGCTGATATGATAGCCTCTGAAATACCCTTCCTGCTGGATTAGAAAATCCCGCAGCAACAGGTCATCCAACTTAACATTCAGAATATCTGTACGGCCTTCGCCTTCAAGTCCAAGACTCGTCTTTGGGACATCCATGATAAGGCTATACCATTTCCTGTTATCCTCGTGGCGAAATACCACATAGTTTGGATGTCTCGCCCATAAGTATTCCTTTTCATCATTATATTTTTTCTTTATGTATTCAATTAACTCTTCTCTTAGGGAGATACATTCCATTTTTCTAACCCTTTCTGCTTCACTTCGGGGAGTCGCCAGCTACTGTCTTTATTTGCGCTTGCAGGAGTACTTCCTTATAAATTCCAATAGAATGAGTTTATTGTACCATAAAAACAGGAACATTTCCATGTGTTGGGTTAGGATATATTGCTGGAAAACAGCCAAAGAGCAAACTAAGGAAGTTCAGGCAGGGTAAAAATTGTTGAATAAGGAAGGGCAGGGTAATATAATTTGATTTAGAAAAAGGAAAAAGCTGCCATGCTACTAATGAGCTTCGGAAAAAAGAACGATAGAAATAAGTACGTAGACATCAATACAGATTAGGAAGAAAAGCAATACAGACATGAAAGAGAGGGCAAAATGATTATACAGACAGGAATGCGGACAGATATACCGGCATTTTACCATGAATGGTTATTGAATCGAATCAGGGAAGGCTACGTGCTTGTACGTAATCCTTATAATCAAAGTAGTGTGACAAGATACCGTCTATCTCCTGATGTGGTGGATTTGATTGCCTTTTGTACCAAGAATCCCGAACCGATGCTTTCCCACATGGATAAGCTGCAGCCTTATGGACAATACTGGTTCGTTACCATTACGCCTTATGGAAAAGAGATTGAGCCAAATGTTCCGGATAAAGAAAAGGTAATGGAGAGTTTCAAAAAACTTTCTGAATTGGTTGGTGTGGATTCGGTGGGCTGGCGATATGATCCTATTTTTATCAATCAGGATTATTCTGTAGAATGTCATATTTCAGAGTTTGATAAAATGGCTGAAACACTGTCGGGATATACAAAGACCTGTGTCATCAGTTTTATTGATATTTACAAAAAGGTAGAGCGTAATTTTCCGGGGATAGGAGAGGTTACGAAAGCAGACAGACTGCGGCTTGGCAAAGAATTTATAAGAATTGGCGCAAAGCATGGCATGACAATCAGGCCATGTGCAGAGGGAAATGAACTGGAGCCGTATGGGGCGGATTGCGCCGGATGTATGACTGTTAAAACTTTTGAAACAGCTTTGCATGGTAATCTTACGGTTCCAAAGAGAAAGAGTAATCAACGGGGCGGGCAGTGCGCATGTCTACTTGGCATTGACATCGGCGCCTATGACACCTGTGGGCATTTGTGCAAATATTGTTATGCAAATACAAATGCCGCACTAGTAAAAGAAAATATAAAAAATCATAATCCTAAGTCACCATTTTTGCTAGGAGGCAGTTTGCCCGGTGATATAGTTCATGAGGCTGTGCAAAAAAGCTGGCTGGATGGGCAGATGAGGTTTCATTTTGAATAAATGGGTAGGTGGATAAATAGCATGAATCACAATCTGTTTGGAGCTCGCTTCCTATTCTTAGGTATAAAAAAGGAGCCTGCGCCATAGATGTCACCCATCTATTTTGCAATGCTCCTTTCTGCTACAATCTTTCTATTCTTCGGCAGTAGTATCAATATCTTCCTCAGAAGAACTGCTTTCGCCTCCCAAAGTAATGTTTCCATCTGCATCCTTTACGACAACTGCATCGGATTTCTGATCCTGAATGATACAGATGAAGGTCTTGCCCGGATTGAGCATAATCTCATTCAAATCATCATCATAATACTTGGTAGGGCTGAAATCGCTGGATTTCTTCCAACGGATATGAATTGCCTTGCCGTTTGTAAAGTAATAGCCGTCCCTCGTATCGTCATGATCCTTAAATGCCAGATACCCATGGTCATCTCTTGTTTCGTAATAAGTATTCTGGAAAATAACATTCTTAAAAGCAAGCTGCTGGCCGTTTTCCACATCTGTATGTGCTTTTCCGTACTGGTATCTGTAATATAAGCCATCCTCCGCATTGTATTCAAACCATGGCTTGTTTACCAGATAGCCGGGTGCCATGTATGCAGCATTGATTGCGCTGCTGTACTGGGATAAATCGTTTGGATGGAGATTATTGGTAAAATTAAAGTGTCCTTCTCTGTAATTGGGAGTATGTGTCAGAGAATATCCCTTTTTCTCCACACCCTTTAAAACATGAGCGCCGCTGGTATAGGCGTTGTGGGGCGCTTTACGGTCTGAAGTACGGAAAAATGCAGTGCCGTCTAAAGAGGTGCCGTCTAAATTGTCTGTTTCCTCACGGCTTAATACAGAGTCCACATAAAGCTTGGGGCCACCAAAGTGACAGTAAATGGAATCCCATTCATATGCCCAGTATACAAAATAATCGCGGCAGCTTCTGACAGGTCCGATTTTTTCAATCTCTTCCCAGTTTTCAAATACTGCCAGCATACGAGTCAGGCTGCCTTCTACTACACACTCATAAATAACGCCTGCCTGTGAAATGCCGGAGTGGGGCACTGCGTTGATAATGTTATTGATCATAACGGATATTGGACGCTTATCTGCTAAGGATGCATCCACAAATTCATTTGTAAGCTGGCTTCGTATCATGCCTGCCGGAATCTCTTCATCATCTACAAAGCCGATTTCTTCCGGTTCCGGTTCAGTAACAGGCTCTTCCATAGTATCCTGTGTGGGTTCCTGTGTTGTCTCCGGCTCTTCGGGTGTGGTTTCTTCTTTTCCACAACCAAAAAGAAGAAGCGAAGAAGCAAGCACCGTTAATGCTAGTACACTTAATCTTTTCATTGTAAAAATTCCTTCCTCATATTCAGCCTGAAAGCAGGCTGTTAGTTAACTTTTCGTCTTTGTAGAGTATATCATGTTTCTTTTGCGCCTGCAATTATTTTTGGAATTCCCTTTAAATCGGCGGCAATATCCGTAAAAGAGCTGAAGTAGCTTCCGATAATCATGGCAGTGTTGGATAAGCACCATAAATCCACCAGAGCATCCTTGATTCCGGAAACGCTATTTCTGGACAAATCCCGATTCTCATTGGAAATAATCCGTTCAGGAAAAATCTCCCGAAGCTGTTCCTCTTCTGATAAATCATCAGTTGCCAGATAGAACATCGTATCAGGAAAAGCTTCCAGTTCCTTTTTCATTGCCTGAACGAAGGCATTTGTAGAGCTTTTGTCTATGGCAGGCTTGTTGTCGGTACGGCGGATATGGACGCCTACCGGATGGGAGCCAAAGGAATGGGTCAGCTTATTGATTTGTGCCTGCAATACTTTGGTAGGAATAAATAAGTCATATTCGTGGCATGGATAAAAATGTTCCTCGGTAGCAATGTAAATATTTTTGGGAAGCCCTTTTCGATAAGCCTCGTCTAACAGGCCGTCTCCTTTATGGGCTTTAATCGCTTCGTTGGAAACAAAAGAAAAGCAAAGCTGGTACCAGAGCTTTTTCAAATTCCATTTAGAATAAATATCCACCACCTTGAAATTGGCATTTGGAAGAAAAAGCTCATGAAAGGGACAGTTTAATTCCGGATTGTTAAACCAAATTACGGTAAGGCTATCATCCCGTTCCTTTGCCAGCATATAAGCTGAATTTATGGCTCTCATTCTATTGCACAAACCACCAATAGGTTGTATTATTATCATAATTGGTCTCCTGAAGGCTTATTGTCTTTGCAGACTAGAAATATTATATACAAAATAAGAAAGTATGTAAATAAAAAAGGGAATCAGTTTAAGAAATATTAAGAATGTTTAAAGGTGCGGATTATGAGAATTCTTCAAATAAATACAGTTAGCGGAACAGGCAGCGTAGGGCGGATTGCGGTAGACTTATACCGGACATGTGAAAAGGCAGGACATGTTCCCTATATAGCATATGGAAGGGGAAAAGCAACAGAGCATACGGCATCCTATAAGATAGGAAGCAGGCTGGATTTTTATCAGCATGTGCTAAAAAATTTTTTTCAGGGGGAAAGCGGCTTTGGTTCCGAAAAAAAAACAGAAGCATTTTTGGAATGGGTGGAGCAGATTAATCCGGATTTGATTCATCTGCATAATATTCATGGATTTTATCTGAATGTGGAAATGCTTTTTGCTTTTATAAAAAAGAAACATATTCCGGTTGTGTGGACCCTTCATGACAGTTGGGCATTTACCGGACATTGCGCTTATTTTGACTATGCCAATTGTGACAAGTGGAAGAAAGGCTGTGAAAGCTGCCCTATCCACAGAACTGCCTATCCTTATGCCATCTTTAAGGATAATTCCCAAAATTCCTATATAAGAAAGCAGCAGAGCTTTCAGGGGGTGGAAAAGCTTGTTATCGTAACGCCAAGCAAATGGTTGGGAGAGCTGGTTAAGGACTCCTTTTTAAAAGAATATCCGGTGAAGGTCATTCCCAATGGAATCGACCTTGAGAAATTCCGCCCAATGGAAGGGATAGAAAAGAAAAAGGTGATTTTAGGAGTTGCCAATGTGTGGGAGCCAAGAAAAGGGCTGCCCTATTTTGAGCAGCTTGCAGAGCATCTGCCAGAGGGCTACGTCATAAAGCTGGTGGGAGTAAGTAAAAAACAGGCAGGCAGGCTTTTGCGGAAATATTCAAAAGGAGAGCTTGTCCCGGTTACAAGAACGGAAAGTCTGGAAGAGCTGGCAGCGTTATATAATGAAGCAAGCGTATATGTTAATGCAACTTTGGAAGACAATTTCCCCACAACAAATCTGGAAGCGCTTGCCTGTGGCACCCCGGTAGTGACCTTTGAAACAGGAGGAAGTCCTGAATCCATCAACCCTACTTGTGGAAAGATAGTAAAAAAAGGAAACTTTGACAGGCTGCTTGCCGCCATAAAAGAAGTTCTTGCAGTAGTGGAGGAGCAAAAACGGGAACCGGAAAGCGCAGGTTATTTGTATTCCAAAAAGGCATGCCGTGTAAGGGCATGTAGCTTTCAAAAGGAAGAGCGGTACGGAGAATATTTAAAGCTATACGAGCAGATAAAAAGATAATTCACAATAATTTTATGGCAATAAAAAGAATGGAAACAGAAATGACACAGAATAATAAGCAAAAAGAAAAGTTTCATATAGAACAGGGAATGCAGATATTTGTGGAAGCCTGTCTTTTTCTGTTTCTTGCCTTTGTTTTTGTAAAGGGCTTTGGGCAGGTGGATACAACCGGAAGCTATGGCATACTGGCATTAGCAGGAAGTCTTTGTATGCTGTTATTTTTCTTTTATGGGATGGGCAGGCTGTTTCGGGCTTTGCCAAAGTCTTTGTTAAAAAAGCTGTTTCCGCTGCAATGTGCCCTAATTTTGTTTGTTCAAATGTTCTTCCTATTTTATTACAGGAGCCTATATTTGTGGGATGGAGCCTTTGTAGCAGGCGGCGCTAATTCTCTGTTAGAGCAGGGCAGGGTGGCAGGAGAGGCATGGTATTACCTTTCTGTCTATCCCAATCAAAACGGTTTTGTGCTGCTTACTATGGGTCTATTAAAGCTTGGAAAGTGTTTCGGGATGACAGATGGCAGCCTGCCGCTGCTTTTCAATGGGGTAAATCTGGCAGCGCTGGATATAAGCCTGTTCTTTACCTTCCTTCTATGGAAAAAAATAAAACCGGAATCTGACTGCTATTGGCGGAATATGCTGCTGCTTTTTTGGGGCTGCAATCCATTTTTGTATGTAACAGTATCTTATTATTACACCATGACGTTATCCCTGCCATGGTTTATGGGCTTTCTTTACTTTTTTGTAAGCATGGTAAAGGGAAAAGAGGATAAATGGAACAAACAGGCGGTTCGTGCCCTAGGGACAGGGATTTGTTTTGGCATCGGCTATTACCTGCGGGCAACTACCATCATTCCTTTTATTGGAGCCGCTGTTTGTGGCGCACTGTTATTGTGGAAAAGCAGGAACCAGCTTTCCAAAAAAATATTGCGGAGCTGTTTGTGCCATGGGCTTGTGGCTTTTTTTGCTGCTATTTGCCTGACGGCTTTTTTGACGGCCGTAGGAGTAAAAGTCATTGGAATTGATACAAGAGATACTGCATTTCCTACGACCCACTGGCTTATGATGTCTTTAAGCGGAGAAGGCTTCCACAATGAGGAGGATGAAGCCTTTACAGCAGGCTTTTCCACAAAAGAGGAAAAAAAGCAGGCAGTAAGGGAAAGGCTGGCAGAAAGGCTGAAGGAACTTGGCATTGCAGGCTGTATCAGACAGGCAGGCAAAAAAATAGACCATACCTTTTCCGGTGGCGCCAACAGTTATAAAATGTTTTATGAAAATGCCATAAGGACGGACAAAGGCTATTCGTATATTCTGGGAGAAAAAAGCGGGGGCTTTTTGTGCTATGCTCAGGCTTATCATATGCTTGTCCTGCTTTTTATTGTATTGGGCTTTCAAAAGAGGTTCCGGTGGGAAAGCTTTTTGTTGCAGATTACCTTATTGGGAGGCTTTTTGTTTTATGTGCTGTGGGAAGCAGCGGCACAGTACCAGATTCCATTTCTGCTTATTATGGGGCTTCTTGCAGGCATGGGAATGGAAAAGGAAAGCAAGGCAGCTTATAGCAGGAAGGGAAGGGCAGCCCTGCTTGTTATGGGAGCCATGGGCGCTGTTTTACTGGGAAGCTTTCTCCTAATCAATTATAGGATTTATACAAAAGAAGAACGGGAAATGAGTCACCCGGCAGTTACGCAGCTTCTGGCAAACGAACCGTTTCAGGTAAGGGAAAGCCTTACCCAGAGCTTTTCCTGCTTAGTTCCATTTAATTATCTGTTGTTTCAATGGAGGAACCCTTTGGGAGAGGAAAATGACAGCGCTTATCGGGTTACTTTAACCGGAACCAGCTCTGGGCTTATTTTTACGGAAACCTTAAAAGAAGTGGGAAAAGCCTATCAGGGCGGGTTTGAAAAGCAATTTGAGACAGTATATCCAAGGGATGGGGAAACTTTTCTTTTAACTATGGAAAAAACAGAAGGAAGCAGGGAAAGCTATATGGAATTTGTCACATATTATATGGGAGGCTACGACAGCTACCCGAAAGGCGGCTGCCTGTTGGAAGAGGGAAGGGACTTGACCTTTCTTGTGTCCGAAAAAACAATAGGCTCTCTTTATTCTGTAAAAGAATATGTGATTTTTGTTACAGGTCTCTTCCTGCTCTTCCTATTTTTGGTATTTTGTTGTAAAATAGAAAAGAATGGAAAAGGAAAGGATTTCTCCTATGGCAATTAAGGTATCGGTAATTACAACTACCTACAATGATGTAGAAAATCTGAAAAAGACCATAGACGGCGTATGCCGACAGGATTATGGGGATATAGAATATATTATTGTAGACGGCGGTTCTAGGGATGGCACGATAGAGCTTATAAAGGAATCCGAGAAATTGTTTCCGGAAGGAATCAAATGGATTTCGGAGCCGGATGCTGGGATTTATGATGCAATCAATAAGGGAATCCGCATGGCAGAGGGGGACTTGGTGGGATTTGCCTTTGATCAGTTTGCAGACAGCCATGTGATTTCCAAAATGGTGCGGGCCGTAGAAGAAAGCGGCAGCGACGGCGTTCATGGAGATATTGATTATGTGGACAAGACCGGAAAGGTAATCCGGAAATGGAGAATGGGGCAGGGCAGCATAAAAAGCGGCTGGATGCCCGGACACCCTACCATGTATTTAAAAAAGGACATATACGATGCCTACGGGCTTTACAAAACAGAATATAAAATTGCAGCGGATTATGAATTTATGATTCGTATGTTAAAGGAGAAAAAGGTAAAACTAGCTTATATAGATGAAGTGCTGGTATACATGTTTTATGGGGAAAACAGCACAAGCACCGGAGGACTGCCCAATTATATAGCCTCCTTAAAGGAAGGGCACAGGGCTTTAAAGGAAAATCACATCCGTTTTGCATGGGTGACGGATTTTCTAAGAACCCTTCGGGTATTGAAGCAGTTTTTGGGTTAAGACGCAGTTATCAGGAAGGATAATTGTATTAGAAAACAAAACGAGGAATGCGATGAAAAGTTTAGTAATCATTCCTGCATATAATGAGGAAAAAAGTATACTAAAAACAGTAAATGATATTAAAGAACATGCAAAGAGCTTTGACTATGTAATCGTAAATGACTGTTCCATGGATAAGACGTTAGAGCTGTGTAAGGAGCATGGACTGTGTGTACTGAACCTGCCTGTAAATCTTGGAATCGGCGGCGCTGTGCAGACAGGCTACCTGTATGCCTATAAAAACGGTTATGACTATGCAGTGCAGTTTGACGGTGACGGGCAGCATGATGCAAGCTATCTGGAAGAAATGCGGGATTATATGAAAAGCAGGGATGTGGATTTGCTGATTGGCTCTAGGTTTTTAGAAAAGGAAGGCTTTCAGTCATCTGGGCTGAGGCGGTTTGGCATCCGCTATTTTTCCCATTTGATTAAGCTGTTGACTGGAGTGAAGATTACAGACCCCACCTCCGGAATGCGCATGGCAAACCGCAGCGTCATGGAGATTTATGCAAACTGCTATCCCAAGGATTATCCGGAACCGGAAAGCGCTGTGGCAATTTTAAACGTGGGAAAGAAAATAGAAGAATATCCAGTGAAGATGAGAGAAAGGGAAGAAGGAGTATCCTCCATTTCTCCTGTACGTTCCGTATATTATATGATTAAAGTAACATTGGCAATTTTAGTGGAAGCCCTTAGAAAGTAGGAAGCTTATATGATGACTGTAAAAATTCAGATTATTATCGGTGTCTGTCTAGTAATCGGGCTGGCAGCCATAATTAACATGATTAGAAGGAGAAGGCTGGAATTAAAATATGCGCTGTCATGGCTGATGGCAATTGTGTTCGTGCTGGTGCTGGACTGCTTTCCCACGCTGCTGACACGGATTTCCCTTATACTTGGCATATGGGCGCCGGTTAACATGATATTTTTTCTGGGCTTTTGCTTTTCCCTGTTGATTATTTTTACGTTGACAGTTACCCTTTCGAGAATGTCGGAGCGGGTCAGGAAATTATCTCAGGCAGTAGCCTTAAATGAAGAAAAAATAGAAAAACTCATGAAGGAAAAAGAGGAAAAAACAACATGAAAATATTGATGATTGGACTTGGAAGCATTGGGCAGAGACATCTTCGGAATATCAGGCGCCTTTATGGAAATAGTGTGGATATCATTGCTTACCGGGTAAGAGGGCTGAAAAGAACCTTTTCTGATGATATGAAAATACGGGAAAACGTATCCTTAGAAGAGGAATATGGAATTCGCTCCTTTTCAAGCCTTGAGGAAGCTTTGCGGGAAAAGCCGGAGGCTGCCTTTGTGACCAATCCTACCAGCCACCATATTCCCTGTGCCATTGCCTGTGCAAAGGCAGGCTGCCATATTTTTTTGGAAAAGCCTATATCGGACAGTCCAGAAGGGATTAGGGAGCTGTTACAGATTTCAGAGGAAAAGAAGATAAAAGTATTTGTTGGCTTTCAAAACCGTTTTCATCCCGGAATGAAATATTTAAAGCAGTGTCTTAAAGCAGGAGAGCTTGGGACGATACTGTCTGTCCGGGCTGTAGTGGGAGAGAGGCTTACCACCATGCATACCTATGAGGATTATAAAGATACCTATATGGCAAGAAAGGATTTAGGAGGCGGCGTGGTGCTGAATCAGATGATACATGAGCTGGATTATTTGTATGATTTGTTCGGAAAGCCGGAAAGCGTCTATGCGGCAGGCGGAATCAATGGAAATTTGAGCATTGATGTTGAGGACAATTGTGAGGCTGTTTATAAGATTCATACGGATAAAGGGAGCTTTCCGGTTTCTGTACATGCTGATTTTTATCAAAGTCCTCCCAGCCGGTTTGTAAAAGTGGTAGGGGAAAAAGGACAGATTACCTTGGACTTGTTAAATGCGGCAGTGGTAAAATTCATAAATGATGTAACGGAAGAAATCCGGTTTGAGGATTTTGCAAGAAACGACATGTTTGTGGAAGAGTTGAAGCTGTTCATGGAATGTGTGGAACAGGGAAAGGAACCGGCAATATCTTTAAAGGACGGCATTGTTAGCTTCCAGATGGCAATGGCGGCAAAGCAGTCTATGGAAACGGGAGGGATAGTAAATGACTTCTCTATTTGAAAAGTTTAGGATTGAAGGAAAGGTAATCGTCATTACCGGCGGCGCAGGATTGATTGGGAGACGCCATACGGAAGCGGTTTTGGAAGGGGGAGGTATTCCGGTTCTTCTGGATATTTTTGAAGAGCCTTTAAAAAAAGTAAAGGAACAGTTTTTAAAGGATTATCCGGAAGCAGTCATGGAAACCCTTGTGACGGACATTACGAAAAAAGAAAAGCTGGAGGAAATAAGGGATATCCTGCTTAAGAAATATGGACATATTGATGGGCTGATTAATAATGCAGCCAATAATCCCAAGATGGAGGGCGGCTCTAATAATATGGGAGCAATACAGTTTCACAACCTTCCCTTGGATATTTGGAATGATGATATTGCCGTGGGGCTTACCGGCGCTTTTCTGTGTGCACAGGTATTTGGAACTGTTATGGAGCAGCAGGGAAAAGGAGTCGTCATCAATGTGGCATCTGATTATGGCATTATCTCACCGGATCAGCGGGTTTACAGAAAGGAAGGGATTCCTGAGGAGGAACAGATTATTAAGCCTGTTTCCTATTCGGTAGTAAAGCATGGGCTTATAGGAATGACAAAGTATCTGGCAACCTATTGGGCAAAAAAGGGAGTGCGGGTAAATACTCTCTGCCCGGCAAGTCTGGAAAATGGACAGGATCCGGAATTTATTCAAAAGCTTTCTGACTTAATTCCCATGGGAAGGATGTCTAAGCCGGAGGAATATCCGGCAACGGTGTTATATATGCTTTCCGAAGCAAGCTCTTATATGACAGGGGCAACAGTGCTGCTGGACGGTGGAAGGACTATCTGGTAGGTTATGCTTTGCTTGAAGAAACAGAAAATTTTATCCATATCCGGATGCTGTAGGGATAAAAGACAGGTAACCATTGAATGAACAGAAAACAGACAGGGAGAAGGAACATGAAGAAAATAATTGTAACAGGCTGTAACGGACAATTGGGACGGGCAGTGAATCTGCACTATGCAGGCGCCACAGAGTATGAATTGGTAAATACGGACGTAGGAGAGCTGGATATTACAAATATTGATAAGGTAATGGAGCTTGTAAGGGAGGTAAAGCCTTATGCCATTATTAACTGTGCTGCCCACACCAATGTGGACGGCTGTGAAACCGATATGGACAACGCTTATAAGATTAATGCCATAGGTCCTAGAAATTTAAGCATTGCCGCTACAGAAACAGGCGCTAAAATGATGCATATTTCTACGGATTATGTGTTTTCCGGCGACGGCAAAAGACCTTATACGGAATTTGACCCGGTGGGGCCAAAGGCTATGTATGGCATAACCAAGTTAGCGGGAGAAAACTTTGTAAAGGATTTTGCAAAGGATTATTTTATTATCCGTACCGCATGGCTTTACGGAGATGGAAAGAACTTTATCAAGACTATGCTCAGGTTAGCAGAGAGTAATGATACGGTAAGAGTCGTAAACGACCAGTTTGGAACTCCTACCAGCACCACGGAGCTGGCAAAAGCAATTGCATGTCTTCTTCCAACGGAAAATTACGGGATTTTCCATGGAACCTGTGAAGGGATGACAAACTGGGCCGACTTTGCAAAGGAAATATTTAAGCAGGCAGGGAAAAGCACAAAGGTAGAGGCGATTACTACAGAAGAATTTGGGGCGCCTGCTGCAAGGCCGGCCTATTCTGTACTGGAAAATTATATGTTCAAGCTGACTACGAACTTTATGTTTGCAGATTGGGAGCAGGCGCTTTCCGAATACATGAAGAGCCTGTAAGGACAAAAACAGGAAGTAAGGAGAACCAAGGTGGAAAGCGGTTTGTTTAAGGAGATTCAGATCAAGAAATTAAAAATAAAAGTTTTGGATATTCTGCTGTTTCTTTTGTTTACAGTGAGCGCTGTTATGATGCGCTACGCATTAAGGAATGTGGTGGCAGGAGATTACAAGATGTTTTTTGAGCCATGGGTAGCAACTCTTCGGGAAGCAGGGGGAGGCATTAAGGGGCTGGCGGCAGAGTTTGAATACGTGGATTATACAACGCCCTATTTGTTTATTCTTTCCTGCATCAGCATTTGTCCTTTTTTGAATACCCTTCTCTTAATGAAGATAGTCTCTGTATTTTTTGATTTTGTGGCTGCTTTTGCAGTGCTGGCAATTGTATATGACAGAAAGAAATCCCTGACATATGGGGTGATAGGGTACGGCATTTTCTTAATGGCGCCTACCATCTTAACTAATGGCGCTATGTGGGCACAGTGTGATATTATCTTTACCAGCTTTATTTTATGGTCTGTTTACTTTTTATTAAAGGATAAGCCGGTGCCGGCAATGGCGTTTTACGGAGTGGCATTTGCCTTTAAGCTGCAGACATTGTTTTTGGCGCCGCTGTATGTGATTTTATGGATGAAAGGGAAAGTAAAGTTAAAGCATTTTCTCTTCCTTCCCCTTATGTATTTTATTGGAATCATTCCTTCCCTGATTGCAGGAAAGAGCCTGTGGGAGCTGATTAGCGTTTATTTTTTTCAGGCAAACGGCGCAATGGATATTTATGCCCTGTCCCACAAGTTCCCGAATGTTTACCAGCTTATTGGAACGGATACCTTTTTGTTTGAATATGCAGATGCAGGAATCTGGCTTACATTGGGAGCGCTTATGCTGTTACTATATACCTTTGCCAGACTGGAATATGAACTGGATTCCGTGATGTTTTTGAGGATGGGCATGTTCCTTACCATGACAGTGGTATTTTTCCTGCCCCATATGCATGAGCGGTATGCGATTTTAGTTGACGTGCTGGCAATTGTGTATGTATTTTTTGATTCCAAAGGATTCTATGTGCCGATTATTACGCTGCTTTGTTCTTTTGCAGGCTATACCATATATCTGGCAGGAACCAATATTGTGCCCCTTTTTGTTTATACAATCCTGTTTTTGTTCTTAATGGCAGACCATGGAGTATTTCTGTACAAAAGGATAAAAGGGGAAAAGGAGGCAGCCAATGGATAAAGCAATTCGAGAATTTTTAATGAAAGAAATCAGGTTAAAAAAATATTCTCTGGCGCCTCTGGACATGTTATTGCTAATAGGAACGGCAATTGCAGGCGCATGTTTAAGGGAAAGCGTAATAACCTATGTGCCCTTGGAAACGGCAGGAGCAGTATCAGGGCAATGGAAGCTGTTTTCCATGATTTTTGATGTATTTCTTGCTGTACTGATGCTGGATGCAGTAACGGGAATGACAGGAAATAAAATAAAGGGCTTCCTTGCCTATGGAGTGATGCTGCTGCTTCCAGTTCTTGCAGCTAGCAGCGCCATGTGGGGAATGGGAGATCAGGTATATGTGTTCTTTGCCCTTTTGGGAATAACTTATACGTTGAAAGGAAAAGGGAATCTGGGGCTGTGCAGTCTGGGAATCAGCATTTTGTTAAATACCAATGGACTGTTTCTCCTACCTGTTTTTTTCGGACTGTATTTGCGAAAAGAAGTGAAGGCAGCAGCTTTTCTTGCCCCCCTTGCAGGGCTGATAGGAAACAGGCTGCTTGTTGCAGGAATCCTTCCAATCCGGATTTCTTTTATGCAGGCAGAAGCTCTTTTGGCGGAAAGCCGGAAGGAGGCGCTGTTAAGCTATCATTATCCCAATATCTATCAGATATTTGGGGTGGACAAATTTGTAACAGAATACAGTCAGGCGGCATTCTGGTTTGTAATCTGTCTGGGAGCTATCATAGGGGTGTGGATGGCTCTTAGGAAAAAGCCCCTTACAAAAGAAAGGCTGCTGCTGCTTTTTGTATTTTCTGCCATGGTTATACCATACTTTGCTCCGTTTATGAATGAAAGAAGCGGTATGCTTGCTGATGTGGCGGCAGTGCTTTTGGGATTTGTCATACTGCGGAAATTCTACGTGCCTCTTGTGCAGGTGATTATTTCCTACGTGGCTTATTCCGCTTATTTTAGGGGAGAAAGCGTAATTCCCATGGCTTTTGTGGCAGCAGCATCCCTTTTACTGATTATGGATTTGATTCGGGAGGAAACATGAAGCAGGTAGAAAGATTGGATTTTCTAAATGGTATAAAGGTGCTTTCCTTTTTATGCGTATTTCATGTACATTTTTTTAATGCCTTTTATCCGGCGGTTTATAGTCTGAATCCGGCGGATTCCCATACGGATATGGGAATTGAGGCAATCATTGGCTGTTCGCCGTTAAATATTATATCGGCGGGAAAATTTACGGTGCGCCTGTTTTTGATTTTAAGTGGTTTTTTTGTGGCAAGAAAATATTTTCTTACCGGAAAGGAAACGGCTATCGGTGAGGGTGCCTTTAAAAAGTACTTCCGTCTGGTAGTGCCGATTTTATTTGTAAACGTGCTGGCGGCAGTATTGATGTATGCGGGCTGCTATAAAAATGCTGAGGCAGCAGCAGCAGCTAACTCGGTAACCTTTTTTGGAAGCTATAACCAGTTTCAGCCAAGCATTTTTGGGGCTGCAAAGGAGGCGCTTTGGGACTGCTTTTTTTCGGAGGCAAATACTTACAACGGACCTTTATGGTTTATCTATTATGAGTTTTTAGGCAGCCTTTTAGTATCTGCCATCTTAGTGCTTTTTGGAAAAAGCAAGGCAAGATATGTGGTTTATGGCGTTAGCGGGCTTTTACTTGCAAGAGGGGACTTTTTAGCTCCCATATGCGGTATGGTAATAGGAGATTTATTATACAATGATTATCCGTGGGTAAAGAAGCTGCAGCAGCAAAAATGGCTTTTATGGATTGGCTTTTTTGGGGCCCTTCTGCTTGCGACTTATCCGCCCATAGGAGAATATAGTCAGGTAGTAAAGCAGTCGGTTTACGGGCTGTTTCCGGCAAAGGTGCTTTTGTATTATATTGCAGCGGGTACTGTGGTTCTGTTTTGCTGCTGTTCCTTGGAAAAGCTGCAAAAGGCCCTTACCGGCAGGGTATTTGATTTTTTCTGTGAGATTTCCTATTGCTTTTATTTAATTCATTTTCCAGTGCTGTGCACGATAAGCTCTGCCTTTTATTTATGGCTGAAGGACGAGGTGAATTATCATGTGCTTGCCTTGATGAATTATATTCTGACCATTGCTGTCTGTACAGGGCTGTCATGGCTTCTGCACCGTTTTGTGGAAAAGCCGGGCATCAGGCTGGCAGAATCCGTTGCGAAGAAATTATTTCAAAAAGGAGCTTAAAGGATGGCTTCAAGAAAAGCTTATATTGACGTGGCAAAGTTTTTAGGCATTTTTCTTGTGCTTATGAACCATATAGAGCTGACCGTTCCCTTTGTGAATTTTTACGGAGGCATGTTTTATGTGCCCGTCTTTTTCGTGACAGCAGGTATGACGTTTTACAATAAGGAAGAGGGACTTTTTGTTTTTTCAGGAAAAAAAGCAAAAAGGCTTTTGGTTCCTTATTTTGTATGCAACGGCTTTCTTTATGTATTTTTCTTGGGAAAAAGCCTTATAGGGCAGCAGGGAATTGGTAAGGAGCAGTTAACAGCGCTTATTGGAATTTTTTATTCCAGAAACTCTTTATACATACCCGGTTATGAACCAAATGTTTATTTTATGACAATACTAAATTCTCCTACATGGTTCTTAACGGCTATATTCCTTACGTATATACTGTTAAAATGCAGCTTTCTTGTAACAAAGGGAAGGAAAAAGGCGCTTGTCGCATTTACAGTGTGTATGTTATCTGTAGGTACGGCGCTTCACTATTTCTGTCCGATACTTCTGCCATGGAGCTTAGAATGTATTCCGTTGTTTTACTGTTATATGATAGTAGGTTACTTTATAAGGGAAGAACAGCTTTTGGAAAGGAAAAAGCTTTTGTATCCGCTTCTTTTGGCAGGCACTCCGTTATTTGTGCTGCTATGCCATAAAAACGGTTCTGCTAATATATCAGTGGGAATGTTTGGAGAAAGCGTTTTGTTAGGCTTGTTTAACGGATTATTTTCCTCCCTGCTTGTTTTATGGCTGTGTAAGGCAGGGGAAGCCTGTATGCCAAAGCGCCTGACGGAATGTCTTTCCAGCCTCGGAAGGATTACATTGTCCCTGCTGTGCTATCATATGTTTGTATTTGCACTGCTTCAGACAGGGCTCTCCATTGTATTTCCATCTGTTTTTGGGCAGCAGAAAATAGTGGACAAGGTTTTCAGGCTTGGGATTATTTTGTGCACAATAGCAGTGATAGCAGGTGCAAAACGCTTCTTTCAGAGTGGTAAAGGAGGCAGGGGAAAATGATAAAAACAAAGGAAAGCGCCCAAAGCAGGAAAGAAAGAACAAGGGACAGCAGTCTTGATGCGGTAAAGGGATTTGCCATTGTTTTAGTGATGCTCGGACATTGTATCGTGAAAAATGACATGGTGGACCCGGTAAAGGACCCTTATGTATATGATGTGATAAAAGCAATTGAAATGCCGCTGTTTATGATGATAAGTGGGTATCTGGCGGGGCTTTCCAAAAGAAGGGCTTCCTTGAAGGAAGCCGCTTATACCATTAGGAAACGGGCAGTCTCCTATCTGGTGCCTTTTTTTGTATGGTTGTTTTTGAGTAATTTGTTTAGTGGGAAGCCTGCTCCTATTCAGGCGTTAAAGGACGTGCTTTTTCATCTGGACTGGGGATTGTGGTTTTTAATGACGCTATTTCTTATTACAGTTCTGGTGCTTTTGGCAGAATGCTTTCCAAAAGCATGGCAGTCTGCTGTATTTTTGCTGGCAGCATACGTTCTCTTTTTCCTTCAAAGCAGAACCGGCAATAGCTTTTTAAGTCCCCATCTGACTGTAAGGTATATGCCTTATTATATGGCAGGTTTTTTGGTTAGCCGTTATCTGCTGCCCCTTAAGAAAGATGGGAATAAGTGGCTGCTGCTTCTTATGGGACAAAAGACGCTATGGGGGCTGTGGGCTATAAGTCTTGCAGGGTTTATCTGGCTGATTGTCAGATACGATATGGTAACGGTTCACAGTACAAAGGAGCTTCTTTGCCAGATGATTGCTTCGCTGCTTGGAAGCTATGTGTGCTTTTTTGGCATTTACAGGTTTTATGAGGCAAGAAAGGTGCCGGAGAACTTTGCAAAGAATGTACAACTGTTAAAATCTCCCTTTTTAGCACAGGTAGGGCTTTATACATTGGAAATTTATGTGCTGCATTTCCGCTTTGTAAGGATGCTTGGATTTTACAAAAGAGGCTACAGCCTGTACAGCTTAGAAGGAATTGGAGTAGTGCTTGCTTCCTTTCTGGTTATGAGCGTGCTTACATGGCTTATTATTGCCCTTGTAAAAAAAGTGCCGTTTCTTGATTTTTTGTTGTTTGGAAAATCCCATCCTCGCCGTTAGAGGAAACGAAGATACAGATATATTCCTGCCCCTTGTAAGTCAGGGAATCCCCTACAGCCAATGCGCCCCGTTCAATCTGTAAAATATAAGCAGGCAGCTTAGAGTCAGAGGAGCCATTTGCTGTATCTTCCAGTAATATGTGCTGAAGCCGGATTCCCGGCAGCTTCTGGCGGAAAATGAGCCATAGTGGATAGTCATAGCCGTCTCCGGAAATCAGCAGGCCAACAGAATCTCTGTTGGACAGGGGTATTTCTGGGGCAAGAGGCTGTTGGTTTATGGACAGCAGCCTTTGGGACAGCTCCTGATAGCTGTCAAAACGTTTATTATAAGTAAAGTAATGACTGAAACGGTTCGAGCAGCCTTCCTTTACATTTTCAAAAGCAGGCTTTGTGTTATAGGTAATGGAAGGAATAGCAAGAAACAGGCTTAAGGCAGTAAGAGGAATCAGCAGGATTCCTTTTTTTGGCAGCTTTTGAAACAGGCAGCCAAGCAGATTGGCAATCATAATCACTGTCATGGCAAGCGCCGGATACATAAGCCTTGTGCCCCATGGCTGCCAGCGGAGAAGCGCCATAATAAAGCCAAAGGAAAGCCAGCAGGAAATCCCAAAGCCAATAGAGACAGAGGCGGATTTACGGCTTGTCAGTAGCAATACAAAGAGAAGGAGTCCGCAGAAAAAGGCAAGATAGCCTACAAGGGCGCTTGGAGTGATATCATGGGAATACATATTTGCTCCCCGGTTCATATGCCGGATATAGTCAAAGCCGTGAAAGGAAATAGCTTCGTTATTGACTTCTACCTGCAGGGCTGCGCCGGTATGAATGGCAATTCTGCATATGAATCCGTTTAGGGCATCGGAAAGATGCTGGGTCAGGATAAGAGAATAATTTTTTAGAATATTTACAATAATATAGCTGACATTTTTGGTGGCAACCATAATATTGCCGCTGGCAGTGTCTGGCATGATAGTCCCGGCGGATAAAAGATTGCGGATGATAGTCTCGCTGATTGTGACAGCTATGGTAAGCCCTGCAAAGCAGGCGGATTGTATCAGGGAAAGGAGCTTATCCTTCTTTTGCAGCCGCATGATAAGAAGCCATGGAAGAAAAAACACCATAGAGGCACAAATGCTTGTTTTGGTAAGAAATGCAAATGCTACCGTAAGCGCCGTAAAAAAAAGCAGCTTTAAGGTATTCTTATCCGGTACGATTTTCTCCATCTGTATAAACTGAAGCAGATAATAGAGAAAAAGGGCAAACCACATAGCGCCGAATAAATCATTCTGCGTAGTCATGCTCTGGGATATGGTTAGAGGCATGGTAACAAACAGAAAAGCGCCAAAAACAGAAAAGCTCCGGTCTGTTCCCAGCAGTCTGGCACATTTGTATATGGTCAGGGAAGTCATAAGCATGGCAGCATATTGGAGCAGATTCAAAAAGCTGTCGCTATTCGTAAGCAGATACATATGAAGCAGGTTATACTCCGCTAACACCGGGGAATAATTCTGCCTGTCAATATTAGTAATAAAATGATTTACGCTTTGATTGTCAATCCAGTGCCCGATTCGTGCCAAATGATAGGTCATGGAATCAAAGTTATAGGGTACGGTAAAAAGCGCAGCAAAAAATAAAAGAAGAAACAGAAAAAGCAGCAGGGAAGCCATTAGTTTTTCAGAAGGGGAAAAGTCTTTCCATAAGACAGACAGCCTTTGCCTGACATACATGCTAAAGGTACAGTCTGAATCGGGAATCACATCCTTATTTGCAGCCTTTGCATACCTGTAAATAAACAGAACCAAAGCAGCAGATAAAAGCAGCCAGCACAGGGAAAGGCTCACTCTGCCAAGCAGGGAAAAAATGCTAAGCAGGTTAGTTATGACTAAAACAGCAAGCTGCCATAAAAGCAGCGCTCTTGCACCTGTTTCAAAAAAACCGGTTTCTTCCTTTGTTTTTACGAAAATAAAAAATAATAAAAAGGCAATGGGCAATAATAAAATCATAGGATGCTCCTTTTAACCGTGGAAATCAATTTTCAGTCAGCAGCTCGCTTCCCATAGGCGGCAGGGCAGGTCCCGCGCAGGGAATGTTTTCTGCGTCGCCACGCTTTCGCTCTATAAAAACGCAACAGTGCTAAGC
>JAMPFB010000089.1 GCA_023664735.1 Robinsoniella sp. | reverse complement strand
GAGCGAGAGCGTGTCCGG
The DNA here is from genome assembly GCA_023664735.1 of Robinsoniella sp. GTDB lineage: Bacteria > Bacillota > Clostridia > Lachnospirales > Lachnospiraceae > RGIG3040. The sequence goes on along the minus strand of JAMPFB010000089.1, from coordinate 10,612 downwards.
AAGACTATCCTATGCTCTGCCCTCTCCCACGTCCGTTGCCCAAAGCCCCTATGCCGCATCCGTTTATTTATCTTTACTAGAAAAGGCTGAACCGTTACCTTCTTTTTCTATTTTTGCAAAGAATATGGTTGCCTTGCCTTCCCGATTCCTGTAAAATGAATAGTAAATATTGCTAAGGAATGTCACCCAAGCGGGAACAGGGTACATAAGGAGAAAACCATGAAAAAGACAAGTATATTTAAGCAGTTGTTGCTGCCCATGATAGCAATCGTATGCGTAATGGCAGTATGTTTGACTGGAATTATTGCAGCTATTTTTATGAAGTCCTATGAAAGTGAGATTTATGGCAGGAGCAGGGACAAGTCAAGGCTTGTATCCGGTGATATTTCTACTTTTCTGGATGGGGCATATGGAGTTACAGAGGAGCTGTCTGTAAACCCAAGTATTCTTACAATGAAAACAGAAGTTCAGACACCGATTTTAGAAGATTGTGTGAAGCGCAATCCGTATCTGGAGCTGCTTTATATTCAGGGAACGGATGGGATGCAGACCGGACGTTCTTCCGGTGAGCTTGCAGACCGTTCCACACGCTGGTGGTTCATACAGACGATGGAAGAGCAGAAGCCTTTCATTTCAAAGTCATATTATTCCGTAAATACGGGAATGCCCTGTGCATCCATATTTTTTCCTATGTATCAGCAATCCCAGCTTGTGGGAATTTTTGCAGTGGATTTAAAATTGGATTATCTGCAAAGCCTGATAGAAGAGTTTTCTGATGTGGAACATGGCGAATATTCCTTTGTTATTGATGGGGAAGGCGTTGTGGTTGCCCATCCGGACAGCGTTCAGATAGAAGAGCTGTACAATTATAAGCTGCTGACGAAAACAGTATCCAGTAAAGATGAAGCAGGGCAGCCCTTAGTTGATGCAGACGGAAATATTGTAACAGAAGAGCAGGAGATAACCATATCAGAGGATTATCAAAAGATTATTGCAGATGTTATGGCTGGCAAAAGCGGAAGCGGCAAGATGAAGAATGACGGGGAGTCCTATTTTGTAAGCTATGCATCCATACCTCTTAAGGGCGAGTCGGATTCATGGTCGGTAATTACGCTTCATAAAGAAGCTTCGGCAATGGCAGCAGTATACCGGATTATGGTAATTGCAGTGGTACTGGCATTGTTGATTATTGCGGCTGCAATCTGGGTTATTGCAATATTGGCACGTAAGCTAACTAGACCTATTGTATCTATTACGGAATTGATAGGAAATGCTTCCGAAGGAGATTTTACAGTACAGGCAGAGGAAGGCAGCAAGAATGAAATCGGCACGCTTTCCAGAAGCTTCAATAAAATGACTGGAAAAATATCTGCAATCCTGACAAAAATTGCGGCTATTACCGGGGAAGTGGTGCAGAGCTCCGGGGATTTGAAAAGCATAGAGGAGGATGTGGATTCTATCAGCCGGGCGGTTCGGGAAATATCAGATGGCACCGAGGCGCAGAAGGAAGAGGTTGATCAGGTTGTTATGCGGGAAAATGAGCTGGAGGAGAAATTCGGCCAATTACAGGAAAAAAGCGGTCTTCTGTTGACAGATGCACAGAACACCATTCTTTCAGGAGAAAACGGAATGCGGAGCGTTGCTGAGCTAAAGAAGCAGAATGAAGCTACGGCAAAGGGGATGGCAGAATCCTTTGCGAAAATCGTCACCTTGGAGGAGCAGTCTCAAAGGATTTCAGGCATTTTAGGCACTATCAATGAAATATCTTCCCAGACAGGACTTCTTGCTTTAAATGCTTCCATTGAGGCAGCTCGTGCAGGAGAGCATGGCAGGGGCTTTGCGGTAGTGGCGGAATCCATTGGAAATCTGGCGGCTGATTCTACTGCTGCAACTGCTGACATAGAGAAAATCATTGTGGAACTGTGTCGGGATATTTCAGATACGGTTACAAATATAGAGTCCATTCGTACAGGCGTGGAGGGACAGACACAGGCAGTAGACAAGGTTCAGGAAACCTTTGCGGACTTCCGGGCACTGGCAGAAAAGACAAAGGAATCTGTTAACAGTATGGAAGCTCTGGTAGAAGAGATGCATCAGTGCGACAGAGCCGTTGTAGGCGCTGTAGAGCGAATACGTGATATTTCCGCCAATGCCGCAGAGCTGACAGAACAGGTGGCGGACTCCCTAGAAGAACAGTTAAATGGAATCCGGAATGTGGCAAAACGAGTAGATAATTTGTCTATGGTTTCGGTAGAAATGGAGCAGGAAATGACGAAATTTAAGTTATAGTTTTTTACACACGAAGCATGTTTTCTTAAGGAACCCTTATAAAAACGCCAGCGCTTAGCGAGGTATTTTCGAGCTTAGCACTGCTGCGTTTTTATAGAGCGAGAGCGTGGCGACGTAGAAAACATGCTCCGTGTGCCCCTTTCTTTGTGCCTGTGGCTGAACTGCTGCGATTATTTTATCATCTAAATGATTAACACCTGCGGAAAACTACCGTCACATCAATTACATCCCCTGTAATTTCAGCAAAAATTTCCCCATTCATTTTATTCGTTATCTGCCTGCAGATAAAAAGCCCAAGTCCGCTGCCAACTGTTTTGCCAGCATTTTTTCCACGCCAAAAGCTTTGAAAAATGTGCGGCAAATCTGACTTTTCAAGTGTACAGCCGGTGTTTCTCACTGTAACTAGAACTCCTTCATCATTATCGGGAAATAGAAGCTCTATACACTTTCCGTCACCGTATTTCAAGGCATTTTCAATCATGTTCTGCAAAACCTCAACGCTTCGGTCAAGGTCACCAAAAAGCAGACAGTTACGATATTGCCCTATAACAAACTTTGTTTTTACGAGAGATAATTTTTCGCTGTAATAAGCACTTATTTTCTCTATTAAATCCGATAAATAAAATTCATCGTTATTTACCTCAATGCTTAAAAAATCTTCCCTTGATGCCGTTATAATCTGCGTTACAAAATTTTCGATTTCATCCGCTTTTTTGTTTATGCTTTCGGCAATTTCCTGTTGTTTTTGCACATCTTGGTAAAGATTTTTCGACAATGCCTTTGCATATAATTTAATTGCCGAAAGAGGTGTCTTTATATCGTGGGACAATGACAAAAGCAATGTTTTCTTTTCCTTTTGAAGACTAAGCTCACGCTTTTTCTGCTCTTCCATGTTTTCCCGCAGAAGGTCAATTCCCCATAAAAATTTCCCGAAAAATTTGCTTTTACTTTCTTTGACGGGCATTGTTAAATTGCCCTTTGAAAGCTCATATGGAAGCTCAGTAATCTGTTCAAAGGGGCGCAGGATTTTTACACGAATAAATAGCAAAATCCCAAAAATCAATGCCGACATGATAAGCATTACAACATTTACAATGGCGATAATATGTGTGCTGCCACTATTGTTTTCAGCCGTATAATCAAATCGGTAAAGCCTGCTGTTTATTTCACGAATGGCATAATCACTTTCCGCATTATAAAAATTATCTCCATATATTGCAATGTTTTTAACATATTTGTATTCTGACAGATTGACATTTTCAAATCCATTTTGTTCAATAGCAAGGGCAATTCTGTTAATTTCCACACGGTACGGACGTCCGTTTTCCTGCAGGCCTAAGCTTTTCAAATACAAATTTACCGATATGAAAATCAATACAATAAAAGTAAAAACAACTGCAAACAGTCTTTTACGTGACTTCATAAATACTTATACCCCACTCCCCATACGGTAAGAATTTTTTGTGGTTTTTTCGGATTTTCTTCGATTTTCTGACGCAGCCATTTTATATGAACCGTGAGCGTCTGCTGTTCAGAAAAGCTGTCACTTCCCCAGATTGTATTGAAAATATACTCTTTTGTAAGTGTACGTCCTTTATTTTCAATAAGAAGCACAAGCAAATCAAATTCCTTAGCTGTCATTTCAATTGCACAATCGTTTTTATGGACGGTTCTGTTTACTTTATTTATTCGGATATCGCCGTCAACAAGCCCGTCGGTTGAATATCTGCGCTTGAAAATTCCACTAATCTTTGCAAGCATTATATCAATGTCATAAGGCTTTTCAATATAATCATCTGCACCAAGATTAAGCCCTAGCAATTTATCTTCTTTATCGGTTCTTGCACTTACGATAAGTACAGGGGTATTGCTGTCCGCACGAATTTTTTCGCAAATGTAAAATCCGTCATTATCAGGAAGAATAATATCCAGCACCACAAGCCTTGCACCATATCTGTTATACAGGTTCAAAGCTTTTTCGGCATTTTCGGCAACAGAAACCGTATAATTTTCAGCTCTCAAAAAATCGCAAAGCATTGCTCCAAGCTCTTTATTATCTTCAACAATTAAAATATCAACCAATTTATTACCATCCCATTTCCATAAGCCAGCCATTAAGGGCACGTTCACGGTCACGAAGTTTTTGTTTATCAGATTTATCAAAATTATACTCACCCTTGATATTCCCGTCAACAATATACAAAACCCTTGTACATTTTGCAGCAACCTTTACATCATGGGTAACCATCATAATTGTAGTGCCTTCTGCATTGAGCTTTGCAAGCTCTTCCATAACTTCATCAGAAGAAGTCCGGTTAAGGGAACCTGTAGGCTCATCTGCAAAAATCATTTTTGGCTTGTTTATCATACTCCTGCAAATACAGGCACGCTGTAATTGTCCGCCCGAAACTTCATTTATGTCATTGTCTGCGATATCAATAATTCCAAGCTTCCGCATAAGAACAGCGCTGCGTTCCACCGTATCCTTACGGCTCTCTTTTACCTTAGTTGACTGGCAGGCAGGTAGGATTATGTTATCGAGAATGGAAAGATTTTTAAGCATGTACATCTGCTGAAAAATGAATCCCATTTCGTCAAGACGCAGGTTTGCAAGTTCTTTCTGCCCAAGCTTTGAAATGTTTTTTCCGCAAAAGTTAACATCTCCTGCAGTAACGCTGTCCATACCCGAAACCGCATATAAAAGAGTGGATTTTCCCGAACCCGAAGGCCCCATAATCGCAACCATTTCTCCCTCATCTATTTTGAAATTTACATTTCTCAAAACATTGTTCTGACGTTTATTTACCACATAAGTTTTGCAAAGGTCTTTTACCTCTAAAATATTAGTCATAATTTTTACCTCCCTTTATTCGTTGTTTGAAATATCCGATGATGAAATTTTTCTTAATCCCTGCGCTGAAAGAAATGCCGCAAAAGTTGTAGCCAAAAACACTATAAATGGGAATATTACATAAACTTCCAAAGCCTTTATTTCATATTCAATACTATAAGCGCCCATTATTTTGAAAATTGGTGTAATTATCAAGGATGAAAGCGGCGAAGCTATCAAAGCGCCAAACAAAACTGATATAAGCAGAATAATTCCTATTCTTAAAGTCTGCCACCGGACAAGAGAGTTGTTTGTAAATCCAATGGCTTTTAAAAGAGCAATTTCGCCTTTTTCTTTGGTTATAAAGCTTTTCACCATAAGCATTGCCACAAGCATATTTATGCCCAGAACGATTGCTATTATAATATATTCGACACTTGTAATTGCGCCTGCTGAATCACCTATTTGATAGTTTATATATTCTCCCGAAGTGAAAATTTTTGAATCGGGATACAAATTTTCAAGCAGTGCTTTTCTTTCATTAAGAGTCTTGTTGTCGGGATTGTCTTTGTAATTTATCTGAATGCCGAAACTTCCGGCAGCATAATTGTAATTAAGTTTTTCATCCTGATAAAAACGTATTCCCTCACCTAAATTATTCATACTCTGAAGAAGTGCAGTAACGGTATAAGTTTCTTCCTCTTCGCCGAGCTTGATTTTTACATCATCGCCGATTTTGGCATCGATTTTGTCTGCTGTAATATAAGATAGTGCAACCTCGCTGTTATTTTCAGGAGCAGTTCCTTCAAGGTAAACATACATATCGGTTGTGACATTTCCCACACCTTGAAAAGCAAGAGAATTTGAACGTTTATTACCCTTTGAAATATTAGCACGGAACAATACTTCCTGAAAAATATCCGCCTCAATATTATTTTTAGAAAACACTTCTCTTATTTCATTAAACTGCTTATCAATTTTCGCCTTGTTATCCTCATTAGGATTAAATAACAGCTCTTTTGAAATAACATGGTCGCTTTTTGCCATATTGAAAAGCTCTATCATATTATCCGAACGCAATGTGTTTATGGTATTTATGGGAATAATGACAAGCAAAGCTCCCAGCACGAAAATTATAATCATTGACAGATAATTTTTGATTCCGCTTAAAATATCGTTAAATGCCATAAATGGAATTGTTCCTATTTTTAATTTGCTTAAATGAATAATTCCCTTTTTTGAATAACGTCCATCCGCTTCGCCATTATGAATAGCATCAATTGGGGAAAATCTGCGTATTTTCCTTGTGCAGAAATAACTGAACATTATTACAATGATACCTGCCAAAACTGCGGACAGAATATTTATGAGGTAATTATCCTCGCCGGCAATAACAATTTTTTGAGATATGGGTCTGGTAAGCATTTTTCCGAAGGGGAAGCTTATTATTAGCCCTACCGATGTACCGATTACTGAAATTGCAAGATATTTCACAATATAAAGCCCACGGATTTTGTTGTTTTTTATTCCTATAGCTTTCATTACACCAATTTCACGAAATTCTTCGGTGATTGTAAAGTTAATGATAAACTGCAAAATCACCATTGAAATAAGTATCAGACAAACGCTTACTACAAGCAGAACTCCTGCCACAAGCATATCCAAAATGTACATCGTTTTTATTGTGGAACGTTCTACTGAAAGAAGAAAATTCATGTTCAATGAATTTAAATCGTCCATAAAATCAGGGTCATCTGTCTGAACAACAACCGAATTAATGGTAAATGCCTTTTCGTTATCAAACTGTTTAAAGTCATTTTTGCTCATCAAAATTCTTGCTATTCCGCTATATTCCGAGCCATAAAGTAAATCCTTTACATACCCCCTTACGGTAAATTCCCTTTTTACCCCGTTGGTATCAATCATAATCGTGCTTCCCTCATGAAACCCGTTTTCTTCACTGTTGTAGATTGGCAGGGTGAGATAAACTTCACCGTCCTTGATTTCGGTAAGCTCCTCATTGTTTTTGTCAAAAAGCTTTGTGCCGCCTAAACCTGATAATACAAGCGAATTAGAAAAATCAAGCTTTTTGCCGTCTGAGGTAACAGTTTCCGCTTCAATCTGGACACACTGGAAAATTTCATAATCATATCCCTTTTCCTTTGCCATTTGTTCAAATTTTTTAACATCATTGTCAAGAGATGTTGCAAACCAATAATCCGGAGCGTTTGACTTTTCAATAAAATTATCCATCGCCTTGCTTACCGTAAGCAGATTATTCGCACTTGCAGATATAAACGTAGCTGCCAATATCATAAAAATCAGCAGAATTGCGTTCATGGTTTTCTTGCGTTTGATGTCCCTTTTTAGTATTCTGAAAAACATCACATTACTCCTTTCGCTTTTGTGATTTCATCATAGCGCAGAAATTATTAAATAATCCTTAAATGCAATTTGGGTAAAAAATTGCGTCCGGATTTATGCATGAAGCCTTGTTTTGTATTTTGTATGTACTGGAGGTTATAAGTTTTCATTTTTACACAGTATACTCTGAAAATGTATTTTCTACAAAGATTGAGAAGAAAACATACTCCTTTTTGATAGTATGCCTTACTTGCCTATATCCGAATACATTTGGTATAGGCAAATGCGGCATACCATCTTCAAAATTGTATACCCACTAAAACCACGATTAAAAACATATACTTATAACGTATAAAAATATTTTACCTATTTTCCATGCTGTGAAATAGGCAGTAAAACATAGTATGACATATTTAATTTTTAGACTGATAAATTTAATATATGTGTAAAGTAAACGAACCGTAGAGTGGATAAATGGGTTGTATACATTCCGGAGTTGTAGACGTTGAGCAAAATTTAATGGAATTGCAAATGTGTTTATGATAAGATAATAGTGTGAAATGATTCAACAAATTAGGAAATTAAGAAGAAAAAAGGATAATCGCAAAATGTACGTAGATAATGAATTGTTGGAAAATTTGGATAAATTGCACACAACTGAATTAGGCATAGAACGCATTAAAAGAAATCTATCTTTAAATATAGATGATGTGGTTAGCTGGTGTAAAACTAAAATTCACGCAGATAATGCTGTTATTACACGAAATGGGAAAAATTGGTATGTGAATGTAGATGATTATATCATAACAGTGAATGCGTCCAGTTATACAATTATTACGGCATATAGGGAAAAGAAATGAAATGGAATATACAATTCGAGAACTAGATACATTTTCAGTTATTGGGCAGGAAGTAGAACTTACTAATTACCAAAAAAGAAATATTCAAATTTCAACGCAGTTTTGGCGAAAATTTAATAGTAATTTGAAGAAAGCATATCTTTCACAATTGGGGAATTGGGTAAAATATGCTTTTATGGAAAAGAGAAATGGGAAACTATTTTATTTTTGCTCTATTCCCAAAAGAAATGTCGTTCCAGACGGTTTTGCCTACAAAGAGATACAATCATGTAAATATTTTGTAGTAGAGCATATTGGTTCTATGGATAAAATATATGAAACTTATACAAAAATTTATAATGAGTTATTACCCAATACGGAGTATATGCTTCTACAAAAAGATTTTTTGCACTTTGAGAGATATGATTATCGTTTTCACTGGAACAAAGAAAATTCAATTATTGAGATTTGGTTGCCAATTAAGAGCTAGTTAAATATGTATTTATCGGGAAAAATTGAAACTTTCTACATGAAAGAATTTATATATAGAAAGGAGCATTTATGTGTTTGAACAGGACTACATAATAAGACTGATAAAAGAGATGATACGTACAATATTGAAGTTGCTTTTTAACATTGACACTGAAAATCCTATTGAAAACTTATTGGAGAACACAGAAAATCAAAATACATTGGATAAATTACTGAATATGGTTGATAATGGTGATATAAACGGAGCAGAAAACCAGATATATGACATGACATCTGATGGGGATATGGCAAACTTGAAGATTGCTCTTTTATTTTATTCTTACCTCAATGACAAAGATGATGAGTTTTTACAGAAACATGATTTTTGCCGGGATGAGATAAGGTCAGGTGTAAAAGAATTGGCATCCCGATATGGACTGACAGGAATGGCAGAGGTTTTTTTGTCAGAAATATAAGTGCCATAATTGGAACAAAATGAGCGACACAGCGTTGGGGAGCATAGAAAACAAAAAAATCTATACAAATAAATATAATATGAAGTAATGTTTTTTGGAACGATTAAAGAAGCTTATGGGATATGGTTTTATTGAAAAAGGCATAGTGCCAAAATGGTACCTACAAAAAAGTGGGTAATTTACTGCCAGAAGGCTGCTGTTTATAATATTCCCATAAATATATTGCAGCAGATTGGAGGACTTAATGATGAAAGTAGCAAACACAGGTATTATTGACGGCAAGATTCAGCCACAATATGGGAAGCAGGGAATGCAGTTTAACGAGAATGGCGTGCCTACATGTTCCCTGCCTTTTAAGGTGGAAAATGTGCCGGAAGGTACAGTGTCACTTGCTATCGTATTGGAAGATAAGGATGCTTATCCGGTAGCAGGCTTTGCGTGGATACATTGGCTGGCGGCAAATATTACAAGATTTGAGATAAAGGATAATGAAAGTCAAAGTGCAAAAGACTTTATACAGGGACAAAACAGTTGGACAAGCATACAAGGTGGAGAGCAGCCGGCAGAGCTTTGCTGTTATTACGGAGGGATGACACCACCGGATAAGCCACATATATATGAGCTCCATGTGTTTGCTCTGGACAAAATATTGAAGCTGGAGAGGGGATTTTTATTGAATGAGCTGTTTTGGGAAATGGAAGCCCATTATTTTGTGGAGGGTGCGGTTAGGCGCAACTATCTTATCCAAGCTTGAAAAGGATATAGACGGCATTACTCAAAAAATGCTTTTGGAACAGTTAAAGGAGCTTATGGAATATGGTTTCGTGGAAAAGCAGAGCTTTGAAGGTTATCCCCTCCATGTGGAATATTCCCTGACTCCGAACATGGGTCAGCAGATTTTAGAAGCGCTTAAAATCATGCAGCATATAGGAATTGACTATTTGAAAGCAAATGGGCTTGAACATGTTTTGGCTGAAAAAGGTATTATGCGGGAATAGTAGAAAACGTGTGCGGATTTTATTGGATTTTTTAGCATTTGATACGAACAAACTGAATGAATATGCAAAACAGGCAAAGGCATCCTACGGACAGTCAAAGGAGTATAAGGAGTTTGTAGAGAAGAGTAAAAACTGGGTAGAGGAAGATGTTTTCAATATTCAGATGAAATTTAGGGGGATTTTTATTGAATTTATTGAATTTGGGAAGATAAATGACAAGAAGTTGTTGACTTGAATGGAAAAGTGTGATAAGGTGATTATGTACTAAATAGAGTGGTGGGTAAATGATGGATAATTGAAAGTTATCTGTTGGATTTTTGTCAGGATAATAAGAAATTATCCGTT
>JAMPFB010000088.1 GCA_023664735.1 Robinsoniella sp. | reverse complement strand
CCCTATGCCGCATCCGTTTATCCATCTTTACTAGAAAAGGCTGAACTGTTACTTAAAATAATCAAATCCTCCCAAAACCAATTGAAAATTCCTCCCATCCATGTTAAAATACACCTTAGTGACAATGGCGCCAACAAACTACTGTTTATTGGCGTCTCATATTATGAAGTACTATTAAGAAATGAACCATTCATATAAGGAGGAAACATGATTAAATTATTGGAAAACGGTGCTTATTTAATAAATGGCAGCGAAATCATTCCGGACGGGCCGGATGCCCTTGCAGCAGTAAAGAGCAAAATGGGCAGAGATATTACAAAGGAAGAGGCGGCAAAGTCTACGATTGCCTATGGGATTTTGGAAAGCCATAATACTTCCGGAAATATGGAAAAGCTGAAGATTAAGTTTGACAAGCTGACTTCCCATGATATTACTTTTGTGGGTATTATACAGACGGCGCGGGCTTCGGGACTGGAAAAGTTCCCAATTCCCTATGTTCTTACAAACTGTCACAATTCCCTTTGTGCAGTAGGGGGGACTATCAATGAAGATGACCATATGTTTGGACTCACCTGTGCCAAAAGATACGGTGGTATGTACGTGCCGCCTCATCAGGCAGTTATCCACCAGTTCGCAAGAGAAATGCTTGCCGGCGGTGGAAAGATGATTTTAGGCTCTGATTCCCATACCCGTTATGGCGCTCTCGGCACTATGGCTATGGGAGAAGGAGGACCGGAGCTGGTAAAACAATTATTGAACCAGACCTATGACATTAATATGCCAAAGGTAGTAGGTGTCTATTTAAAAGGTGCGCCGGTAAAAGGAGTTGGTCCTCAGGACGTGGCTCTTGCCATTATCGGAGCTGTATTTGCCAATGGATATGTAAATAATAAGGTGATGGAATTTGTAGGACCCGGCGTGGAAAGCTTAAGCGCTGATTTCAGAATCGGCATCGACGTTATGACTACGGAAACCACATGTCTTTCCTCTATCTGGAAAACAGATGATGAAATTAAGGATTTCTATGATATTCATAAAAGAAGTGGAGAATTTAAGGAGCTGAATCCGGGAGAAGCCGCTTATTATGATGGTATGATTGAGGTGGATTTATCGGCAGTTAGGCCTATGATTGCAATGCCCTTCCATCCAAGCAATACATATACCATTGAGGAAGTCAATGCTAACTTAAAAGACATTCTTCATGATGTGGAGCAGAAAGCATTGGTAAGCTTGGATGGAGCAGTGGAATATTCCCTTCAGGATAAGATTGTAGGTGGAAGGCTTTATGTAGAACAGGGCATTATTGCAGGCTGTGCAGGCGGCGGCTTTGAGAATATTTGTGCGGCAGCAGATATTTTAAAGGGTGCCAGCATAGGTCCTGACGAATTTACTTTAAGTGTATATCCGGCTTCCACTCCGGTTTATATGGAGCTTGTGAAAAATGGAAGCGTGGCAAATCTGCTTGCCACGGGAGCCATTGTAAAAACCGCATTTTGCGGTCCATGCTTTGGTGCAGGAGATACACCGGCTAACAATGCGTTCAGCATCCGTCATTCAACAAGAAACTTCCCGAACCGGGAAGGCTCTAAGCTGCAAAGCGGACAGATTGCTTCCGTTGCTCTTATGGATGCCCGTTCCATTGCGGCAACTGCAGCTAATAAAGGCTTTTTAACTCCGGCTACAGAAGTGGATGTTACCTTAAATAAATATAAATATTACTTTGATGATACTATTTACAAAAATCGTGTGTTTGATTCCAAAGGAGTGGCAGACCCTTCCGTGGAAATCAAGTTTGGACCAAACATCAAGGACTGGCCCCAAATGGGAGAGCTGCCGGAAAATCTGGTGCTTCAGGTTGTTTCCGAAATCCACGACCCGGTTACCACAACGGACGAGCTGATTCCATCGGGAGAAACCTCTTCCTATCGTTCCAATCCTCTTGGGCTTGCTGAATTTACTTTATCCAGAAAGGATCCTGCTTATGTAGGGCTTGCAAAGGAGATTCAGAAAGCGGAAAAATCCAGAATGGAAGGCGGAAGACCCTGTCAGGCAGTACCTGCATTAAAGACTGTCATGGATACGGTAAAGGCTACATTCCCGGAGGCAAATCATAGCAATACAGGCTTTGGAAGCACTATTTTTGCTGTAAAGCCGGGAGACGGTTCCGCAAGGGAGCAGGCGGCTTCCTGCCAGAAGGTGTTAGGAGGCTGGGCAAATATTGCCAATGAATATGCAACCAAAAGATACCGCTCCAATCTGATTAACTGGGGTATGCTTCCCTTTATAATTGATAAGGGAGATTTACCGTTTCAGAAATTAGATTATCTGTTCATTCCTTCTATTAAAAAGGCAGTTATGGAAAAGGCATCTGAAATTACTGCTTATGTGGTGGCAGAGGGAGCCTTGAAGGAATTTACTTTGAAATTAGGCGAGCTTACAGATGAAGAAAGAGAAATTATCTTAAAGGGCTGCCTGATCAATTACAACAGAGTCTGAAAAACAAAGAAATTCTATTAAGTAATTGGAAAATTATCCGATATATAGATTAACAAGGCGGAGACGGTAAGGCCGACGGCTTCGCCTTGAATATCTAAATAAGCATAGCCATGGACGGTGTGAATTAAGAAAAATGGATTTTTCTTAAAGAATATCGTTCTTTTTGTTTGTAAATATATTTACATGTATGAGGCAAAAAAGAGAAAAATAATTTGCTCATCAGAGAAATTCATGGAGGGATTTCCGGCAAAAGGGCATGTGCATGGAAAGGGGTAATCATTGAAAATCAATTCCAGCGTAATAGGAATGGAATCCACAAGAACTTATACGAAGGTAACCCAAAAAAAGATGACTTATTCCTTAGCGGGACAAAGAAGAATTGGAAATTTGAGTACCGGGCTGCTTGGCGGACAGGCTGGGCAGGATGAGGACTTTAAAAATCTATTAAATGCCAAAGAGGAAAAGTCAAATAGGACATCCGCCGGATATGGGACTTACATATCCTCCAACCGAAGTGTTTATTCGGTGACAGATGTAGAGGATAAAAAATCAATGGAAGCCGTTAAAGAGCAATGCGTGCAATATTTGATTTTTTGGCTGTTTTCCGCAAGGAAAACAGGAAAATACCAGTCCTTTAGCCAGTGGCAGCAGGAGAATGCAAAACAACAGGAGCTGGCACAGACATCAGAGGCGGGATTTTTGGTAAGCAATATGAACACACATGTGGATATTTATGAAAGGGAAACGGAAGCCACTTCCTTTTCCACTACAGGTACTGTGGTAACGGCTGACGGCAGACAATTGCAGTTTCAACTGGATATGACCATGAGCCGCAGCTTTGAAGCTTATTATGAAGAAAATTATACAAAGGAAATCTTACAGGCGGTGGACCCGCTTGTAATCAATCTGGAAGGGAACATTGCTTCCGTTTCGGATCAGAAATTTGAGTTTGACCTTGATGGCGATGGTATTTTAGACACCATTTCCAGACTGGAAAAAGGAAGCGGCTATCTTGCTCTTGACAAAAACGGAGACGGAAGGATAAATGATGGCAGTGAATTGTTTGGAACCGCATCAGGTGACGGATTTGAAGATTTGAGCCGCTATGATTCAGATGGAAACGGATGGATTGACGAAAACGATGAAATCTGGGGTAAGCTTCTGATTTGGACACAGGATGAAAAAGGAAAAGACCAGCTATATCATTTGGCAGAAGCAGGCGTAGGTGCAATTTGCTTAAAACGGGTAAGTACCGAATTTTCCCTAAATTCCTTAAAGGATAATACAACCAACGGGCAGATACGAAAAAGCGGCATATTTCTCTATGAAAATGGAAATGTAGGAACGGTGCAGCATTTGGATCTGACAAGATAAGAGCAATACCTGAAAAGAGAAGACCAGTTAGAAAAACAGTCTCTTTTCAGGTATTTTTTTGCCTGTTGTCCTATAAACTTTAACAGGGGAAAATGAGGTGTATTATGAAACAGGGAATCAAAGACGGATTGGTGCTTCTATTATTTTTAGTGCTGCTTCCTTATGTATTAGGAATTATGAATAAAACAAAAGAAGAGGGAGTTAGCTGGATGAACATGGAAAAAATCGAAACGAAAGAAGAAGTAACCAATTTTATAAGATATGAAGATAAGCTGCATGTACAGGAAATCCCCGTAGAGGAATTTCTGATAGGCGCTTTGGCAGCTACTGTTCCCATTGAATATGAGTTGGAAGTGTTAAAGGCTCAGGCAGTACTGCTTCGGAGTACCTGTTATGCCGGATTGCAACAGGAAGGAACCGTTTCGGGACAGGATGCAGAAAAAAAATTCATAGAATGGGAAAAAATTGGTAAGGGCTATCTAACTCAAAATCAAATGAAAAAAATCTGGAAGGAAAATTATGAAGAAAATTATAAAAAGGTGGTACAGGCAGTAAATGAAACAAAAGGAATCATTATAACCTATCAGGAAAATCCCATTGAAGGAACCTACCATGCAATGAGCGGGGGGAAAACAAGAAACGGCGCAGATATTCTGAAAGGGGATAATTATGAGTGGCTGGAAGGAGTCCTATGTGAAAAAAATGTAGAAAGCGATGATTTTCTGCAGATAATATCCATATCCAAAAAGGATATACAGAGCCTTTCCATTGAAAGCAGGGATGAGGCAGGCTATGTAACCGCTGTGCTTTGCAATGGGGAGAAGCTGACAGGAGAACAGTTCAGGGAAAAATATGAGTTAGCATCAGCTAATTTTACCTTTGAGGAAAAAAGCTCGGAATTTATCATAACCACAAAAGGAAAAGGACACGGTTTGGGAATGGACCAGTACTATAGCAATTATCTCGCAAAAAGCCAGTACAATTATACACAGATTCTGGACTATTTTTTTAAAGATACAAAACTTTCAAAAATTACAGAGTAAAAAACTGAATAAAAAATATCCTCTTGGCAAAAATACTAGTAATCATTATGTATTATATGCTAGTTAGGTTGATGAAACGGAAATAGCAGCTTTCCGGATAAGACCGTTATAAATCAGGAGGAAAATATGAAAAAGAGAAATGTAAAAAGATTTAATAAAGAGAAAATAATGATGCTGGCGTCTTCTTTGCTGATTGTGGCAGCATGTGGCATTACAGGCTACTATGTAAGCGAAAAGGAAAAGTCAGATTTGGAAAAACAGGTATTGGACTTTTCTGAACTGGAAGCGCCGACAAAATCAGATACAGCGCAGGATATCAGTTCAGGGCTTGACAGAGATTTGGATGCCGATCCGTTTTTTGCAGAAACCGGAGGAAACAGCATAATCAATCCGGATAAAAATAAAACAGTCAGCGAAAATAATACGGATATGTCTGCTGCGGAAAGCGAAGAGGAAAAGCAGCAGGAAGAAAACAGCAAGGACGATAAAGAGCAGGAAGATGGGGAGGCACAGGAAACAGCAAGCCAAAGCATAGCTTCCTATGCCTTTGTGGAAAGTGACGGCATGGGCTGGCCTGTGCCCGGCAATGTAGTATTGAATTACAGCATGGATAAAACCGTATATTTTTCCACCTTAAGCCAATACAAATATAACCCTGCCATTATCATTTCCGCCAACGAAGGAGATACCGTATCCGCCTGCGCCGCAGGAAAAATAACTGCAATAGGAAATAACGAGGAAATCGGCAGCTTTTTAGAGATGGATTTAGGGAACGGTTATGAAATGGTATTAGGACAGCTTCAAGAAATCGCTGTATCCGAAGGGGAAATTGTAGAAAGAGGGCAAAATATTGGCAAGGTAGCAGCGCCTACCAAATACTACGCTTTGGAAGGAACTAACGTATATCTGAAAATAACCAAAGGGGATGCTCCTGTGAATCCTATGAGTTTGCTGGATTAAAAACAGATTTATTCCTTTACCAACCCAAAACTCTGGAGTATAATCTATCTATGGTGGTCACCGCCCCAAAAACAATGAAGATATGCGGAGGAACTCCCTTTGTTTAGGAAACAAGTATGGTTATGGATGATAGCCGTCCTGCTTTTAACCGGCTGCGGCTATGAAGATCCAGATGATTATAAAACTCTACAGGAGTCAGAGGATGAAAGCTTCTTACAGGATGCCGTTTACGACGTGCCTTATGAGAAGCCTTCTTCTCTGCCCGGAGTTTTGGTGGATAGAAACGGATACGAGACAGAAAGTGAGAAAATTGCCCTCTTTCGGGGAGAAGGCTTAAGTCAGGAGTTTACAGTTGTCAATCAGGAAACAAAACAGGTGGTGTACGAGGGCAAAATACAAAAAGGCGCATACAATGAAATAAATCATGAATACATCAGCAAAGGCGTTTTTACAGATTTGACTGAGCCGGGCACCTATTACATAGAGACTTCTATTATCGGGCAGTCCTATCCTTTTGAAATAAAAGAAGATATATACAGACAGGTCTATAGCGATGTTCTGGATTCTTTTTATTATCATCGGTGCGGAACGGATTTAAACGGCATTATGGAAGTGAATAATCACCGGCCATGTCATTTAGGCACAACCAGACTTCAGGGAACGGATACCGTGATTGCTTCTCAGGGAGGCTGGCACACCGGAAGCAATTTTGAAAAGGATGTGGTAGAGGGAACGAAAATTGTTTCTGATTTGCTGCTGGCTTATGAATATATTCCGGAAAAGGAAAGCTCGGAAGAAAGAGTGGAAGAGAACAGCAGACTGAGAGCCAAGCTGCTCAACGAAGTGGTATTTGAAGTAAAGTGGCTGTTGATGATGCAGGATGAAAGCAGCGGCGGTGTTTATGCCGGTGTCTTTCCGAAACAGGAAACGGAAACCATTGCTCCGGAGACCGATCAGGGAACCTATTATGTAAAAGACATTTCCATGGAGGCTACTGCTGAATTCTCTGCTATTATGGCACAGTTTGCCAGAATATACAGTATTTACGAAAAGGATTTTTCTGATATCTGTCTAAAAGCATCGGAAACTGCCTATGCTTACGTAGCAAAATACAGCGAGCTGGATGACCTGCAGTATTATGCGGCAGCGGAGCTTTATAAGACAACAGGTAATGAGAAATATCACAATAAGCTAAAGCAATATTGGGCGCTGAAGCAGCCTAAGGCAAATTCCAGATTTTCAAGGAAGCTTTATGGGGACATTGCATATCTGACCTGCAAACGGAAGGTGGATATGGATATTTGCAGCAGGATTATGGATGAAATGATGGAAAGTGCGGAAGAACTGGCAGCAACGGCAAGAAAGGATGTTTATATGGTCTGGACAGATGGCAACAGACGGAGTGCGGGGCTGATTTTAGAAAATTCCTTTCTGCTTGCCATGATTGACAGTATTGTTACAAGTCATGAATATTTGGGCATTATGGAAAACCAGCTTCATTACCTGTTTGGAAGAAATGAGGATGGAGTGGTTATGGTAACAGGAAAAGGGATTTTGGACAATACGGATGAGGGAGAAGAATATCAGCTTCATTTACAGTCTACCCTGCTGTTTATCCTTCATGAAATTATAGAAAGAGAGGCGGAAGAATGAAAATCGTTGTATTGGCAGGAGGCACCAGCACAGAAAGAGATGTTTCCCTTGCAACAGGAAAAATGATTTACAAGGCATTTATGAACATAGGACATAATGCGGTTTTGTTGGATGCATATTTAGGATATGAGGAAAATGATTTCAACAATGTATTTCACATGGAAAAAGACTGGGCAGAGGCAGTAGGAGCCATTTCCAAAGAGGCGCCGGACATGGAAAAGGTAAAGGCGCTTAGGAAGGATGGGGGAATCAGCTTTTTTGGTCCTCATGTAATGGATATTTGTTCCATGGCGGACATGGTATTTCTGGCGCTGCATGGCGCACCGGGAGAGGATGGAACAGTGCAGGCGGCTTTTGATTTGGCTGGAATCCGTTATACCGGAAGCGGTTATCTGGGAGCAGCAGTGGCAATGGATAAATCTCTTTCCAAGGAATTATTCAGGCAAAATCAAATTCCTACTCCGGACGGCTTCAGCTTGTGGAAGGAGCAATTCCAAAATGGAGAGGACAGGTCGGAAGAGGTACCCTTTCCGGCAGTGGTAAAGACCTGTCGGGGAGGCTCCAGCGTAGGCGTATATATGGCGGATTCAAAAGAAGAATATTTGGAAGCTTTGGAAAAAGCATTTGCTTATGAGGAACAGGTAATTGTGGAGCAGTACATAAAGGGCAGGGAATTATCCATCGGGGTGTTAGATGGAAAGGCTCTCCCCATCATTGAGATTACGCCCTTGGAAGGATTTTATGATTATAAAAATAAATATCAGGCAGGAAGCGCTATAGAGACTTGTCCGGCACAGCTTCCAAAGGAGCTTGCAAAAAA
This sequence comes from Robinsoniella sp., assembly GCA_023664735.1. Classification (GTDB taxonomy): domain Bacteria; phylum Bacillota; class Clostridia; order Lachnospirales; family Lachnospiraceae; genus RGIG3040. The sequence continues at coordinate 2,516 of JAMPFB010000088.1, read as the reverse complement.
AATGCAAAAAGCAGCGGAAGACGTATTTTCTGCATTGCGGCTAAAGGTATATGCAAGAATGGATTTTCTGCTAAAGGAAAATGGAGACTTCTTTTGTCTGGAAGCTAATACCCTGCCGGGCATGACAGCCACTTCCTTGCTGCCACAGGAAGCAGCCGTAGAAGGAATGGATTTTGAGGCTCTTTGTGAAAGGATTATTGAATTATCCTTAAAAAAATATAATAAATAAAAGATGCAGGACGGAAAATGGAGAAGAAAACATGAAAAATATGACATTGGAAAATATTGCAAAAGCCTGCAGCGGCATTTATTACGGACCGGAAGAAAATAAAAACAGGGAAGTGGAGGGAATTTCCATTGATTCCCGCCAGATTCAGAAAAACTGGCTGTTTGTTGCAACAAAGGGAGAAAGAGTGGATGGACATTCCTTTATACCGGATGTATGTAAGGAAGGAGCCCTTTGCGTTATTTCAGAAAAAAAGTTAGCAGAGGCTGACTATACATATATACTGGTAAAAGACAGCTTTCAGGCATTAAAGGATATTGCTGCATTTTATAGAGAACAGATGGAGCTGGTTGTAATCGGCATTACCGGAAGCGTGGGAAAAACAAGCACAAAGGAAATGATAGCGGCAGTTGTCAGCGAAAAATATAATACCTTAAAGACGGAAGGGAATTTTAATAATGAAGTAGGTGTACCCCTGACTATTTTCCGAATCAGGGACAGCCATCAGGCAGCAGTTGTGGAAATGGGAATTAGTGACTTTGGAGAAATGCACAGGCTTAGCAAAATCGTAAAGCCGGATTTATGTGTCATAACCAATATCGGGCAGTGCCATTTGGAAAATCTAGGTGACAGAGATGGTGTGCTCCGGGCAAAAACAGAGATTTTTGATTATATGAAAGAGGATGCGCCGGTTATTTTAAATGGAGATGACGATAAGCTTCTTGAAATAAGAAAGAAAAGGAAAGGACTTATTTATTTTTCCATAAACCAAAAGGAAAGCTTCCCGGAAGAAATTTTTGCTGATAAAATAGAAGCAAAAGGAATATTCGGAACAGATTGCAGGATTCATACACCTATAGGAAATATGCAGGTACATATTTCCATTCCCGGAGAACATATGGTAAACAATGCCCTTGCTGCAACAGCAGTAGGATTAAAGCTTTCCCTTTCCTTAGAGGAAATAAAAGGAGGAATTGAAAAGGCACAGGCATTACCGGGAAGGAGCCATTTAATCCTTACGGAGAAATATACTATTTTGGACGATTGCTACAATGCAAATCCGGTATCCATGAAGGCGGCGCTTAAGCTGCTTGCGACTACCGAAGGAAGAAGATGCGCCATAATAGGTTCCATGTTCGAGCTTGGGGAAAGAGAAAAAGAGCTTCACGAAGAGGTGGGAATTTATGGAGTGGAAAACCGGCTGGATGCTATTATTGCCATTGGCGAAATGGGCAGATACATTTATGAAGGAGCCTTAAAAAGAAAGGAGGAGGGAGATTTTCAAACAGAGCTTTTTTATTTTGAAACAGTGGGAGAGTTTTTGGAAGCACGCCAAAGTATTTTAAAGAAAAAGGATGCACTTTTGATTAAAGCCTCCCATGGTATGCATTTTCAGACAATCGTAGAAGAATTAAGCAGTGAAAATTAGTCACGGAAAGGAACACATATGAAAAAAATGAGAAAATGGATAGCAGCAATTGCATTTGTATTAGGCCTTAGCCTGTTTGCCCCGGCATTGCTGCCAATAGCAGGCAATGCCGCTGTTGTAGAAGCAGCAAACGATAAGACAAAGGTAAAACAGACGATAAAAAACTTTTTCAAATATGCCAAAACAATGAATACGAAGAAAATGAAATCCTATGTGGATTCCAATTGCAAGGAAAAAGTAGACAGCATAGCGCCTACTTCAGCGCTCAAAGCATTTATGAAAAAAAGAAATAAAAGCCTGAGCTATTCCGTGAAAAAAGTGAAGGCTTCGGGCGGAAAGGCTACTGTAAAAGTAAAATGCAGATATTTAAATTCCCAAAATGCCTATAGCAAAATGATGGAGGACATTCTTACATGGATTGCAGCGGAAGCAATGGCAGGAAGGGATTATTCCAATTATTCAGAAGCAGAAATCGTAAAAATGATAGATGAGGTCATTAAAAAGAGCTTTGCTGATAATCCAAATGCCTATGATAATAAATATAAAAGCAAGACCTTTACTATTCAACTGAAAAAGGTAAATGGAAAGTGGAAGATTTCCCAAATAGACAAAAACCTAATGGATGCGGTCAGCTCTAATTATCAATCTGGTATGAAAGAATATTTAAAGAGCGTAAGAAATGCTTATGGTTATTAGAAGTAAATGTGGAAAAAATATAATGGGTTAGGGTAGTGGCTGAGGGACGCAACAGCGGGAGGAGAGTGGATTGGCTTCTGTGTAACAGTTCAGCCCATAGGCGCAAAGCGGGTTTCCCACAGAGCATGTTTTCTACGTCGCCACGCTTTCGCTCTATAAAAACGC
>JAMPFB010000087.1 GCA_023664735.1 Robinsoniella sp. | reverse complement strand
TTTGCCTTCGCTTTCGCATTTGCCCCTTTCAGCGAATATGTATACCGTGAACCCGCATATTCGTCCGGCAATTCCTTCCCAATATACACAATGTCCTTTGTGTCAACGCATGAGCCGTGTTGAAATAGATGCTGAACTTATGAAAGGAATAGATTCCCTAAAATCAGGTAAAACCTATACTGCAGATGAGGTTGATGCAGAACTTGCCAAAGAGTTTGATGTATGAATGATAACTATGAAGTGTTTTATTCTTCAGCAGCATTAGATGATATACGAAAAATATATCCCTAATATCGCCTTTGAATTGCAGACGCCAGATACTGCGTTAAATCAAGTAAATCGAAGTTTCGCCCTTACCGTCAGCAGCTTTCGTGCAAGAGCAAAGTACCCAAGCAGCCGCATTCTTCAGGCAAAAAAGCCGGAGCGCAACTCCCAAAGCGCTGGCTCTTTGGCTTATTTTCCGGGTAAATCCTTAATCAAAGGTTGTACAGTCTGATATATGTATCTTACCACGCTGCCATCTGAATACAACTTAAGCAATTCATTATTTACTTGCTGTTTTGTTTGTGCTTTCAGTATTATATTGATAATCTCGTCTTTCATTTCAACATATATTTTCTTTCTAAAATGCTGGCCAAAAAATGAACGAACCTGTGACTCACGCTTTGCAATCTTACTTTTTGAAGATACAAACTTCCCAAGAATAGCTTTCACATCTTCATATACTTCACAGTAATCCTCAAAATCATTTTTCAAATCATTATGGATTCCACTTAACATTCGCTCATCATTACAATGCGCTACAACATACTTGCATATTCTATTCGCATCATTTCTTGTATACCCCATCGAAACAAGACCATGCTGCATAAACACGTTTAACTCGCTCCTGTCATCACCTGAAAAATCATATGCCATGCCAGCATTAATTTTACGATTAATCGTCTGCATTGTTGTTGGGGTCTGCTGTGGTGCTGCCTTCATCTGCTGCATTTCATTATCTAGGATAGCCCTTTTACGAGAAATATTAGGATAGCCCTTTTCTTTCCAAAACTTTATAATATTATCGTAATCCGTATCCTTACTAACAATTACATACGAACACTGCTTTCCATTTATTCCCAGAAGATATCCAAGATACGAAACAAGATGCATATCTAATGACTGCTTACGAACAGGAACAATGTGCCCCTGTATATCTATCCCTTTTGAAAAAATAATATCCATCCTAATGTTTAATGCATTTTCTGTAGAAAATATATGCACATGGTCATTTTTTGAAAACGACCCTATATTTTCCAATCCTTCATTATGAACATTCTCGAAATCTATCAAATAAAACGTTTCCACTTTTATCGCCTCTCAAATCTGTAGTATTATGAACAAAACATACAAATATCCATTTATAGTATTATACAATACCCGCCATGAAAAAGCAATAGAAGTATAGTTTAAAGGCATATGAAAAGATTTTCAAATTAAAGATTTCTACCACACCCCTTCTTGCAATCAAAGTGCAAATATTATAAGATATGAAACAGAATACAAACTTGGATAGGAGAGAATTGATAAAATGACCGTAAACGAAAAAGCACTAAAGCTTCATGAAGAATGGAACGGTAAATTAGAAACCGTTTCTAAAACACCTGTAAAATCAAGAGAGGATTTAGCACTTGCATATACCCCCGGCGTAGCGGAGCCCTGCAAAGTAATTGCCAAAGACCCGAAAGCTGCCTATACATATACCATGAAATCCAACACGGTTGCCGTGATTTCCGATGGCAGCGCTGTTCTGGGCCTTGGCAATATCGGACCCTTAGCTGCTATGCCGGTTATGGAAGGAAAGGCAGTGTTGTTTAAGGAATTTGGCGGAGTCAATGCGGTTCCCATCTGCCTCGACACACAGGATACAGAGGAAATCATCAAAACCGTTTCCTATCTGGCTCCTTCCTATGGCGGAATCAACTTAGAGGATATCAGCGCTCCCAGATGCTTTGAAATTGAGGAACGTTTAAAGGGAATGCTGGATATTCCTGTATTTCATGATGACCAGCATGGAACCGCTATCGTGGTATTAGCCGGTATCATCAACGCCTTAAAGGTGGTTGGAAAAGAAAAGGAAAGCTGCAAGGTCGTAGTAAACGGCGCCGGAAGCGCTGGCATTGCCATTACAAAGCTGCTTCTCACTTATGGCTTCAAAAATGTAATTATGTGTGACAAGGTTGGAATCATTTCCAAAGAAACCGAAGGCTTAAACTGGATGCAGCAGAAAATGACAGAGGTTACAAATCCCGATAATGAAACCGGCTCTTTGGCGGATGCTTTAAAGAATGCGGATATTTTCGTAGGCGTTTCCGCACCAGATATTGTTTCACCTCAAATGGTTGCTTCCATGGCAAAGGATTCCATTTTATTTGCTATGGCAAATCCGGTTCCTGAAATCATGCCGGATGCTGCAAAAGCTGCCGGTGCAAGGGTAGTAGGTACAGGACGCTCTGATTTTCCTAATCAGGTCAATAACGTGGTGGCATTTCCGGGAATTTTCAAAGGCGCTTTAGAAGGCAGGGCCTCCCAGATTACCGAGGAAATGAAACTGGCTGCTGCCTTTGCCATTGCGGGTCTGGTACCGGAAGATAAGCTGAGCGAAGACAATATTATGCCGGAAGCCTTCAATCCAAAGGTTGCAGAGGTTGTGGCAGAGGCTGTAAAAAGCCACATCAAATAGCATGAAGCCTTATTATACCCTTTCTGACTATTTAAAAAATACTTACGGAGAGAAAATATATAAGATTGCATTAGACGGAGGGTTTACCTGTCCGAACCGGGATGGTACCCTTGCTGCGGGAGGATGTATCTTTTGCAGCAAAGGAGGCAGCGGCGAGTTTGCTGTTCCTGCACAGGGACTTAGCATTGACCAGCAGATTACGGCCGGTCTGTCTCTTTTTCATGGAAAGAAAACCGGAAACCGCTTCATTGCCTATTTTCAGGCATATACCAACACTTACGGGCCTATTGCCAAACTGGAAAAGCTTTATCGGGAAGCGTTGCTTCATCCCCGCATTGTTGGAATTTCCATTGCCACAAGACCGGACTGTCTGGGGGATGAGGTTCTTTCTCTTTTTTCCATGCTGAAAAAAGAATTTCCCCAAAAGTTCATATGGGTAGAGCTTGGGCTGCAGACCGTTTCCGAAAAGACCGCTGCTTATATTAAAAGAGGCTATTCCCTTCCAATCTGCACAGAAGCCATAAGGAAGCTTCATGCATTGTCCATTCCGGTCATTGTTCATTTAATTCTGGGACTTCCCGGAGAAACCATGGAACATGTATGGAGTAGTATAGATTATGTAAACCGTCAGGCTGTCTTTGGAGTAAAATTGCAGCTTCTTCACATTTTAAAGGATACTAAATTAGCAGAAGAATACCGGCTTGGTAATATTTCCCCCCTGTCCAAAGAGGAATATTTACAGATTCTTACAAGCGCCATTACCCATTTATCCCCTGAAATCACCATACACCGGGTTACCGGAGATGGTTCAAGGGAGCTTCTGCTTGCTCCTTTATGGAGCTTAAACAAAAGAGATGTGCTGAACTCTCTCCACAAAAAAATGAAACTGGAACATGCTTATCAGGGAAAGGAGTTTTCCATATGACTCAGGAACCATTGACTTTATACAAGCTTATTGTGCTCTATATGCTGGAATTGGTAAATTTTCCACTTACAAAAGCACAAATCAGTGATTTTATTTTAGAAAAAGAATATACGAATTTCCTTACTCTTCAACAGGCGATTTCCGAATTGACTGAATCGGGAATGGTCATTGCCACTACGATTGGAAACCGCACCCAGCTCCAAATTACAGAGGAAGGTGCAAATACCTTATCTTATTTTCAGAACCGGATTTCAAATGGCATCAAAGAAGATATCCGAAACTATTTAAAGGAAAATTCCGTTATGCTCCACAATGAAGTTTCCATTACCTCTGAATATTACCGCACCCCTGATGGCGAATATGCGGCACATTTGTCCGCAAAAGAAAAGAACACGGACTTGGTTGACATAACCTTGTCTGTGCCCTTCGAGGAAATGGCTTCCCATATTTGTGATAACTGGCAGAAAAAAAATCAGGAAATTTATAAATACTTGACGAAGCAGTTATTTTAAAAGCTCCTTTATTATTTTGCCATCCACTTCTCCCAAATCCACCTGCAAAAGCTTTGCCAAAGTAACGCCTTCATCCCACAAATACATGTGGGGGATGGCAACATTCTCCCTGATTCCATAGCCCTTTGCTAAAAAGAAGGTCTGATACCCTTCTTTTCCCGGCAGATATCCATGACTTCCTCTCATTTTTCCCTTCTTAACATCTTTGACTGATAGGGTCAATGTCTCAAATTCATCCAGATAATAGACTCCCTTTTTGGCTTCTATAAGGTAGACACACCTGTCATCAGCGCCCATCTTTCCTGCTTCCCTGCCTGTATATATCCCATTAATTCCATATATTTCCTGATTCCTGCATTTTTCTAACAAAGCTGTCAGTTTTTCATAATCCGCCTTTTCCGGCTTTTTTTTCTCATTGGCATAAATATAGCAGGTGCCGTCACAATTTTTTGCCAGAAACTGATAATCTATTATTTTTTCTCCTTTTGTTTTTAAAAATCCCTGCTCCTTAAATAGATAATTGAAATAGACAGCCCGTTCCACATCCATTTGGTAGTGGTCGCCCAATACAATTATTGTAGTTTTTTCCATATCTCCGGTTTCCTTTAAAGCATTGATTAGCTCCAAAAGCCGTTTATCATGACGCCTTAAGGCTTCCGTCACTTTTGGGTGATGGACTCCGTAAATATGCCGGTTCGTGTCCACATCCGTATAATGAATCAGCATCATATCCGGGTGATATTTTCTTATCGTATATAAGGCGGACTGGTGCACAAAATTATCCAATGCCGGCTGCCTGACTCCGTCCCTCAAATGCCCGAACCGCTTTAAAAGCTCAAGCTCATAGGACATGGTTCCATTCACTGCGGAAACTATAATCTGATTTTGCCATGGGCGATTGGCAAGCACCTCTGGCAAGTTATATTTTATTCTGCTTTTGGCAGTGACCGGCCACAGCAGGGCTGCTGTTTTGTAGCCCTTTTTGATTGCTTCGTCATAAAGCGTCGTGCCTTTTACATATTTCCGCTGCCACATCCAGTCCGGCTTTGGACGCCTTGGCTGCACAAGCGTATTATTGACTACACCGTGATGAATGGGCTTTTTTCCCGTAACGATGGATGTATGTGCCGGGTAAGTAATGGATGGGCAGACACTTTCCACATGCTCGCATACTGCTGCATTTTCATAAAGCCTTTTAAAATTAGGAAGCGTTTTTAAAAATTCCAAATCCTCACTTCCCACCGCATCCAAGGAGATAATAATCAGTCGGTGGTCTTTGTGTATTTTTCCTGTACTTTTCTTATTTTGCCTCATGCTTTCCACTTTCCTTCAGCCAGCGCATATGCTCTTTGATTTTCTTTTCATGGCCATTGCCGCTGGGCTTATAAAATTCCTTTCCGCTTAATTCATAGGGCAGATATTGTTGGTTTACATAATGATTCTCATAATCATGGGCATATTTATAGCCCTTACCATGTCCCAGCTTTGCAGCCCCTTTATAATGGGCATCCTGTAAATGAACAGGAACCGGAAGGCTCCCGGTTTCTTTTACGGTTGACATTGCCTGAAAAATTGCCTCGCTTGCCGCATTGCTCTTTGGTGCGCATGCCACATAGGAAACCGCTTGGGATAAAATAATCTGTGCCTCCGGCATACCAACCCGTTCCACGGCAAGCGCCGCACTGACTGCCACCTGCAATGCATTGGGATCCGCATTGCCCACATCCTCTGCGGCACAAATCATAATTCTTCTGGAAATAAAAGTAACGCTCTCTCCTGCATAAAGCATTTTTGCCAGATAATAAACAGCGGCATCCGGATCTGAGCCCCTCATGCTTTTAATAAAGGCGGAAATCGTGTCATAATGATTATCCCCTCCTTTATCATACCGAACTGCCCTCTTTTGTATACATTCACTTGCCACCTCAAGGCTTATGTGAATTTTTCCATCCTCTGACCGTTCTGTTGTCATAAGCCCCAACTCAATGGCATTTAAGGCATGTCTGGCATCTCCCCCTGCCATATCCGCAAGAAATTCCAGCGCCTCCTCTTCAATGACCCCTTCGTAGGCGCCCATGCCCTTTTCTTTATCATTTACTGCCCGAAGCAGCAATTCCTTAATATCCTCTTTGGAAAGAGGCTTCAGCTCAAATACGATGGAGCGGGAAATCAAAGCCCCATTCACTTCAAAATAAGGATTTTCCGTAGTGGCGCCAATAAGCACAATCGTCCCATCTTCCACAAATGGAAGCAGGTAATCCTGCTGTCCCTTGTTGAAACGATGAATTTCGTCAATGAAAAGGATGGTCTTCTTTCCATACATGCCCAAGGCTTCCTTGGCGGTATGGATAATTTCCTCCATATCCTTTTTCCCCGCAACAGTGGCGTTGATTTGCTTAAACTCCGCACTTGTAGTATTGGCAATTACCTTGGCAAGTGTGGTCTTTCCAGTGCCGGGAGGCCCATAAAAGATAATAGAGCTTATTTTATCCGCCTTGATTGCCCGGTAAAGCAGCTTGTCCTTATCCAGTATATGCTTTTGCCCTACTACCTCTTCTAATGTGGAAGGGCGCAGCTTTGCCGCTAACGGCGATTCCTTTTCCAGTTGGTTCTGTCGCATATAATCAAATAAATCCATTTTTCCTTCTCTTTTCTATCATTTATAAGCATGACCCCAGAACACATACATCAATCCAGCAGTATCTCGTCTACTGTAACAAATTCATATCCTTCCGCCTGCAATATGTCCACGATTTCAAGAGCAGCCGTCACAGATGACTTGTAGCAGTCATGCATTAAAATAATATCATTTTCTTTTACTTTCGTCACTACCCTTTGCACCACTGCCGAGGAATTTTCCGTACACCAGTCTAATGGGTCTACCGTCCATAAAACAGGTATCATGCCAAGCTCTGTCTCTAACTCCTTCTCCCATGCTCCAAAGGGCGGTCTGATAAACTGTGGGTATTCCCCGTTTAGCTCATACAAAAGCTTGTTGGTGGACAGGATTTCTTCTTTAAATTCTTCTTTTCCTACACTTGTCAGCTCTACATGATGATACGTATGGTTTCCTATCAGATGTCCATCCTCATACATGGTTTCAATCACATCCGGATATTCCTCCGCACTTTTGCCTAATATAAAGAAAGTAGCCTTTACGTTCCTTTTCTTTAATCCTTCTAAAAGCTGCCGGGTGTAATTGGGATAAGGACCGTCATCAAAGGTAAGTGCAATCTTTCCCTTTTCTTTTAAGCCATCTATTTTTGTATCTGTGCCTCCATCACCTATTTCCACTCCCCCATCCGTTAACAGAACTTCTTCTTTGGCAAACCTTGAAAAGCCTCCATAAGTATGGTTCCACGAAAAAAAGAGTATGCCAAACAATAACAAATCCAGCGCCAGCAATACTACACAGCCCTTCCTTTTGTCCATGGCATACCCCTTCATTTCAAAAGCTTTCTTCTATTATATGCGGGATTTTTTTCTTTGACCCTTGTTTTCTCGTCCTTTTTCTTTCTTCAAAATCTTAAAGAGCCTTGCCGAAAAGGGAGGCAGATCTACTTTCATGGAGCCTTCCTTTACCTGATAATTGGCATCATCCGGTCTGGTTTTTCCCCCATAGCGCTGCCAATCACTGTTTAAAAGCTCCTTTACCGTACCTTCCGTTTCCACCTGAAATGTAAAATCCTTCCAAAACTGATCCGAAAAATTCAATGCCACAATGATTCTTTCACCCTTCCCGCACCTTTCATAAACATAAGTGGAAAACTGCTCCGCATGAACCTCCAGCCATCGGAAGCAAAGGTGATTGTATTCCCCGTCAAACAAGGCCGGCTCCTGCTGGTACAGTTTACATAAATCCTTGTAATAGTGGTGGAAGGAATCATGTGCCGGATAAGAAAGCATATCCCAATCCTGCTCCCTTGTTTCATCCCATTCCCGGAACTGTCCAAATTCATTTCCCATAAAATTCAGTTTTTTACCGGGATGTGTATATACATAAGCATAAAATGCCTTTGCCTGTGGAAATTTATCCTCATACTGCCCCCACATCTTCTGAATAATGGTAGCTTTTCCATGGACCACCTCATCATGGGAAAATGCCAGCAGGAACAATTCATTATAAAAATACTGCATGGAAAAAGTAAGCTTATGGTAATTGGCAGGACGATGCACCGGCTCTAGCTTAAAATACTCCAAAGTATCATTCATAAAGCCCATATCCCATTTATAGTCAAAACCAAGTCCCCCATAAGAAACCGGCGCCGTTACCTTTAAAAAGTCCGTAGAGTCCTCTGCAATTAAAATAGCCGCCGGATGGATTTTATGTAAACCTTCATTCATACCCTTGATAAATTCCACACTTTTCTCATTAACGCCTCTTTTTGGGTCTCCCTGCCAGTAAATGGCACGGCTGATAGCATCCATGCGAATGCCGTCAAAATGATATTCGCTAAGCCAGTAATTGGCTGCCGACTGTAAAAAGCTGCGTACCTCTCCTTTTGCATGAATAAAATTGTAGCTGCCCCATTCGCTTTCTCCTACATCCTGATTATCATATTCATAAAGGTAAGTCCCATCAAATCGTGGAAGCCCATAACCATCCCTTGCAAAATGTACTGGAACAAAATCCATGATGACGCCAATATTCTGATTGTGGCATTTGTCCACCAATTCCTTTAGTCCCTTTGGCTCTCCATATCTGGACGTAGGCGCAAAAAAACCGGTGTTCTGATATCCCCATGAGCCGTCAAAGGGATGTTCGCTTAAAGGAAGAAATTCAATATAGTTGAAATGATTTTCTTTTACGTACTCAACCAGCCTGTCTGCAATTTCCTCATAACGGTAATACCCGTTTTTATCCTGAGGATTTTGGTGCCATGAGCCTAAATGCACTTCATATATGTTTATAGGCTGGTTGTAATTCTTATCCCTTTTTGCCATCCATTTTTCGTCTGTAAAGCTATATTCCTTTAAATCCACAATCACAGAAGCAAAAGCAGGTCTTAATTCCATGGAAAATCCATAAGGGTCACAATGCTCCGTCATGCTTCCGTCCCTTCCGTATATCCGGTACTTGTAGAGCATTCCTTTCCCTGCGTGCTCTACATAACATTCATATACATTTTTATGCCATTTCTGTGTCATTTCTATATTTTCCCAATTGCTAAATTCCCCTATCAGGCACACACCGGCAGCATTTGGGGCATAAACCCGGAATACCACGCCGTCCCCTTCCAAATGGGCGCCAAAATACGTATAGCAGTCAAAAGCATTTCCTCGATAAAATTCATCCAAATTCATATATAAACCACTCCTTCTTCTGTTCTCTATAAAAGCTCTTATTTTGTAACAGTTCAGCCCACAGGCGAAGAGCGGGTTTTATGCAGAGCACGTTTTCTGCGTCGCCACGCTTTCGCTCTATAAAAACGCAACAGTGCTAAGCTCGAAAGTACCTCGCTAAGCGCTGGCGTTTTTATAAGGGCTCCTTCAGAAAACGTGCTCTGCATAAAACCCACTCTTCGCCTGTGGGCTGAACTGTTATCTTATTTTAATAGACACCCGTCTATTATTATATTAGTATGAAAGAAAAGGATTTGCAAGCGACAAAAATGAAATATTTGACTAGTAATCGTCACATGATATAATATTGTCAAGTATCATGCAGCCATACCTGTGGAATGAACGAGAATTAGTTGACATAATATTCGTAAATATAGGGAAATAAAGTTTGGAAAAGGAGAAGCCTTATGAACGAAAAAAAAACAGACAGAAGAATAAAACGGACAGAACAAGCTATATTTAAATCGCTTTCTTCCCTTGCCTCCCAAAAGCCATTGACCTCTATTACCGTTACAGAGCTGTGCCAGATGGCAGATATACATAAAAGCACTTTTTATCTGCACTATCATGACATCCACCATTGCGCTGAAGAATTTCAAAAAAGGCTTACTACCCATATCTGCTCTATCATAGCAAAATATGAGTACCGGGATTTATTAGAGCGTTCCGGTGAAATCTGGGGACAAATTATAGAAGCTTATCTTTCCTATGACGGTATGTATCTGCCTTTTATAAAATCTAACAGCTTTGGCTCCATGCTGCAGGATTTAGAAACCTCCATCATCAATACGATTATGGAAAAATATCAGGTTTCCTGCCCGTATGCCACAGAAAAAGAAGTCCTGACGCACCGCATTAATGTTACCTTTTTAATCAATGGATATGTGGGTACGCTGCGCTCCTTTGATTTTGCTTTACTAAAAGATGCGCTTTCCACGCAGCTTCCAAAGTCCCTGCTGCATGGTTTTTCCACGAAAGGCTCATAATACAGCCTTTATTCATAATCCTCTGGAAAATAATCCGCCATCATCGCTCTAAAATAAAACTCATCATTTTTTGCATATTCAAGGTCTTTTTCTGTCTGGCCATCTTGAAGCATACGAATTGCCAGTTCAATTCCTCTCAGGCAGCCTGCATTGTATGCCTTTTGCTTTGCATTGTTAATCCACTCCTCGGCAGTCATGGAAAGCACCTCCCATCTGATAAACATTACTTATATTGCCTTTTTCTGATAGTTATTATAAAGTAATATTTTTATTCTGGCAACAGAAAAAAACAAACGAACCCCGTTGCCCGTAACGGTTCCGCTTTTCTAGTAAGGTTAGATAAGTGGATGTGGGTGGGCAGAACGTAGGGGCTTTTGAAGGACGGACGTGGGAGACGGCAGAGCATAGGATAGTCTTCCGGACACGCTCTCGC
>JAMPFB010000086.1 GCA_023664735.1 Robinsoniella sp. | reverse complement strand
CATCGCCCTTTCACGGCGGTAACACGGGTTCGATTCCCGTTGGAGTCATTTTTATGACTTCAAAGTTGACTTTTTAACTTTGAAGTTATAATGTATTGATGAGAATCATACAATATAATATGCGGCGCAGTAGCCAAGTGGTAAGGCAATGGTCTGCAACACCAGTATCCACCGGTTCAAATCCGGTCTGCGCCTCTTAAAAGCCCTGAATTTTCAGGGTTTTTTGTTACCCATTTTTTCTCATTATCCTTTTAGACCTAAGCCTCCGTTCTCTTTTTGGTTACAATAAAATAAAAAAAATCCCATTTTTTGAAGAAAAATAATTTTATGGTACGTTATAATAAATGAAAGGTGAAAGGAGGCGGGTAAAATCACTGAAGAAGCTATTCTGGAATATATGATAGACAACTATCAGAATTTAGTGTTTTCCATCTGTTATAAGATTACCGGTAATTATTTTGATGCAGAAGACATGACACAGGAAACCTTTTTATCCGCATATAAACACTTTTCTCAATTTGATGGAACTAATGAAAAGGCATGGATTTGTCGAATAGCCACCAATAAATGCATTGATTTAAAGCGAAAGTCTTCCCATAATCAGATTCCTACGGAGGAAGGATTCTTTTTAGAAATGAAAGATGAAAAAGGCACGCCGGAAGAAAATTTTCTTAATAAGCAGATAAAAGAGGGATTGCTTGAAAAGTGCAGGACATTGAAGCCGCCTTATGACCAAGTTGCCTGCTGCTACTTTTATGAAGAATTGACTACCTCTCAGATCGCAGAAAAGCTTAACAGAAATGAGAAAACAGTACAAACACAGATTTATCGTGCAAAGGCAATGTTAAAAAAGATATATGAAAGGAGTGGAACGAAATGTTAATAAAAGATGAGATGTCGGATGAACAGTTGAATGCTTTTATCACATATATAGAAGAAAATGAAATGCTTAAGGCGCCAAAAAATCTGAAAGAAAAGATAATTCAAGAAAGTAGAAATAAAGAAGTTCAGATACAAGAGCCACGGAAAATAACAGCACCGAAAACGAAAAAGATATCTGCAAAGGCACAATTTTTCCTTTATAGCTTAAAGATTTCGGCTGCAGTGGTAGCGGCTGTATTTTTACTGGCATTCATTGATACGGATACTACTCCAGTCTTTTCCATGCCAAAGCAGAATATGGAAAGAAAAACAATAGTCAGTATTTTAAATGAAAAATCAAATGAATGGAGTGGTAAATTAAATCAATTTTCTAACATGCTTTATTAACATAAGCAAAAAATAAACGCAAGCCTGTAAGCAGGCAGATAGGAGTAATTTATGACTAAAAAAAAGAACGGATTTTTAACTTTTATATTTTCCCTGATACCCGGTGCCGGAGAAATGTTTATGGGTTTTTTTAAACAGGGAATCAGCATTATGTGCATTTTCTGGGGAGTTATTGCCATTTCTAGCTATTTTATAGTAGGACCTTTGACATTTTTACTGCCCATCATATGGTTTTACAGTTTTTTTCATGTGCACAATTTAGCTTCTCTTTCGGATGAAGAATTTTATGCGGTAGAAGATAAGTTTTTGTTTGATTTTGATGAAAATGTTTTCAAGAAGCAGATTGGGACGGAAAAACCCCGTAAGATTTTGGCAGTTATTTTAATTGTTTTTGGAAGTTATGCAATTTGGGATATGTTTATGAATTATATTCGCAATTATTTAGGCGTATATTTTGAAACAGTTGCAGTTAGTCTCTTATGTCATGTATTGTCTGATGTGCCACGATTTGCATTTTCCATTGCGGTTATTTTAGCCGGAGTATATTTGATTAAAGGAAAAAAGAAAGAACTAGATAAGCTTGAAGAAGCTTCAGAAAATACTTCCGAAAAGGAAGAGGTAAAATAAGAAATTACAGGCAGGTGGAAGAAGTTACAAAAAGCCCGCCGGAAAGGAAGGCAAATGGAACAGGAATTGAGGTTAGGAGAAAAAGAACAGATAAATTCGTCAAGCCAAAGGAAAGTCAGCGGTAGAACTCATAGGGTAGGAACTATTACGCTGGGAATCGGTCTGGTAGGAGTAGGAGCCTTATTTTTGGCTCATATGTTTCTGCCGGAAATGTCCTATGAATTTATCTATAAAGTATGGCCTGTCATATTTATATTGCTTGGAATAGAAATTTTATTGGCAAATGGAAGGAAGAATACAGAATTTGTTTATGATAAAACAGCAATTGGGCTGGCAGTATTTTTAATTATTTTTTCCATGTTCATGGCGGTTTTGGGGTTTGCAGTAGAGACCAGCACAAAATATTATGAGCAAGAATATCAAAGAAGAATGTACAATAATTACGATACTCATGAGGAAGAAAGCAGCAGCTTAGAGTAAATAGAATTTAGTTAACATAACATGCTCCTTTTCAGGCACAGATAAATAGGAAATATCCACCTGCCTGAAAAGGAGCATATTGTTATTTTAAAAGGTATATCTGTCTGGCTAATTAAAAAGTATATAACTGAAAAGTATCCTTTAAAAGTGTGTAATAAAAAGGTATATGAGCATTATGTATCAAATTTATCCATATAAATAGTAAGCGTATCCAGCTTATCTTCATAAATAATGGAAAGGAGCTTGTCCAGACTGTAAAGAGCCTTCTTTACCTGCTCTAATGTAATGCTTTCTTTATTAAGCGCATCCGCAATCTCATCAATGTCCACGACCTTGACGAAACCGTCCGGATAGACAATTACATCAGCCAGCAGATCTGTTACAATCATGGAGTTATCTTCAGCACGCATTTCTGAGTCGATAATATCACAATAATAATACAGCAGCTTATGTTCCCTGTCATAAAATTTGCTTATTTTGTACCCTTCCTCAAAAAAATAACAGGAAAATCCATGGTCCAAATCTATTTTGGGCTTTAAGGTTTTCCATTTGGTCACTAAAATATGATCTTCATAAAATAAAATTTCATCATCCTTTAATAGAATACATTCATCTGGGATAATGCGTTTTCTGTATAAAATCGGATAGTCCATACTGCCTCCTATTGTTTATCCTATTGTCCATAAATAAGGGGTATTGTCTAGTTATTCAAAATAGTAACTGGGCGGAGGGGAAAAGTCAAGGATGAAAGAGAAAATAATTTCTCGTAACGTAACAGTTCAGCCCATAGGCGCAAAGCAGGCTTTATGCAGAGCATGTTTTCTACGTCGCCACGCTTTCGCTCTATAAAAACGCAACAGTGCTAAGCTCGAAAATACCTCGCTAAGCGCTGGCGTTTTTATAAGGGCTCCTTAAGAAAATATGCTCTGCATAAAGCCTGCTTTGCGCCTATGGGCTGAACTGTTACAATTTCTCAAAATAATTCTAATTAAATCATGTATTCCGCTAGACATAATTGTCAAAAATATGTATAATAAACAAGTGGGATTTTTTGGCGATTTGTCACATTTTACCAAACAGAAAGTGATGATATGAAGTATAGAAAAAGCGTATACCGGTCATTGGCAATGATAACACAGTTTGGAATCAACATGCTGGTTCCTATTTTCCTTTGTTCCTTTTTAGGGATGTATTTGGACAAGTGGCTTGGAACAGGATTTTTCATGGTGATTCTCTTCTTTATGGGCGCTCTTGGAGGTTTTCGGAATATCTATATTCTTTCTAAGAGGATTTATGAGAAGAAAGAAAAGAGAGATGTGCATGATAAAAAAGATAAGACAGTTAAATAGCGCATTGCCGGGATTGTTTTTGGGCATTTGTGCATCAGGCATTCTTTTTGGCATGATTTTTATCTGGTTCGTGGAAGAGAAAGGGCAGTTTTGTCTGGGGCTGCTTTTAGGAGTCGTAATGGCGCTTTTGATGGCATGGCATATGGCATACACGCTGGATGCTGCTATGAATCTGGGGGAAGAGGGAGCCGTTAAGGTCATGCAGAAGCATTATTTCCTAAGATATGGGGCAGTGGTGCTTTTATGTGGAATCGTAATGGTCACGGAGATTGCCAATCCTCTGGCGGTATTTTTAGGGATAATGACATTGAAGGTGGCGGCTTATCTTGAGCCGTTTACTCATAAATTTTTTTATAAGGAAAGAGATTAGGAGGTGAATGTATGGGGCAAGGAATTTTGTTATCTGCAGGTGCTGATGTGGATTTTATGATTCATGGAGTGTTTTCCTATGAATTATTTGGTCAGACTGTCTGGATAACGACTACTCATGTTTGCTTGTTGATCGTAGTACTACTGCTTATTGGATTTTCCTGTGTGGCAGGACGGGTCATGAAACGGGCGACGGATGTACCGGGAACATTCCAGAATATCGTGGAATTGATAGTAGAGATGCTACAGAACATGGTAGGCAGTACCATGGGGAAAAATGCCGGAAAATTTGTGAATTATATTGGCACCATCTTTATTTTTATATTAGTCTGCAATATTTCGGGATTGTTCGGTTTGAGACCACCCACGGCAGATTATGGAGTAACGTTTCCGCTTGGCATTATGACCTTTTGCATTATCCATTTTAATAAGTTCAAGCACCAGAAGGTCAGCGGCGTGCTGAAGGGATTGTGTGATCCATGGCCCATTTGGGCGCCTATCAATATTATTGGTGATGTAGCAGTGCCGATTTCTTTATCCTTGCGTTTGTTTGCAAACGTGCTTTCGGGTACTGTTATGATGGCGCTTGTGTATGGATTGCTGTCCAAGATTGCCATTGCATGGCCGGGAATACTTCATGTGTATTTTGATTTGTTTTCCGGAGCAATTCAGACCTATGTATTCTGTATGCTTACTATGACTTATGTGTCGGATGCAATTGGAAGCGATTCCTGATAAGGCATACCAGAGCAAATACATTGCAGGACAATATGCTGTTTCAAAGAAAAAGAAAGACATATTAGAAAATAATTACAATATGAAAGAAAGGATTCCCACGATAAATGGGAAAAAGGAGGAAACAAACATGGAATTTAATGAAAACTTTATTTTAGGATGTTCAGCAATTGGTGCAGGACTTGCAGTTATCGCAGGTATTGGACCCGGTGTAGGACAGGGTATTGCAGCAGGTCATGCAGCAGCAGCAGTAGGAAGAAATCCGGGCGCAAAGTCTGACATTACTTCTACTATGTTGCTTGGACAGGCGGTTGCCGAGACAACAGGTCTTTACGGTTTGTTGATTGCAATGCTCTTATTATTCGTAAAACCTTTAGTATAGGAGGTTTAGACACATATGGCACGTCTATTTGATTTAGACCTTCAGCTTCTTCATGATGCTGTGCTTACGGCCATAGCAGTATTTGCACTATTTTTAGTTGCTTCCAACAAACTCTTTAATCCAGTCAGAAAGTTTTTAGAAGATAGAAAAAACAGGATTGCAGAGGATTTGAATTATGCGGCGGCTGAAAAGGAGCAGGCTGAGGATTTAAAGGCCCAGTATGAGGAGAAGCTGAAGAACATTGAAAAAGAAGCAGAAGAAATATTAAGCGAAGCCCGTAAAAAGGCATTGGCAAATGAAAATAAGATTATTGCGGATGCAAAGGAAGAGGCTGCCGGAATCATCCAGCGGGCAAATGTGGAAGCAGAGCTTGAAAAGCAAAAAGCTGCGGATGATATAAAAAGGGAAATGGTTTCCATTGCTTCTATTATGGCAGGCAAAGTTGTTTCGGCAGCAATTGATACAACAGTATCCAACAGCTTAATTGACGAAACATTGAAAGAAATGGGTGAGAGCACATGGCTAAGCTAATTTCAAAAACCTATGGGGAAGCTTTATTTGAACTGGTAGTAGAAGAAAGAAGGATTCCCACCTTTGTTGAAGAAATACAGGCCATTTTGAAAATATTGGAGGAAAATCAGGAATTTCTTTCCCTTATGAACCATCCTAAAATCTTAAAGGAAGAAAAAATTCAGGTTATGGAAACGGTTTTTAAAGGGAGAGTACAGGAAGAGCTGGTAGGCTTTTTCCGGTTAATCATCATGAAAGACCGGTATGGGGAAATCCAGTCGATTCTCCAGTACTTTTTAGATGAGGTAAAGAGGCTGCAGGGAATCGGAGTTGCCTATGTAACTACGGCTACTGCCCTTACAATTATCCAAAAGCAGAGAGTGGAAAAAAAGATTTTGGAAACCACATCATATAGGAAGCTTGAAATGCACTATAGGGAAGACAAGGAGTTGATTGGCGGAATGGTAATCCGCATTGGAGACAGAGTAGTAGACAGCAGTGTAAAGACCAAGTTAAATGAGCTTACCAAACAGTTGTTGAAGGTACAACTGGCACAATAGCCAACAGGCAAAACGAGGAATACCCTCAGTACAAAGTGAAAGTAAAGAGGAAAGTAAGTAAAAAGAAAGGTGCGTAAAGATCCATGAATTTAAAACCAGAAGAAATAAGTTCAGTGATTAAGGATCAGATCAAGAGATATGCCGCAGAGCTGGAAGTATCGGATGTGGGTACGGTTATCCAAGTGGCTGACGGCATTGCCAGAGTGCATGGACTTGACAATGCAATGCAGGGCGAGTTGCTGGAATTTCCCGGTGAAGTATATGGCATGGTGCTGAATCTGGAAGAAGATAATGTGGGTGTAGTACTATTAGGAAGCCAGAAGAACATCAATGAGGGAGATACCGTTAAGACTACCGGCAGGGTAGTAGAGGTTCCGGTAGGCGATGCAATGATTGGACGTGTAGTCAATGCCCTTGGTCAGCCTATTGATGGAAAAGGTCCGATCCAGACAAGCAAATACAGACAAATAGAAAGAGTTGCTTCCGGTGTTATTACGAGAAAATCCGTAGACACACCGCTGCAGACAGGAATCAAGGCAATTGACTCTATGGTGCCTATTGGAAGAGGACAGCGTGAGTTGATTATCGGTGACAGGCAGACCGGTAAGACTGCAATTGCAATTGATACCATTATCAACCAAAAAGGCCAAAACGTAAAGTGCATTTACGTTGCCATTGGTCAGAAGGCATCTACAGTTGCCAATATTGTAAAAACATTAGAAGAATTTGGTGCAATGGCATATACCACAGTCGTGGCATCCACTGCAAGCGAGCTTGCACCGCTTCAATATATTGCACCCTATTCAGGATGCGCCATTGGAGAAGAATGGATGGAAAACGGAGAGGACGTGCTTGTTATTTATGATGACTTAAGCAAGCATGCTACTGCATACCGTACCCTTTCCCTGCTTCTGAGAAGACCACCCGGACGTGAAGCATATCCCGGTGATGTTTTCTATCTGCACTCAAGACTGTTAGAAAGAGCTGCAAGAATGAGCGATGAATATGGCGGTGGTTCCTTAACGGCGCTTCCTATTATTGAAACGCAGGCAGGAGACGTTTCTGCATACATCCCTACTAATGTAATATCCATTACAGACGGTCAGATTTATCTGGAAACAGAAATGTTTAATTCAGGTTTCCGCCCGGCAGTCAATGCAGGTCTTTCCGTATCCCGTGTAGGCGGTGCGGCACAGATTAAAGCTATGAAGAAGATTGCGGCTCCTATTCGTGTGGAGCTGGCACAATATAGAGAGCTGGCAGCCTTTGCACAGTTTGGCTCCGAGCTGGATGCCGACACAAAGGAAAAGCTGGCACAGGGCGAGCGTATTAAAGAGATTTTAAAGCAGCCCCAGTATAAGCCTATGGCAGTACAGTATCAGGTTCTTATCATTTATGCGGCAACCAACAAATATCTGTTGGATGTTCCCGTTGATAAGATTACAAAGTTTGAAGAAGAGTTCTTTGAATTTATCGATACCAAGTATCCGGAGATTCCGGACTCCATTGCGGAAACAAAGGTGATTTCCGAAGAAATGGAAGAAAAGCTGAAAGGTGCAATTGAAGAGTTTAAGAATAGCTTTAAGTAGGCAGAAAGAAAAAGGTGATCACACATGGCGTCCATGAGAAATATTAAAAGACGTAAGGTAAGTATCCAAAGCACCCAGCAGATTACCAAGGCAATGAAGCTGGTATCTACCGTAAAGCTGCAAAGGGCAAAGGCCAGAGCGGAGCATTCCAAAGCATACTTCAACTGCATGTATGAAACAGTAACCTCCCTGTTGGCAAAGACAGGAGGAATCAAGCATCCTTATCTGACTCCAAACGGCTCTAAGAAGAAAGCTGTGATTTTTATTACTTCAAACAGAGGGCTGGCAGGAGGCTACAATTCTAACGTAGTGAAGCTCATAACAAAGGGCGAAATGAAAAAAGAGGATGTAGTGATTTATGCAATCGGTAAAAAGGGACGGGATGCCCTTCTTAGAAATGGCTATGAAATGAAAGCAGACTATTCGGAAGTAATCGAAGAGCCGGCTTATGTAGATGCCATGGCAATCTGCCATGAGGTATTAGAAGCATATGCAAAGGGAGAAATCGGAGAAATCTATCTGGCATATACCGCTTTTAAAAATACCGTAAGCCATATCCCAACCTTAATGAAGCTGCTTCCCGTAGAAGCCGGCGAACAGGAAAATCAGCAAAAGGAAAAAAAGGCAGAGGCTTTGATGAATTTTGAAACTGATGAAGAAGAAGCCCTGAACATGATTATTCCTAAGTATGTAACAAGTCTGATTTACGGGGGCATGGTAGAAGCGGTTGCCAGTGAGAACGGTGCAAGAATGCAGGCAATGGACTCCGCAACAAGCAATGCTGAGGATATGATAAGCAAATTGTCCTTACAATACAATAGAGCCCGTCAGGGAACTATTACACAGGAATTAACCGAAATTATAGCTGGGGCAGAAGCAATCAGCTAGAAAAGGAGTGAAAGAGAAAAAATGGCAGGTAAAGCAATAGGAAAAATCACTCAGATTATCGGTGCGGTACTGGATATTAAATTTACAGGCGGCAGCCTTCCTGAAATCAATGAAGCAATTCATATTCAGACAAAGGACGGCGGCAAGCTGGTAGTGGAAGTAGCGCAGCATCTGGGTGATGATACAGTTAGATGTATTGCTATGGGACCTACAGACGGATTGGTGAGAGGCATGAATGCAGAGGCAACAGGCGCTCCCATTACCGTTCCTGTTGGTGAAAACACCTTAGGACGTATCTTTAACGTGTTAGGGGAACCCATTGATAATAAACCGGCTCCGGAGAAAGTAAATTATGAGCCTATTCACAGACCGGCTCCGGAATTTTCCGAGCAGTCTACGGAAACTGAATTACTGGAAACAGGTATTAAGGTAGTAGATCTTCTATGTCCTTACCAGAAGGGTGGTAAAATCGGACTTTTCGGCGGTGCTGGTGTAGGTAAGACCGTATTGATTCAGGAGCTGATCCGTAACATAGCAACAGAGCATGGCGGATATTCCGTATTTACAGGAGTAGGAGAAAGAACAAGAGAAGGAAACGACTTGTATCATGAGATGACAGAGTCAGGCGTTATTGACAAGACCACCATGGTATTTGGTCAGATGAATGAGCCGCCGGGAGCCAGAATGAGAGTTGGTCTGACTGGCCTTACCATGGCAGAATATTTCCGTGATAAAGGCGGTAAGGATGTATTGTTATTCATTGATAATATTTTCCGTTTTACACAGGCAGGTTCCGAAGTGTCCGCTTTGCTGGGACGTATGCCTTCGGCAGTAGGTTATCAGCCTACCCTGCAAACAGAAATGGGCGCCCTGCAGGAGCGTATTACTTCCACCAAGAGCGGTTCCATTACATCTGTTCAGGCAGTTTATGTGCCTGCTGATGACTTGACAGACCCGGCTCCGGCAACAACCTTTGCCCATCTGGATGCAACAACGGTACTTTCCCGTTCCATTGCAGAGCTTGGTATTTATCCGGCGGTAGACCCTCTGGAATCCACATCCAGAATTTTAGACCCAAGAATCCTTGGTGACGAGCATTATCAGGTGGCTAGAGGAGTGCAGGAAATACTTCAGAAATATAAAGAATTGCAGGATATCATTGCAATTTTAGGTATGGATGAGCTTTCGGAAGAGGATAAGCTGGTTGTAAACAGAGCAAGAAAGGTACAAAGATTCTTGTCCCAGCCTTTCTTCGTAGCAACCCAGTTTACCGGTTTGGAAGGTAAATACGTGCCGATTACTGAGACGATCCGTGGCTTTAAGGAAATTCTGGAAGGTAAGCATGATGATATTCCGGAAGGTCATTTCTTAAATGCCGGAACCATAGATGAAGTACTTGCCCGTGTGAAGTAAGGGGTGAGCATATGGCAGAAGGAAAAAACTTTGAATTAAGAATTATTACTCCAGACCGGATTTTTTATGAGGGAGAAGCATCCATGGTGGAGTTTAACACCACTGAGGGTGAAATCGGTGTGTTAAAGGGTCATATCCCTATGACGGTAATTGTAAAGCCGGGCATATTGACTATTTATAGCGAAGAGACCAAGGAAGCAGCCCTCCATGCAGGCTTTGTGGAAATTCTTCCGGATAAGGTAACCATTATGGCAGAAATCATTGAATGGCCAAATGAGATTGACCTTGCAAGAGCGGAGGAAGCAAGGGAAAGGGCAAGGCAGAGGATTAGTGAGAAGTCTTCCGAGACAGATATCCTTCGTGCGGAAACAGCTTTGCAGCGAGCAATTGCCCGGATTGAGGTATTGAAATAGGTATTAGAATATTTATTAAATAGTAAAGTATCAGGTGAGGAAAGAGTGTCCTTTTGGGGATGCTCTTTTTTTTGGGATTTTCAAGGGAGGCTATGAGGGCAATCGCAAAGTCATAAATAGCAGGAGCAACTTGCGGAAAAACTTGATTTTTCAAGACAGTCTATTTCAAAATGGGAAAGCGAGCAGGCAACACCAGAGTTGGAAAAAATAGTGGCGATGAGTGCAATTTTTGACGTTACGACAGATTATCTGTTAAAGTCATCAGAAATAGACGATTTATCAGTAAAAACTGATATGTTGGAAAAGAAACAGTAGATGATGTTGGTTCGTGAACAAAAGCAACAGCAGATTTTCGGTTGTGATTTTTATATGGGTGAGGAAACTTAGTAAAAAATCACAATAGAATTT
>JAMPFB010000085.1 GCA_023664735.1 Robinsoniella sp. | reverse complement strand
ATACATTTACGCAACCAGTGGTAGAAATATAAAATCAATTTATAGAATTATATATGTCACAACTTGCACTGCTACTATAATGCCACTGTCACGCCTATATTTCTATCAAATTCACATTAAATTTCTTCCTCCCTCCGCTTAGTCCTGCCAACTGTTCTGCTGACAATTTGCTGTTTGTCCTGCTGTCGACTCTCGTTCTGTTCCACACGTTCAAGGTTGGCTTTGTTGTAGCTTATCACTTCCGCAAATGCAAGGTCGTGACACGCCTTCGGCAAGCAGTGTTTTCAAATCGGCTCTTGTGTTTTCGTACATCACAAGTTCATGCTCATGCTCCTTATCGTATTTCAGTTTCTTCAGTCCACTTAACGACTTACTCATATCATGCACTGCCTTGTATGGCTCATAGTCGGCATATTCTCATGCCACTCTCTGGGAGCTTCACTACTATTATAAGCCTTGAAATATCTGCGTTATCAGTAACCAAGGTTCTTATCTCATCATTTCTATTTTTAAAATGATTAAATAATACAATAATCATTTTTGCATAGTAGACTGGCAGGGAGAAATCCCTGCCGTTTTAAGTAGTGGTTTGAGATTGCATCTTGACAGTGTAAAGATTAAATAATATAATGTTGACAGTGTAAAGTTTGGAGGTCATTATGGGAACAAAGCCTTATCATCATGGAAATCTGCGGAGCGCCTTAATCACAGCAGGGTTAGAGTTAATCAATGCAGAAGGCGAGGAAAATTTATCTTTACGCAAAGTTGCTCAAAAATGCGGTGTCAGTAATGCTGCTCCCTATGCTCATTTTAATAGCAAGGATGAATTTATTGCCGCAATCCAACAACATATCATGGATTTATTTACGTCAACATTGGAAGAAACAGCAGAGATGTACGCAGATAAACCGGATCTTCTCCCCATGCTTGGAACCGCCTATGTAAAATTCTTCTATCAAAATCCCTTGTATTTTGATTTTCTTTTTTCCAGAAAAAACATTCATATAAACTTATCATTGGATTGTGCAGGTGAAAAAGAACTACCGCCGCTAAAAATACTAAAGCAGACTGCAGCAAAGACCTTTTGCAAGGTTGATATGCCAGAGTCTATCATACAAAATAAAATAATCGCAATGTGGGCCTTGGTTCATGGCTTATCTGCTATCGCAACTATGCCAAATGTAGAGTATGACAAGGATTGGGAAACGAGAATTGAAGAAATAATCAAATCTATTTAGATTTCCCATATGGCACGAAAGGAGAACAGGAAATGAACATTATTATACACGATTTGACTGATCTGCAATTCCAACAGATTTTTCCGAAAATCACAGAAGATACACGGATCATCTCAAATAATGGTCACATAAAAAATTGCATTGGATGTTTTGGATGCTGGATTAAAACCCCGGGGCAGTGTGTAATGAAAGACGGATATGAAAATATGGGCAGCATATTGTCGCAAACAGATACCGTGACGATTATAAGTAAATGCTATTATGGGGGATATAGTCCTTTCGTTAAAAATGTCTTGGATCGAAGCATTTCTTTTCTTCTCCCCTATTTTAAAATAGTAAATAATGAAACCCACCATAAGCTGCGTTATAAAAAGTCATTTCAGCTCCATGTATATTTTTATGGCGAACATCTTATTCAAGCAGAAAGAGACACAGCCAAAAATATGGTAGATAGAAACAGTATCAATTTCAACGTATCAAAACATAGCGTAACTTTTTTAACGTCCATAGAGCAGTTATGCGAGAAAATAGGGGGACAGTGAAAATGAATATAAGTATTATTAACGGCAGTCCAAAATATGGGGAAAGTACCTCAGGACTTTTGATAAAGTATTTACTGCAAGAAATAGGAGAATGCAACGCACAAGTTTTCAAATGCACCTTGCAAACAATAGAGTTGGCTAAAATAGAGGGAAGCGACGTACTGGTATTGGTATTTCCTCTCTACGTGGATAGCATTCCATCCCAACTACTGCAACTCCTGATAACCTTAGAGGAATCAAAAAATTTGAACCATGACATGATGGTATACTGCATTATAAACAATGGATTTTTTGAGGGAATCCAAAATCATATTGCCATTCAGCAGGTAAAGAATTGGTGTGCCGCAGCAAATTTGAACTGGGGACAGGGCGTTGGTATTGGAGCTGGTGAGATGCTTCCATTTATCACTGATATTCCACTAAAACACGGTCCAAACAAAAATATTGGGTATGCAATCAACAATTTAGCATTCAATATACAGAATAAAAAATCTGGAAAAGATAGTTTTGTTTCACCAAATTGGCCGCGTTTTTTGTGGAGAATACAATCAACAAAGTTTGTTTGGATGCCTCGCGCCCGCTCAAACAGACTAAAGAAACAAGATTTATACCGAAAATTGTAGCAGCTAAAGGGAAAAATAGCGATTGTTGATGAAGTGGATATATTGTCCCATTTACGGAAACAAAACGAGATTAAAGAGTCAGCTGCAGAGCCGATGAATGAGTGAGCAATCACCGTTTATTGCACAATAATTATCAATAACCCTCAAACATCCCTACAATTATTGACAAAACATCTCAGTTAAAATATATTAAAATTTAAGCAAGCGGCTACTAACCCCAAAGGCAGCCGCATTCATTAAAGCCAAAGGTTAGCTATCGCTAACTGCCATAGAGGAAGTAACAAAAATCTGAAACGGAGGTATGAACATGTCAGAGGAAGAAAGAAAATTTTTGGAAATTGTAGATTTAAAGAAAGGGTTTGGCAGCGGGGAAACCCGTCAGGAAGTGCTTCGTGGGATGAATTTTTCCGTTGCAAAAGGAGAATTTTGTGTGCTTTTAGGTCCTTCCGGCTCTGGAAAGTCCACTTTGCTTAACATAATCGGCGGAATTGATAATGCCGATTCAGGGTATATATCCATAAACGGCGATAAGCTGGAGGATTTAAACGAAAAAGAATTGACACAGTACCGCCGGAAGCATTTGGGATATGTCTTTCAGATGTATAATCTGATTGGAAACCTGAATGTAAAGGAAAATATTGAGGTTGGCGCATATCTATCGGATAATGCCCTTGATATTGACGAGCTTTTGCATACGCTTGGTCTTTATGAGCACAGGCACAAGCTTCCCAGCCAATTGTCTGGCGGACAGCAGCAACGGGTCTCTATTGGTCGTGCAATTGTCAAAAACCCTGATATCCTGCTTTGTGATGAGCCTACAGGAGCGCTGGATTATAACACGTCAAAGGAAATATTAAGGCTGATTGAAGACGTGAATGCAAAGTACGGAAACACTGTGATTATAGTTACACATAACGAGGCTATTAGAAACATGGCGGATCATGTCATAAAGCTTCGTGACGGAAATGTCCGCCGTAATGAAATTAATGAACACAAAATTTCAGCTGCAAATCTGGAATGGTAAGAAGGACGGTTAGAGCAATGAAAAATCCACTTTTAAAAAGAATCCCCAGAGAACTTTTGGGCGACTGGAAAAAATATCTTTTGGTAAGCCTGTTTTTGATTCTTACCATTGGATTTGTATCCGGAATGTATGTTGCAAACGAAAGCATGATGACAGCAGCCGATGAAGGCATATCAAAATACAAGCTGGAAGACGGACATTTTGAGTTGAGCCATCAAGCGGATGGGGAACTTCTTTCAGCTATTGAATCCGGTAAAAAAGCAGATATAAAACAATATTATTTAGATGAAGCCAAGCAAGAACTGGATGAAAAATTTCAAAAAGAATTTGAGAAGGAGTTTACGGAAAAATTTGATTCTGAGTTTGCCGCAGAATTTGAGACAGCATTTGAAATGCAGATAAAAGAATCTCTGCTGGCACAGGGCCTAAATGAAGCAGAGGCGGAAGCAATGCTTCCTAACGCCATAGAACAGACAAGGCAAGCGGGAGATTATCAGACTACATATGATACCGCATATAAAGAATCCTATGAAAAAGCATATGAGGAAGCATATCCGCAGGCATATGATGAGGCATGGGAGGATATTCAGGATGAAATAAACGAAAAATATGAAGATGCAAAGGAGAAATATGAGTTAGATGCTTCCGACTTTAAAGCTGTTCCGGTGCAGGTATATGAAAATTTTTACCGGAATGCAGATGAGGATAAGGATATCGACGGTACACCTGATGGAACTGTGAGAGTTTACGTAAAAAATGAAGAGATTAATCTGGCTTGCCTGATGGAAGGACGTTTTCCCGATACGGAAGGGGAAATTGCAATTGACCGTATGCATGCGGATAATAGCGGAATTGAAGTGGGAGACAACATTTCCGTTGGCGGGCAATCTTATCAAGTCGTTGGGCTGATTGCTTATGTGAATTATTCCACTCTTCATGAAAAAAATACAGATCTTATATTTGATGCCCTGAAGTTCAATGTGGCAATGGTAACAGAAAGCGGTTTCAACCGCCTAAGCCAGTCCATCCATTATACGTATGCATGGAAATATGAAACGGCGCCAAAGGATGAAACGGAGGAAAAAAGCCTTTCTGATAATTTCTTAAAGGCTCTGCTCACACAGACTGTTACATATGATAATGAAATTGAAGATTATATTCCTAGGTATGCCAATTCTGCCATTAACTTTGCAACAAACGATATGGGGTCTGATGAAGCAATGGGCGGCGTTCTTTTGGATATCCTGATTATTATTATAGCCTTTATCTTTGCAATTACCATAAGCAATACTATCACGAAGGAATCACAGACAATCGGTACTCTTCGGGCTTCCGGGTACAGCAAGGGGGAACTGGTCTTGCATTATCTTTCCATGCCCGTCATTGTAACGCTGATTGCGGCAGCCATTGGAAATATACTGGGATATTCTGTATTCAAAAACGTAGTAGTGTCCATGTACTATAACAGTTACTCTCTTCCAGTCTATAAAACCATATGGAATCCGGATGCTTTTATTAAGACCACTCTGATTCCAATTGTGCTGATGTTTGTGGTAAATCTTGTGATTATTGTGAAAATGATGCAGCATACGCCTTTGCAGTTTTTAAGGAATGATTTAAAGAAAACGAAACGCCGGAAAGCTATGCGCCTTCCCAGATGGAAATTTTTCAGCAGGTTCCGCCTACGCATCATATTCCAGAATATTCCAAATTACATTATTCTTTTTGCAGGTATTTTCTTTGTAATGGTAATGCTTGCCATGGCAGTGGGAATGCCTGACACACTTGATTTTTACAAAAAAAATGCAGCGAATATGATGTTTGCAAAGTATCAGTACGTATTAAAATCATACGAGGATGAAGACGGAAATGTACTTGGTACCCAAAATAAGGAAGCAGAAAGATTCAGTATGAAATCACTGCTGAAAAAGGGCGATACATTAGATGAAGAGATTTCGGTCTATGGAATTTCAGATGACAGCAGGTATGTAGAAATTGCAGATTTGAAATCCCTTAAAGAAACGGAAGTTTATATTTCAGAATCCTTTCAAGAGAAATACGGTCTAAAAGTGGGAGATATTATTTCTTTGGGTGAAAAGTATGAAAACAAGCAGTATCAGCTTGAAGTGGCAGGAATTTATGATAAATCCCAAAACATTACCGTTTTCATGCCCATAGAAAATTACCGCTCTGTCTTTGATTTGGAGGAAGGGGAGTTTAGCGGTTATATGTCCAATTCCGAAATTACGGATATTGAGGAAGAAAACATTGCCACTGTTATTACTGAGCGGGACATTACAAAGATGTGCGATCAGTTGGATCACTCCATGGGCGCTTATATGCAGTATTTCCAGTTTTTGTGCATTCTTTTATCGGCAGTGCTGATTTACCTGCTTACTAAGATTATTATAGAGAAAAACGAAAATGCCATATCCATGACAAAGATTTTAGGATATGAAAATCGGGAAATAGCAAGCCTGTACCTTTTCTCCACCACCATAATTTTAATTGCTGCAGATGTCATCTGTGTTGCTTTAGGGTCTCTGGTTATGAATGAGGCATGGAAAATGATTATGTTTGATTATAGCGGATGGTTTACATTTATCATTCAGCCTGTAGGATATGCGAAAATGTTTGCCTTTGTCCTGATTGGATATTTCATTGTCATGGTGTTTGATTTTAAAAGAATCCGAAAGATTCCTATGGATGAAGCGCTGAAGAATGCGGAATGATTTTCATAGCGGGAAGGAATGAATAAAAACATGCGTTGTAGTCCTTTTCTGGTAAAGATGGATAAACGGATGTAGGATACGGCAGAGCATAGAGGGGCTTTGGAATGCGGACGTGGGAGAGGGCAGAGCATAGGATAGTCTTCCGGACACGCTCTCGCTCTGCAAAGACGCAACGGTACTAATGCACCAAAGTACGGTGCATAAGTGCCGGCGACTTTGCCAAGGTCCGGAAGACTATCCTATGCTCTGCCCTCTCCCACTGTGTATTGGTAAGCTCTATGTATAAACGCAGAATCAATCTATTTTGAAATAATATTAGAGACACTCTAAAAACAAGCAAACTCTTTTCTAGTACAGCCTGCCACAAAACAGCAACAGAGGGATGAGAGTGGATTGGCTTCCTTGTTTTTGATGGCGCTTTTCCTTAACAGCCTTTTCGTAACCTAGGGTAAAATTGCCATGGACGGCAATTTTAGTCATATCGCGCCATGGAGGGCGCTATATGACGACCCGTCCGGCATCCACAACCTTCCCCAAGGCTGTTTAGGAAAAGCGCCATCAAAAACAGGAAAGCCAATCCACTCTCATCCCTCTGTTGCGTCCGTCTTAGCCACCACCTCAAAAAAGTCAGTCTGAACTGTTACAAAACAGGCAAAATTGGAAAAACTAATTTAGGTTTTCCTTTTTGCCATTTATTTAATTTAGTTCAATTTTACACATCCTAAAATTCCCCCTCCTTTCCTGAAAATATTCCAAAAATATTTCCAAAATATTCTAAACGGAATATTTTTTCTCACTGAACTAAATTAAAATACAGGAGAGGAATACAAATGAAGATAAGATTAAAAGAATTACGAACAGAAAAAAACTTAACACAAAACCAGCTCAGCATGAATACTCATATTTCCCAATCCTCTTTATGCAAAATGGAAACGGAATGTGCCAATGTTAACGGAAGCCAAATTGTCATATTGGCTCAATATTTTGGTGTGTCTACGGATTATTTTTTATGCCTGACAAACGAAAAGCTTCCTGTAGATGTAAGGGTTTCCATTCAAAGAGAAACCTCGGTTTTTTCCCAACTCTTTTATTACTACAGCAAGCTAAATCATTTTGACAGGGAATTAGTTTTGGACATAGCTGCTAAGCTGGCTAATAAAGTACTAGCCGATGACCCGATATAAAAGCTTATTCTTTCTATTTATCATATCTATTTATCTTTATTACTGGCTGAAAATATGCCGGATATCTGTTTTTCGTGGAGGCTGCCTTTTCGTGAAACAAAAAAAGCAGAAACTAATAGAGCTTTTGCGGCTTATTAGCTTCTGCTTTTATCTTCTTTCCGTTATTTTACGAATGAAAGGGATACTTGGTTATTTGCAAATTATTGGTTATTCTCATAAATATTCATCTGATCCAGCGATACGCTTGCTATTTCATTGACATCAAATCCTTCTCCAAATGCAATATAGAGTTCATAGCTGCTGCCATCTCCCGAAATATCACTAGAAAAATCGGAATACTCCAAAATATTTCCGTCCTTTAACATGATAGTAATATTTGCCTCGTCATAGTTTCCCCTATATCCTTTTATATAAATGCCAAAGGGACTGATTTCGACACTTTCTCCCATTCCCTTTAAATCGTTGATTGTCAGCATATTCGTTTTTTCAATATCCGACATTCTAAAATTAACTTTCCAGTTTCCGTCTATGAATATGCCATCTTTTACAAACCTGCCCCACAGATGGTAGCCGGCCAGCTCCTCAACAGAACCAACGTCATAGACATATTCAATATGCTTTGAAGATTCCCAATGCATTGTAGCATGGTCTGGCTCGCTTTCTATATCTTCTTTCGTCATAAAATAAAGATTATCATAGGATATGGCATTTCCTGCTGCCTCATCGCCAATCATGCCTTTTTCATCCAAAATCCGCAGTTCTCCATGATTATCAAAGCTCTTTGTCCATTTCGTCTGGATATGGAGCTTTCCATCCACAAATCCAATATTGCTAATAGTGACAAAATCTATCTCTTCCGACAAAGGAATATTCAGGACATCCGGCTTCAATATTTTGTAAGAGCTTTCCTGTGTATTTGCCACTCTATCAAAAGGCAGCTCACTTAACGTGCCAGAGCCTCCTCGAAATTCCACCTCTGAAAGAAAAATGGTCTCAGCTTCCTTGTTCAATAAAGATGGCATATCCAGCTTTGTATCATACCAGTCATAGGTCATTTTATTACCCATAAGAGAACTTAAGGAAAAGGTAACCATCTGGTTAGACATGTCTTTCCCCCCGCTGCCATGCATTTTGTAGTATGCCGTATTGGTCTTTTCATCATAAGTGATAAATTCTGTACCAAATACAACGGGGCCTTTCACATATTCTGAATCACATAAATCCAGTTTTTCATTTACCCTTTCTTTTCCCTCCATATCCTGTATGCTAAAATAAATCACTGCATTATGGGCATCATTTGCTGCAGACAATACCTCCAGCTTGATTCCCTGATTTTCTGAAGCTTTTTGTATCGGATATAAAAATTGTGCAAACTGGGGGGTAAATTTGTAAACCCAATCATTAACGGACGGCATAGAGGCAGCCAGAGCCGTTACCGAACAGGTCAGAAGCAGGCAAAGCGCTGCCGCCGCCACTGTTCCTTTTAAGCCATGCCCTCTTGCTTTTTTCTTCTTCACGCCTCTTTCTGCTGTCTGCTGCAGGATTTTTTCTGATAAGCTGTTGCTAACTGTTACATCTGAAAGCTTATAATCAATATACGTTTTTAAATCATTCATTAAAATACCATCCTTTCAAAGAACTCTTCAACTGTTCCCTTGCCCTTGTCAGCCGTACCGTTACGGCTGATTCTGTTATATGAAGAATACGGGCTATTTCTTTTACCTTTAACTGCTCATAATAAAATAGCAAAATGACCTCCTTGTATTTTGGTTTCAGTCCTGCTATTTCTTTTAAAACGGTATCATCCTTTATCTTATCTTCATAGGAAGATTCCGGATTCTGGTTAGCCGAATGTAACCAATGCTTATATTGGCTGCTTCTTAAATAAGACTTACATACATTTATGGCAATGGCAGTTATCCATGTCTTTTCCGAACAATCCTTTCTGTAGCTGCTCCAGTTTTTATACACTTTTATGTATGTTTCCTGTACAGCATCCTCTGCCAGATGCAAATCATGCAGGTAAAGATAACACATACGCAAAAGCTGGCTGCCATACTCTGAAATAAGCCTCTGCATATCCGGCAGTTCTTCATTTGGTACCAAAGATTCTTTCATTTTCTGCCTCCCTTCATATAATTAGACGCAGATAGTATTAGAAAGCCTACAAAAAATTTGGAAATCAGAAAAAAGCACAAAAAAAGCAGGACAGTAAACAAAGCTAACTTCCACCTTTTACTGCCCCTTTATTTGTTTTTCATATTCCGCTTTTTTCTGATTTACGCTTCCTCTACGTCGCTAACCTGCTTTTCCTCCAATTCATCTTCTCTTTGAAAATTTTTCCGCCATTTGACAGCCATGCCTACTGCCCGAAAAACTTCATCCAGACCTAACGCAATCCAGACGCCCAATAAGCCCATGCCAAGTGGAATACCCAAAAGGAAGCTGAACCCTACCGCAAAAAACCACATGGAAAATAGTCCGATATACAGGGGAAAATTCACATCCCCCATTGCCCTCAGCCCGTTAACCAGAACCAGATTTACGCTTCTTCCTGCTTCCAGCAAAAATTCACTGGCAAGAACCATGACTCCCAATGCGATAATTTCCTGATCCTTTGTAAAAATTCCCATCATGGGACGCCGAAGGAAAAAGAGAACCAATGTTATAAGCATACTGATGATAAGGGATAGCTTTGTAGAAAAAATACCAATCTCATATGCCTTTTCCCTTTCCTTCCCGCCTATTTTCCACCCGATGAGTATGCCGCTTCCCTGTCCTACTGCCATGGCAAACAGATAGACGAAGCTAACTATGGTATTGAGATAAGAGTAGGTGGTAACCGCCGCCACCCCGATTCTTGTTATGATTGCCATAATGCACAGCTTTGCCATAGTATAGGAAAATTGTTCTCCTGCTGCCGGCATTCCATATTGCAGAATTACCTTTAATACTGCCTTATTTTCTTCCCATGCTGTTGCTTTATAAAAGCCGGGCATAATCCTTTTGCCCAAAAATATCATAAAAGCCACACAGCCTAGCAAATTGCAAAGAGCAGTTGCAATGGCTGCCCCGGATACTCCAAGAGAAGGAAGTCCAAGCTTCCCATAAATCAGTATGTAATTCAATATAATATTGCATAAATTAGTAAGAACTGAAATAAGCATCGTTTCCTTTGTCTTTCCGTAAGACCGCAGAAAGGAGGAAACTGTCATGCTGATAAACTGAACAAAAAGAGTGCTTCCAATGATCAGCATATAATCTCTGGCATATTCATACATGACCGGATCAATTCCCATCATTTGAAATAGCAGCGGATAACCCAATACAAGAAAAATACTGAAACAGCTTCCCAATATTCCATTTACGAAGATTCCTGTAAAAATCAGCGATTTAATATCCTTTTTTTCTTTGTTTGCCCCGATATACTGGGCACATAATATACCGCTTCCTGCCGTAATTACCCTTGCAATCACCAGAAAAGAAAACAAAATCTGGTTAACAATGCCCACTGCTCCTACCGCATTATCTGAGTAACCGGACAGCATGAGCACATCTGCGCTTCCCATCAAGGAAAACAGCACGCTTTCTAAAAATATAGGCCATGTCAAATCCAATAATGTTTTTTTATCTTCCATACCAATATCACTCTTTTTCCGTAGCAGTTCAGCCCACAGGCGCAGAGCGGGGGTAACAGTTCAGCCACGGGCACAGAGAAAGGGGCACACAGAGCATGTTTTCTAAAGGAGCCCTTATAAAAACGCCAG
>JAMPFB010000084.1 GCA_023664735.1 Robinsoniella sp. | reverse complement strand
TGCGTTTTTATAGAGCGAAAGCGTGGCGACGCAGAAAACATGCTCTGTGGGAAACCTGCCCTGTGTGGAAACTCGTCCTGCGCCTATGGGCTGAACTGTTAACCATACTCTCTGCCATCTATTAAAATTCCATCTTTTATCTGATAGACCTTATCTGCCAACTCCTTTACTAAAAAAGGCTCATGACATGCCATGACAACTGACAAGCCTTGCTCTTTTTGACTTTTTATTTCTTTTACGAAATATTGCTGGGACTTTATATCCTGGCCGGATAAAGGCTCATCCATAAAAAGCATATCCTTTTCTCCTATTAAAGCCTGAATTATGGCTGCTTTCTGTAAGGTTCCTTTTGAAAGCTGCTTCATGGGCGTATCCAGCATATCCTCCAAATGAAAATTTTTATAATAAGTCTCTAACTGCTCTTTGGCATTGATATGTAAGATACGCTGCATATGCTCCATAAAACCGGGAATGGTAAAGCTTGATTTTTCATATCTATCCGGAATAAAAGAAAAACGGCAGTCCGGACTTGTAACGACCTTTCCTGCTGATGGCATGGTAATCCCTGCCAGAATACGAAGAAGCGTGCTTTTTCCACAGCCGTTTGTTCCTACCAGCGCAATGATTTCTCCTGTCTTTATGGATAAGCTGATATCCTTTAAGACTTCTTTTCTTTTGTATGTTTTTTTAATATTGTTTGCTTCCAGTCTCATTTTCTTATCATACTCAGTAGCTTCGCCTACGATGCTTCTAATTGCCATATCGTTACCTCCTTTCCGCTTTTGCCATCATGCTCATAATGCTATTTCTTTTTTACAGCAACCGCACCTTTTTCGCAATCCCCACAAGCATTCCCCCCTTTGGAAACCGCCTGAGCTCCGCTTCGGAAATAGCGCCAATCTTGATTGCAGCCACAAAATAAATAACCGCCCCCATTCCAATTGAGGCAAACAGGGAGACCATATTGCTCTTAACAAGATAATGCAGCCCTTTATAAATATAATGCGCTGCCACCCCCATAAGGGCTGCTGCAAGAAAAGGAAGCACAAAGGTCTTCACATATTTTTGCTTGTAGCCTAAACACCGTTTTATGGAGATACCGTTTAAAATGCACATGAAAAAGGAATATACAATCATGGCAATTGCCATGGCATATAAGCCTAAATCCGTATATAAAAGAAGAGGCACTAACACCGCAATCTGGATTACCAAAGCAATTGCCGCATTGATTACCGGCATATTGACCTTTCCGATTCCCTGCAGCACGCCATTTGTCAAGGTGGACACCCCGTAAAAAATAATGGAAACTGTCATTACCTGCAATAAGCCTGCTGCCAGCTCAATGGATTCCTTTGGTCTTGGAAACAGCAAAGTAACTACAGGCTCTGCTAAAGAAAATAATCCTACGGCAGCAGGAATGGAAATCAGCATGGTAGTATGGATTGCCTCCCCGATTTTTTCATTGGTCTCCCTTTTTTCGCCTCTGGCATAAGTGCCGGAAACTGTAGGAATAATGGCTGCAGACATGGCAGAAGCAATTGCTATGGGGATATTTGCCAGTACAACTGCTTTGCCTGCAAAAATCCCATACATTGTAGCAATCTCTTTTTCGGAAACCCTTTTTACGGCTCCATATATTTCCTCGAAAATCTTTTGATTGATAGAAGTATTGGAATTATAAATAAACGTGCTTAAAATAACCGGAGTTACCATGAATATAATAATCCGGAAAATCTGGTCTGTGGACAAAAGCTCTCTTGTCCGGTCTTTTTTTATCTGCCTGTAAATGGTTTTTTTATTGATGGAATAAACCCAGTACATAAATATAAGCGCAAT
Organism: Robinsoniella sp.; assembly: GCA_023664735.1. Classification (GTDB taxonomy): domain Bacteria; phylum Bacillota; class Clostridia; order Lachnospirales; family Lachnospiraceae; genus RGIG3040. Next base: position 9,493 of record JAMPFB010000084.1, on the reverse strand, counting down.
CAGCACTCCTGCTCCCGTTCCCATTGCGCTTCCCATTGCCCCGTAAACAGCTCTGGTGGTATCGTCCTGATTGGCTACAAGCCCTATGAGAAGATGGGCTGCTGCCAGACTGATGACCGCATTTAAAATCTGTTCCACAATCTGGGAAACGGAAGTCTGCAGCATGGACTTATGCGCCTGAAAATAGCCCCGGAGCACTCCCAATATGCCGGAGAAAAAAATAGTGGGGGCAAATACCCGAAGCACCACCACCGCATTTTTCTGTACCAGATGGGATGCCCCGAAATAGGCAAACAGGCTGGCAGCGCCGCCTACAATAAACACATAAACCAAAGCGCATTGAAAAATCCGGTGTGCATTTTTATATTCCTTTAAAGCAAGCCTTTGGGAAATGACTTTGGAAATCGCAGAAGGAATGCTGTAAGAGGATACTAACAAAATAATGGTATAAATATTATAGGCAGAGCTATAATACCCGTTTCCTTCGTCGCCAATAATGGCTGCTAAAGGGCTTCTATATAAAAGCCCGATAATACGGCTGATGATTCCCGCAGCGGCAAGGATTCCCGCCTGTATGACAAAACTGTTTTTCCTGCTTTTCTGGTTCATGGTCTGATTCCTTTTTATCTTCATCCGGATTTCACAGATTGATTTTTAACAGTAATTCATTTCTTACTAGTATTAGCATAATGTATTTTTCCTATAAAGTCCATGAAAATATTTGCCTGATTTTTACAATAATTTTTTTCTATTTTTGGAACCAATCTGTCATGTAAAATGTCTTATATATGAGTATACTCATCAAGGTAAGGAAAGGAGAAACCCATGAAGGGCAATAAACAATGCTTAAGCAGTTACTTTATAGAAACTGTAAGCAACAATAAAACAGCCATGTATCGTCTTGCCTATTCCATCGTTTTAAACGCAGAGGATGCAGAGGATGTTGTAGGCGAAACCATACTAAAGGCTTTCAGTCACTTGGAAAAATTGAGAAATTATAAAAAAATGAAGGCTTGGATATTTCAAATTCTGGTAAACGAATCCAAATCCTATTTGAAAAAAAGAAACCGGATTGAGCTGGTAGAGGATTCTTCCTTATTTATACAGAACGAAGGAAAAAAAGACACTGCCTCTGACCTATTGGAGCTGGTATGCCAGTTGGAGGATTCCTTTAGGGAAGTGCTTATTCTCTACTATTTTGAAGAATTTTCCGTTAAGGAGATTGCAAAGATTCTCACAATACCAGAAGGAACTGTAAAATCAAGGCTTTCCAGAGCAAGGGAAGAATTAAAACAGCTTATGGAAAGCAATCATTGGAAAGGGTGAAGATTATGAATAAATTTGACAAAGAAATACGAAGGCTTGCAAAACAAAGCAAATGTCCTACAAGTAAAAACTATGAAATAAAAATTGACAACCTGTTAGAAGACCTTGGAAATGAAACCTCCAGCCAGACAACAAAAAAAGCTGGCAGCCGACCATTTTTCAAGCTTGGCATTGCTGCCTGTGCGCTGACCGTCATATGCCTTGTTTCCGTTCCGGTAACAGCACAGATTATTGACTATGTAAAGCAAAGAATGCTTTCCATGAGCGACAGTGAAATTGAGGAAATTGCAGATTCAAACGATGAACATAATATGACAAGGGAACATAGTATAGAAGGAATTATTTATTCCAGAGAAATGTCCGAACAAGAAGAAAAACGTTATTCTGAGCTAAGGGATAAATACGAAAACGAAGGCGCTTTTCCGGAAGGAACCTTACAAATAGTAGATAAACTGGAGGATTCAGAAAATATTCAATCCCTTGTCTATGAAACCTACAACAAAAAACTCTTTTTACCGGAAAAAGAGCTGTCCGACGAAGAATTACTGGAAATCATTGATTATTACCATAAATCCGACTATGTGATGCAAAATTCCGATGCGGCAAAAGAGCTAAAGGAAGCTCATCAGAAATACCAGTCAGACCCTTATCCGGATGCAACGGATTTATCTGAGGAAGAGGCAGCCGCAAAAGCCACTTTCTATTTGGAAACCATATACGGCTTAGATTTTGCCGCAATGGATATAACTACCGAATTTGTAGAAAGTGAAACACCTGTCAGCGGCAATTATGCCGACTGGGAAGTGACATTCAAAGGAGCTGATGACTTTAATTACATTATAAATCTGTCACAAAATAGCGGTCAGATTTCAACACTGCAGGTATTTAAGGGAGGAGAGTTTTATGGCTTTATAAGACCGGATGCCGAAATGAATGAAACACTTTACACCTCTATTTATGAACAGACAAAAGACATCCTTAAAAGCATGTATCCTTCTTCAGAAATTACACAAGGCCTGATAGCATATACTAAGACAGAAGATAACAAAGCAAAGTATGGCTTATTAGACATTAAGCTTTTTACAAAGGACGGTTATTTCTATTACTTCCAATATGTTCTGGAGGAAGGCATTTACGATTTCTTAGCTGTAGACCAACATGAATATGATCCTTATTTAGATTCCTCTATTGAAGATTATTTGGTTATACCTATGGACAAGTAATAGTTCCGCCTTTTCTAGTACAGCCTGCCATAAAACAGCAACAGAGGGATGAGAGTGGATTGGCTTCCTTGTTTTTGATGGCGCTTTTCCTTAACAGCCTTTTCGGTACCTAGGGGAAAATTGCCATGGACGGCAATTTTAGTCATATTGCGCCATGGAGGGCGCTATATGACGACCCGACCGGTACCAACAACCTTCCAAGGCTGTTTAGGAAAATCGCCATCAAAAACAGGAAAGCCAATCCACTCTCATCCCTCTGTTGCGTCCGTTCAGCCACTACCTTCAAAAAACAAGCCGAACTGTTACATGAACAACAACTAAAATATAAAAAGCCATATCCTGCCACAAGTTAAAATAATCTACAGCAATAAAGTTTCCAATCCTAATGATTTTCCATAAAGAATCTAGCAAAAAAGCCGATAAACAATATAACAGAAACTGCAAACGGACTTGCGGAAATAAGATTTTAAGGAGGAAATCGAATATGGCAACTATTAATAATTCCCTGTATACACAAGCTTATGAAACTACTTATGGCTATGAAAAAAGCAGAGAAAAGAAAAGCGGAACCACCAACGAGGCTTCCCAAAGTACATCTGCTGCTAGCAATGCAGAGGAAACCTATGGGAAGGACAAGGTAGAAGTAAAAGGAGCCGGTACTTACGGCAATCCAAAATTAAGCCAGACAGCGCTGGATTATTACAACTCCCTGAAAAAGAAATATGGAAATCTTAATTTTGTACTGGTATCTTCCGACAAAAAACAGGAAGCTGAAATGATGAAGGGAAGCTTTGCAAGCCCTAACGGTCTTACCGTCTTAATTGATACAGATAAGATTGAACGGATGGCAACCGACGAAGCATATCGGCAAAAATACGAGGCAATTTTAAGCAATGCCACATCCGGACTTTCACAAATGAAAACCCAGCTTGGCAGCATGGCAAGCAATGTAAAGGCTTACGGAATGACTGTAAATGACGGTGGAACAAGCTCCTTCTTTGCGGTTATTGATAAATCACTTGCCGCCCAAAAGGAACGTATTGAAAAGAAGGGACAGGAAAAAGCTCAGGAAAAGAAGACAGCCGCTAAAAAAGCGGAAAAGAAAAAGGCAGAAGAACGCTTAGAAGAAAAGAGGAAAGCTGCCAAGGAAACAAGTGAAGAAACCGTAACCATCACCGCTAATTCCGTAGATGAGCTGCTCCGGAAAATCGACCAGTATTATCAACAGGACAGGTTCAATCATTTACGCACAGAAGAAGAACGGGCTGTGGGCAGTCAATTGGATTTTTCCATTTAATATATTTCGTAAACCGGGATTTTAAAAACATCCGCTTTAGCTTTTGGCTGGGCGGATGTTTTTGATAGTATGCCGCATTTGCCTATTCCGAATTTATTCGGGTATAGGCAAGTAAGGCAGACTATGTTAGTCAATAGAAATATTGGCTTCTTCAAAATATCTGTCAGCAATATATTCTGCTGACTCCGCCCACAATGCATTTTCCGTTTCCTGCAATACTTTATACGTATCAGAATGATAAAACATCATCATTGCCTCTTCAAAGGATACTTGCATTTGTTCCTGAATAATATCAACCACTGCTCTTATCTGAATAAATACATTCATAGTTATGTCTTTTCCGTTAAATGTATAAATAACATTATTCATAGCGTTCTCTCCTTATAAGCTTTAAACACTTTATTGCTTCTTAGTATAATGAAAACTGTTTTAAAAAACAATCTTGAATATTTTCTGTGCCGCCACGCTTTTGCTTTAAAAAACTTGCTCTGTGAAAAACCCTTTTTGCGCCTATGGTCTAAACTATTACAAGATATTTTCATACCAACAGTATGTATATTGACAACGAGAAAAAAGACCTTTATATTATATACATACCAAAAGAATGAATAAAAATAGGAGCTGATTTATTTATGGCACGAAATAAATATCCCGAAGTAACCGTAGAGAAAATATTAGATGTGTCACAACGGCTTTTTCTTGAAAAAGGCTATGACAACACTACTATTCAAGACATTGTCAATGAGCTTGGAGGGCTTACAAAAGGGGCGATTTATCATCATTTTAAATCCAAAGAAGAAATTATGGATGCTTTAACCCATAAAATGTTTTTGAATAATAATCCTTTTGATGCGGTAAAAAAACGGAAAGACTTGAACGGACTTGAAAAAATGAAAATGGCAATGTTACTAAATCAATCAGACCATGAACGGATTGAGTTATCACAGCAGGCCGTTCCGATTCTAAAAAATCCTCGCATATTAGCGGGAATTATAGAATCCAACAGGGAGGTGCTCAGCCCCTTTTGGTTTGAACTTTTTAAGGAAGGGAATAAGGACGGCTCCATCCATACCAGTTATGCAAAAGAATTATCTGAACTGCTTCCACTGCTTGAGTTATGGCTGACACCTTCTGTTTATCCTGCAGGCACAGAAGAAATATACAATAAATTTGTTTTTATAAAAGAATTATTAGACAAAATGGGAGTTCCTCTAATTGATGATGAAATTCTGGAAACAGTCGGACAGTCTATCGCAAAAATGGGAAAAGGCAATGAAATAAAAAATCTGGAGGTTTGAAATGAAACTGATTTTTCTTCATGGGCTTGGGCAGTCTCCCTCAAGCTGGAATGAAATTCTTATATCTTTACCAAAACACATAGAACCACTCTGCCCTTCCCTTTTTGGATTATTAGAAGATGGCGAAATAAGCTATGAAAGGATGTATACAGCACTTGAAAAATATATAGAAGAATTTTCAGAGCCGGTAAATCTTTGTGGTATTTCATTAGGTGCGGTTTTAGCATTAAACTATACAATAGACCATATAGAAAAAGTCAGTTCGCTGGTGCTAATTGCTCCACAATACAAAATGCCAAAGCTGCTCTTAAAAATACAAAATATGGTTTTTCATGTTATGCCGGAACATTCCTTTTCAAAAAGCGGATTAAAGAAAAGTGATATGATTCAATTAACAAAATCCATGGCGCCTTTGAATTTCCAAAAGGACTTGCACAAAATAACATGCCCGTCTTTTATTATTTGCGGAGAAAGGGATAAAGCAAATAGAAAGGCAGCAAAGGCTTTGGTAAATCTGATACCCGGCGCCGGTTTTGGCTTGATTGATAGTACAGGGCATGAAGTAAATGTGGAAGCTCCGTATAAGTTATCGAATGAAATTGGCTTGTTTTATAAACATATGAAAAAATAGGAAGATTTAGAAGTGTAACAGTTTAGCCAAAGATATTTTATATACAAAAATTTTGAAATGCCGTATAATAAAAGAAAGAGGATGTGAGTGTATGGTACAAGATAAAGAATTAAAAGGTATTTTAGATAAATTGTCGGAAAGTTTGTTAAAAGTGTATGGAAGTAAGCTGAAATCAATTATTCTTTATGGTTCCATTGCCAAGGGAACTGCCACACCTGAATCGGATGTTGACATTATGTTATTAGTTGACTTGTCCACAGAAGAATTAAAAAAATATCAAAAAAAGTTATGCGATGTTTCAACGGATTTTGCATTAGAATATTTAAAAGTTTTTTCAATTATTGATGTATGTTATGCGGAATTTAACCAATGGAAACAAATATCACCATTTTATCGTAATGTAGTAAACGAAGGAGTTGTTTTGTATGCAACCTAGCCAAAGGAATTTATCAAAATATCGCTTAGAACGTGCAGAAGAGGATATTCAAACAGCACGAATAAATATAGAGAATGGCTTATATAAGGGCGCAATTAACAGATCTTATTATGCTATTTTTCATTCTATTAGGGCAGTAAATGTATTAGATGGATTTGATGCATCGAAACATTCATCTGTAATTGCTCATTTTAATCAATATCATGTGCATACAGGAGATTTTGATAAAGAAATTTATAAAATTATTGATTCAGCTTATCGAATTAGAGAAAAATGTGATTATTCAGATTTTTTTATTGTTACGAAAGAGGAAGCACAAGAACAATATGGCAAAGCAATTGAATTTTTGAGAAGAGTTAGAGAATTTTTAAACTAAATAAAAATTTTACATAAGTATTGTACTATTGGTGAGGGGAATTTGGTGGTTATGGATATTGGAACGTATAACCGCAGGGAAAAGATATTAAAGCTCCGTGAGGAACTTTTAACAGTTGAGGAAGATAGGATTACGAATGGCTTATACGGTAACAACAAAATAATCAAAAAAAGAAATCGTCACTTATTGTAAAGTGGCGTTTTTTATGCCCAAAGGAGCTGTTTATGATTGGATGCTAAAATAAATAAAAATTTTTTCAGGGATTTTGTAACCTTTTGGACATGGGTATTGTACTATTAGTGAAAGGCCTTTAAAAACAAACAAAGGAGAGCTCATGAGACAATCAATACAAAAGCTGTATGAAGCATATCGGAACAATCTTTACGCCGTTGCTTTTAACGTCTGCAAAAATGCAGAAGACGCAGAAGATGTTGTGCAGGATACATTCATTCAGTATTACTCATTAAAAAAAGAATTTGACAGCGAGCAGCACATACGTGCATGGCTGATTCGGGTAGCAATCAATAAAGCAAAAAACATAAACCGCACCTTTTGGCGCAGAAATAAAATGTCCCTTGAGGATTATATGGAAACATTGGTCTTTGAAACACCGGAATCGGAAGAACTGTTTGAAACAGTAATGCATCTGCCGGACAAGTACCGTATTGTAATCCATTTATTTTATTATGAAGATTACTCGGTGCAGGAAATTGCTGATATTTTAAAGCTAACTGAAAGTAATGTTAAAGTCAGGCTGTCGCGCGGGCGTGGGCTGCTTCGAGAAAAATTGCAGGAGGAATGGGAAAATGACGAATAAAGAAAAATACAAACAGGCGTTTTCAGTGCTACATCCCTCTGGCGAATTATCCTTGGAGGTGAAACATATGATTTTAAACAGCAAAAAAGCAAGATTCAAAACAGCAATAGCAGCCGCAGCAGTATGTATGCTTCTGGCAGGAGGAAGCGGTGTTGCCTATGCCGCAAATATCGGGGGCATTCAGAGAACCATCCAGCTTTGGATATATGGAGATCAGACCAATGTGGACTTTAAATACAGTACAGACGGCACCTATAATATATCTTATCAAAATGACGATGGCGCCCTGATAGAACGGGGTGGCGGTGGAGTCGCATTTGATGACGATGGAAACGAACGTCCACTAACAGAAGAAGAACTGTTAGAAGAACTAAATTCACCGGAAGTAAAATATGAAGAGGACGGCACTGTCTGGGTTTATTATAAGGAACAAAAAATGGAAATTACAGACCGTTTTCAAGATGATGTGTGCTATGTAAAGCTTTCCGATGGAGAAGAAACGCTGTATATGACGATTAAATATCAAAATGGCTGCTGCATCAGCCCTGACAAATACGCAAGCCCGGATTCATTTAATTAAATAATAAAGGTGCATTAAAACTTATTAGGAAAAAGGCTGTCGCTTTAAACTTTGAATTTTCATTCGTTAAAGCGACAGCCCCTTCCTTATAATCTAATATATTACTTAATCGTTACCTTTACTACTTTAGATTCTCCGCCATATGCTTTTTTTCCTTTACCCACATTAACATACGTAACTACTTTAAAGTAATAAGTTGTTTTACTTTTCAGTTTTTTTATCGTAGATGTAGTAGTGGAACTTTTCTTCACAGTCTGAATCTTATTGTACTTTTTCTTATCGGTAGACATGTAAATCTCATATCCGTCTGCCTCTTTTACTTCCTTCCAGCTAAGGATTGCGGTGCCTTTTTTAGAATTGTCAATTTTATTCAAAGATGTTTTTTTAGGTCCTTTTACCGTAATCTTGCACTTTGCAGTCTTTTTGCTGCCGTCCTTCGTTTTAGCTGTAATGGTTGTCTTTCCTGCCTTTTTAGTCGTTACCACACCCTTTGAATTTACCGTTGCTACATCAGTATTGGAACTGGTGTAATCTAACTTTTGATTTGTCGTGTTGACTGGTGTAAACTCCGGCTTTAGTGTGATTTTCCCGCCTGCCATTATTTCCATGCTTTTATTCAATTTAAGCTTTTTCGCCTTTATATCGCTTGCCGTGACAGTAACTTTTACCTATTAAAACCTCTAACTGCATCCAACAGATTTTTTATATCCGTTTTTGTGTATGCATTAACATCAAGGATTATATCAAACCTATAATTTGTGAGTTTTTCCCCTATATTATTCCGATCACATTCTATCAAACGTACTCCTTCTACCTGTGTTCTTGAATTTCTATTCATTACATATACTTCACAGTTTCGTTTAACAAAATAACTCTCAATAAATCCGCTTACAAAAACAGTCCCACCAGTGACAAGTATTTTTTTCATCTACACATTCTCCATTTCTTTAAATCACTATGCACTTTTGAGTATATCAATCAAGATTTTGCCCAATCACTATTTATTGTATCTTCTTCTTTTTTCGTTTGCCATTGCAAATGTTATCGCAATAGATATCAAATGTCAATATTTTTACGAAAAATCCAATGCAAAAGTAACAGTTCAGCCCATAGGCATAAAACGGATTTTTAGGCCGTCAAAAATAGATTATTAAATCATGGCTTCATTCGCTCTATAAACGGAATAAATCTTCAATTTTCATTGAGTTTTCAAATATATTAGAGAAAAAACATTTGAATAAAAAAAGAAAGCACCAAATTCAAAAAATCTGATGCTTTCACTCCCACAAGCAATCGAAGCGACGTGATTCGAACACGCGACCTCTGCGTCCCGAACGCAGCGCTCTACCAAACTGAGCCACGCTTCGATAAAAACTGCTGTTACCAGCAGATATTATTGTAACAAAAAAAAATGATTTTGGCTATCCCTTTTTTTCACTTTTTTTATTTTGGTGGTAACAGTTCAGCCCACAGGCGCAGAGCAGGTTTTATGCAGAGCACATTTTCTAC
>JAMPFB010000083.1 GCA_023664735.1 Robinsoniella sp. | reverse complement strand
AATTTTAGTCATATCGCGCCATGGAGGGCGCTATATGACGACCCGTTCGGTATCAGCCTTTTTTCCAAGGCTGTTTAGGAAAAGCGCCATCAAAAACAGGAAAGCCAATCCACTCTCATCCCTCTGTTGCGTCCAGCTTAGCCACCACCTTCAAAAAAGCAGGCTAAACTTAAACTATTACAGTTCCCATCCTGCCGCAAAAAAAGCACCAATGCAATATAACATCAGTGCCTTCTAATCCTCAGTATTAAAAATAATCTCACCATCATAAACAAGCCCAAGCTTATCCTTGGCTACTTCTTCTATGTATGCCTTTGTCTTTATATACTTTTTAAAATTTTCTATTTCTTCCGCTCTTTCATGTTCTGCGTCTATTTCTTTCTGAAGCTGTTCCTGCCTTACTTTATATTCTGCCTGTTTCTCCCTAAGCTGGATGCTGTTTATGGAAACCACCACAAGCATCATAAATACTACAAGAGTAACCAAAAACATGCCCATTTTATTCTGGCGCTTTTTTCCCCGAAAGGCGACTTTTCGATTTGCCCTCATTCTCTTTGTAACCTCGTCCCCGTTTTTCACCTTTTTGGTGTTTACATAATAACATCTTAACCTTTTTCACGTTGCCCGTCAACCGCTTTTTACCATACTTTTTCATTTTTTTAAACATTCGGCAACCCTTGGAAATAAGCCATTTTACTGGGGAAAAAAGGATACTTAGCAGCTTAAATACCACATGTAGTAGCTGATTGATAATTGTTGACATAATTTCCACAATATATTGTCCTAAGATTTTTTTATAAGCCAACATGCCTATAAATGTACCTGCTATGGCAAACCATCGGACTGTTCCGTTATTCACCCTGTAAAGCATGGAAAAAAGAAAAAGAGAAGCAAATATCCAAAAAACAGTATCCTCTAACGCTTCAAAAAAACCATTGTGGGGAATTACATTCCGGATAATTTTAATCACATCATATACCACAGTAATAATAATTCCCGACAATATGGAATAGAACAGGAAATGAGACTCATTTATAATTTCAGGACTCATATTATTTAAACAGTTTTCCCAATAGAGAATCTCCTTTGCTTCCGTAGCTGGATACTTCTGAATAAGTCAGGCTGTCTATTTTGCCTTCAATATCCACCTCTCCCTTTTCTAAGGTCAGTCTGTTTACATGCAGGTCACTGCCCTTAATCATGAGCATTCCCTGATCTGTTTCCAACAGAATCTCCGATAAGTCAAAGGACAACACATCTGCAACGCCGCTTACCATACATGTCCTTCTATTTGTCAGCATGAATTTGTGGGCACGCTGCTTTACGTTATTTAAATCCTCCATAAAATATCCCTCCTAATCTTTTTTAAATATATTCTAAAGGGGGATATAATATACCTTTTTTACAAATAACGGAACATTTCTTTTGCCTCTTCCTTTTTTACGGTTTCCTGTACCGTCAATACCTCCACAGATACATCCTTATTGCCAAAGTTAATCGTAATCCTGTCTCCGGCCTTTACCTCCACGCCTGCCTTTGCAACCTTGCCATTTACCATGACTCTGCCTGCATCACATGCCTCGTTTGCTACCGTCCTTCTTTTTATAAGGCGTGATACCTTTAAATATTTATCTAATCTCATTTTTCTTCCTCTTTTCTGCCATCTGACATATCTATTCTGCAAATCCTGCCGGATTTCCTTTTTTGGTAAAAAAATTAAGTGAAAAAAGGAACCTGCCGAAAAGCAGGTTCCCAAGAAGCAACGATTTCTTATTTACCGTTTACTAAATCTTTTAAAGCCTTACCAGCTTTGAACTTAGGAGCTTTAGAAGCTGCAATCTTCATAACTTCTCCACTTTGAGGATTTCTTCCTTCTCTAGCAGCTCTTTCAGAAACTTCAAAAGTACCAAAACCAACTAATTGAATTTTTTCACCTTTTTTTAATTCTTCTGCTACAACATCTGTAAAAGCCTTTAAAGCCTTTTCAGCGTCCTTCTTGGAAATTTCTGCCTGCTCAGCCATAGCTGCTACTAATTCTGTTTTGTTCATTCTTGAACTCCTCCTCTTTAACGAGTATATTTTTTCGTTTTGATAAAAAACGCTTATACATATATATAGTCTGTTTTCCATCTTTTGTCAAGGAAAAAAGGCTATTTTACGGCTTTTTTTCCAAATAATTAACTATTTATTCATATTTTTCTATAAAATCTTCTATTTTATTTATGAGAACCTGTTCTGCATCAACAGAAACCAGTCTGGAAAGATTGGAAATATCCCATAGCATTCCGCCTAAAGCCTGTTCCCATGCCTGCTTTTGGTCTTTCTGCAAGGATGTAGCTGATTCCTCCAGCTTTTCTAACTGTTCTATCTTCTCTTTTATGGAAGCAAGGGTTTCCTTCGTATTTGACTGTTTTTCATAAAGCTTGTCCGTTTTCTTTATGGTCTTTCCGGCTCTTACTAAAGCAGGCAGTTCAGGGGGAATGTCCCTTAAGGGTGTTTTTACCCATTCCTTCCCCTGCTTTTCCTCTTTTTTAATTTCCTCCCAGTTCTGCAATACCTGCGAGGAATCCTCTGCCTGAACATTTCCAAATACATGGGGATGCCGGCGAATCATCTTTTCACTGACTTCCTGTACCACATCCTCTAAAGTAAAATATCCCTCTTCCTTTGCAATCTGGCTGTGCATCACCACCTGCAGCAATACATCGCCCAGCTCCTCCCTAAGATTTTCCGGATTGCCGGTCTTGTCCAATATACGGATTGCCGCCAAAACCTCTGCAGCTTCCTCCCGCATACAAGGCTTTAAGGACTCATGAGTCTGCTCTTTATCCCATGGGCAGCCGTCTTTGCTGCGAAGCTTCTCAATAATATGGACAAAATCATCCATTGTATAAGTTTTCTTTTCCATAATACGCTTATTACCCTAACATGCCATTAATCATAGCAAGCACTTCTTCGCCCAGCTTTGCTGATTTTGCATCGGCATCTTCCAAAGAGTTTCCTTTTATGCCATAGTAGAATTTCACCTTCGGCTCTGTGCCGGAAGGTCTTACGCATAACCATGCATCATCTGTCAGGTCATAGTAAAGCACATTGGAGCTTGGAAGTCCCGTTTCGGACTCAGCGCCTGTTTTGATATCCTTAATAATGCCTGTTTTATAATCTCTTGCAGACACTACGGTATAATCTCCAAACTTTTCAGGAGTATTCTCACGAAGTGTATTTAAAATATCCTGAATCTTCTGTAAGCCTTCAATGCCCTTTAAGGTAATGGATTTAATATCATCCTTGTAATAACCATATTTTTCGTACATGGCAATCATAGCATCCCACAAGGTCATGTTTTGTGTCTTATAGTAAGCCGCTGCTTCACAAAGAGCCATAGTAGCAACAATGGCATCTTTATCCCTTGCATGGGTACCAATCAGGCAGCCATAGCTTTCTTCAAAACCAAATAAATATTCTCCTTTTCCGGACTGCTCAAAGCCTAATATCTGCTGTCCGATATACTTAAAGCCGGTCAGCACCTCAATGAGCTTTACGCCATATGCTTTTGCAATGGCATCTGCCATGTTGGTGGTAACAATGGTTTTAATCAGGGCTCCGTCCTCTGGAAGTCCCTTTGTAGCCTTTCTCTGTCCGATTTCATAGTCAGCAAGCAGGCAGCCTGACATATTTCCGGTTAAAGTAATATATTCTCCGGACTTGGTATCCTTTACGTAAACACCAAGACGGTCTGCATCCGGATCGGTAGCAAGCACTAAATCCGCATCTACTTCCTTTGCCAGCTTAAGACCCAGCTCAAAAGCTTCTGCCGCCTCCGGATTTGGATAGGAAACTGTTGGGAACTCGCCGTCTGGCAGCTCCTGTTCTTTTACTACATATACATTTTCAAAGCCCAGCTCCTTCATGACACGTCTTGCAGGAATGTTTCCTGTTCCATGGAGAGGAGAATAGACAATCTTAATGTCTTTTTGTGCTTCCTTAATGGCATCCCAATGGATAACCTGACTCTTTAATTCTTCAATGTAAGGATCGTCAATGTCCTTGCCAATTACCACATAGGTGCCTGCTGCCTTGGCAGCATCCTTGTCCATAGTCTTTACCGTATTAAAATCAGTTACCTTGGCAACCTCTGCCATAATGCCACTATCGTGAGGCGGTGTAATCTGTGCGCCATCCTCCCAATATACCTTATAGCCGTTATATTCCGGCGGATTATGGCTTGCCGTAATGTTGATGCCTGCAATACAGCCTAGCTTGCGCACTGCATAGGAAAGCTCAGGAGTAGGCCTTAAGGATTCAAAGACATATGCCTTTACGCCATTAGCAGCAAGGCAAAGCGCTGCTTCATCTGCAAATTCCGGGCTCATGCGTCTGGAATCATAAGCAATCGCTACACCTTTATCCTTACCACCCTGTGCCATAATATAGTTGGCAAGACCCTGTGTGGTCTTTCTGACTGTATAAATGTTCATGCGGTTCGTACCTGCACCGATAACGCCCCGAAGACCTGCTGTACCAAATTCCAGCTCCCTGTAGAAACGGTCTTCTATTTCCTTTTCATTTCCTGCCAGAGCCTTTAGCTCTTCCTTTGTGTTCTCATCGAAGTATGGATTGGATAACCATTCTTCATAAGCTTCCTTGTAATTCATAAATTTTCTCCTCCTTTATAATCATTGAGTTAGCAGTCGCTAATCAACATTTCCTTTATATTTGCTTTCTATCATTGGCCGGATGCAATTAAGTCAGAAAAAGAATAAGTAACATCCTTTTCTTCGTCATCAATCTGAATCGAATAGCTTCTTGTCTGGTAGCCGCTCTTTCTAAGAGTTATCGTATGATTACCGCTTTCTTTTACAAAAAACGCAGGCACTACCCCTACATAAGCTCCATCTACGTATAATTCCGCCCCTTCCGGTGCGTCAATATAGACCACATATTTGGAAAGTGCTGAAGATACCGTGGAATTGGAAGATACAGAGCTATTTCCTGTCCCCTGCCCTTCTGAAGTTTCTTCTTCTTCAGAAGTGTCCGTACTTTCCCCTGTCTCCATAGTAATTTCAATATTGGCAAGCTCTTGTCCCACCTTGATATATTTGGTTAGTGTAGCATAACCATCAGCCTTTAAAACAATCTGGTGGATGCCATATTCCAGCTCTACAGGCTTGCTGTAATCCACTTCCTTGCCATCAATGGAAAGCTTTGCCTCATCCGGCGTTATGAGGAACAGGATTTTCCCCATTTTCACGATTTCTCCCTTCAAGTCGCCTACGTCAATCTGGGTCTCCTTATTTCTTTCCACCGTTACTTCTTTTTCTCCGCCATAGCCCTTATTGGTAATCAATACCTTATAGGTTCCTTCCGGCACTGCTAAGAGCATACCTTCCGTAACAGGCTTTATAATATCCTGTCCAACTTCAATAAAACCGCCAATGAAGTACTCATCATTTACAAGGCGGATATAGCCGTGTCCTTTATCAATTACCAGACTGTGCACTGTATGATCCACCACATGGGCTCTCAGCATATCCGCATCATTAATATCCATCAGCCCAACCTCTTCCTTTTCAGACAGGACTGCAAGGCTGCCAGAAAGCTCATACTGCTGCCCGGCAATCATCATGGTAGAAGCTGCCCGGTTAATGGAAAAATCATCTATTTCTTCTATAATATTACAGCTTTTATCTAACAGTACCTTTCGTGCAAGCTTTTTGTTTTTTAAAAAGGTTACCTGCACCATATCTCCTTCCCTAAGCTGCCCCACAACAATTTCCTCATCAAAACGGTTTTTCATGCTGGTGGCGCCATTATAGGATAATGTATAATTTCTTCCGCTGGCAACATTCTTATAGGTAATTGCCTGATTTTTTTCATCAATCTTTACAATGGCTGCATAGTCAAGAGAGTCTGCTTTTTCCAACTCATAAGCTTCCGCCTGCCCTGAATCCTCTGTCTGCAGGACTGCTTCTTCTGTTTTGGAACAACCCATGAGCAACAGCAGCGCTCCCAAAAAAAGCAGCATTCTATATTTTTTCATAGATGCCTCCTTTTTTGAAGTCGTCCCAAGTAGTATAACATTTTTTTTCTTTCCAAAAAACCTGTTTTATAAAAATTTTTTAATATGTGTCTTCAAATATTTTTAAAAACTGCTCTCTTTCCCGTTCACTGGCAAGAAGAGTTTCCAGTTTTTCTTTTTGTCTTTTGCTTGGCAGGGACTTTCTTTGATTTAAGTATCCATTGGCGATTTTCCAGAACTTTTCGGGATAAATCAGCCTTGCATAAATATATCCTGCTTCTTCTTTTGTAAAAGGAAGCACCTGCTGATAGGTATCCAGAATTTCCATTCCAAGACTTCCCGACCAACTGTTTTTTTCCAGAACTTTCCTTAGGAATAAAGTTAAATCCTTTACCTGAATATCCTGCCTGAATTTTTCAAAATTTACAATATAAATGTTATCCTCATCTAACAAAATATTGTGGTGGGAGCAGTCTCCATGACAAAACATCCCTTCCTTCAGCACCCGTTTGCAAAGCACATCAATTACCTCTTCATTCAGATATGCCTTTGCCTTTTCTGCCTGTTTTTCAAAATGGGAAAAACATTCCAGAAACAAGATTTCAAAATCATTTTTTCTGGATGTCTTTCTTATAAAATTCCGCACTCTTTTTAATTCCTGATTCCTCTTTTGAAATTCGCTGCTGAATATTTCTTTAGAAATAGTAACCGGATATTCGGTAAAATTTCCTCTCATTGCTTTATGGAGCCTTGCAAGAGCCAGAGCCGCTCTTTTGCACTCCCGCCTGTCCGTTACATTACATTCCCTTGCTAAATAGTAATCCTTTACCATATAAGCCTTTCCGTCATAATCAACGGAAAGAATGGAATCTTCTTTATTGCGTACAAAACAATCTATATTGAAAAAGCCGGCTGCTTTTATTGTATCCATTAAAAGTTCCTGTAAATCTACCTTTTCCTTTGGCCCGTTATATTCCGCAAACAATTTCAAGCCCTTGTCTGTTTCCGCAATAATAGCCCCTCTTCCCTTTTTTGTTTTATTTACTGTGAAATCATAATTTTCCAATAAGGATACTGCTCTGTCATTCACTTTTCTTCCCCCAATCCGTTAGTCAATACTAATCTTATGAAGAAAAGAAGAAAAGTATGTTTCAGTTATTCCTATTTTTTAAATATTCCAACAAAAATTTCCGATTATTTCTTGTATTGTCTTCCAGTACAAGCTCCAGCATTTCATTTAAAATAATGCCCATGTCCCTGCCGGGCTTTATGCCCGCTTCTATTAAATCAGCTCCCTTTACTGCAAGGGTTTTTAAAGAAATGCATTCCTGATCTTGGATAATCTCATTATACAGCTTTTCAACTGCCGCAAGCCTTTCTAACTTTTCCTCCCGCATATATGAGCTTTGCGCAGCTATATCCGCCCGCTGTACCTGTAAGTAGTCTGAAAAAATGTCCTCTCCTATTTTATGGATGGCTCTGCGCACGTATTTCTTTTCTGGTTCAATTTTGTAATCATGATGCAAAACAAGCCTTGTAACCCGGTCAATGGTATCATTATCAAATTTCAGGCGCTTTAAAATATCCTTGGCAATATCCGCAGACTTACCTGCATGTCCATGAAAATGATCATAACCATCTGCTTCTACTGTATGCTTTAGAGGCTTTCCAATGTCATGAAAAAGCATGGTAAGGCGCAATACCTTTTGGTTAGCAATCGCTTCCATGGAATGGATAATATGCTCTCCTACTGAATAGCAGTGATGGGGATGGTTCTGCCCTGTCTCCATGGCAAGATCAAATTCAGGCATGATAATCCCGGTGATTCCTGTTTCATAAAGAAGGCGCATCTGCTCAGGGTGGTTAGATGTGACTAACTTCACCAGCTCTGCCTGTATCCGCTCGCCGCTAATATTTTTCAATGTGTATGCCAATTCCTTTATCGCCTTTTTCGTTTCTTCTTCTATTTTATAATTTAGCTGTGCGGCAAAACGGACTGCACGCATCATACGGAGGGCATCCTCTGTAAAACGCTCCTTCGGATTTCCCACCGCCCGGATGATTCCCTTTTTCAAGTCCTCCATGCCGGAAAAGGCATCCACAATGCCGGATTCCTCATTAAATGCCATGGCATTGATGGTAAAATCCCGCCGTTTCAGGTCTTCTAACAGGTTGTTGGTAAATGACACTTCTTTTGGGTGGCGGCTGTCTTCGTATTCACCGTCTATCCGATAGGTGGTTACCTCATAGGTTTCCGGTCTCATCAAAACGGTAACTGTTCCATGCTTGATTCCTGTGTCAATGGTTCTTTTAAACAGCTTTTTTACCTGCTCCGGCAGTGCCGAGGTGGTAATATCCCAGTCATCCGGCTTCCGGTCTAACAGGCTGTCCCGGACACAGCCGCCTACTGCGTAGGCGTCAAAGCCAGCCTGCTTTAAGGTGGTGATAATTTTCTTTACGGATTCGGGAAGGGTTATAATCATGGATAGCTCCTTTTTTAGATTTCTTGATTGCGGTATTTTGGCTGTGATGGGGGTATTATAATTTCTTTGTCTTGGTTTTTTTATCTTGGTTTCTTTTATCTTGAGTTTTTTGTCGTAATTCTATTATCGTAATTTTTTATCATAGTTCTTTTGGGCTGTAAATACAGGTATAGTATGGCATAATTTGGTAGAATATGCAATAATCTTTTACCTACTTTAATCATGCAAATAGCCATTAAAAGAAATCAGAATGTGTTCCTGTACGGAATAAGAATAATTCAAGAGCATCTTGATTGATGCGGTAAATAAGAAGCCAATCCGGTTCAATATGACACTCCCGAAATCCGTTATAATTACCCGCCAATCTGTGATCACGGTACTTTTCATCCAGCTTTTGCTCATTTGCCAATGCATTAACAACGTCCCGCAAATGCTCTATTTTGCATCCACGTTTTCTTGCAAGTTTCAAATCCTTTTTAAATTGATTAGAGGGAACAATTTTAAGCATCGGCAAATACCTCGTCTAACACTTCGTCAAACGATTCATAACGCTTATAATTACCGGGATTCTTTTTCATTTCTTCATATTCATCCAACGCAGCCCTTGTTTCCGCATTTGGTGTAAGACGTTTGATTTCAAACGGTATGCCATTATAGTTAATGGCAGAACGCAGGAACATATTAATTGCAGAAGACATATTTAATCCAAGATCATTAAAAAGAGTTTCTGCTTCCTGTTTTAATGCAGAATCAACACGAACATTAATATTTGTAGTGGACATATTTGATATCACTCCTTGTTTTATTTTGCTTCTATTGTATGTGTAAGTGCAAACATTGTCAATCAAATAAACGATTTCTGCATTACAAAGTTTTGCATTGTGCAAACATATATAAACCAAGCTTTCCCTTGTAAAATATCCATAAGGGCAAAAATAAGGAAAATACATAGCATATCACTATAAATGAAGCTATATATGGCACTAAAAGTCTTGAAAAATAAGAAAATTTCAATCATTTAATCTGCAAATGGGAAATTGTATCACATTGGCGATCTTACCCATAAGTATCCGAGTGTAACGATTCCTAATACCATTATCAATGTTATTAGAATAAATAAAATCCATTTTTTCTTTTTTAATCCATAAATAAAAGCAACAATGTCAATTAAGAATAATATTAAATATACTAATGGCAAGCATGACTTTGATTCGTTGCTCGCGGAAATAAAGTATATTTTCGTTGGCATTATATATTACTCTATCAGCATTGGAAATAGAAAAGTCCTCTGCATTTTCAAAAGAAATATTTTGAGGCTGTGTAAATAGAATTTCAAGAAAGCAATCTGTATCATTTTTCAAATCATTACAATCCCATGATTGGAAAACCGCCGCCGCTGTGTTACAATAATTTCATATTGCAAATATTTGGTTTTCTGTTATCCTGAAGCGGAATCGGGCAGGTCGGGCTATGACAAAACGTCTTGCTCACACAGCGCTTGGGGAAGCAGAAGCCGGAAACGGAGGATGGATATGAAACTGGTCGTTTTAGAGAGAAACAGTGTGGGAACGGATATTGACGTATCCTGCTTTGAACAATTCGGGGAGGTAACTTATTACCCGAACACGGTCGCGGAGAACACCGCCGAGCGGGTGAAGGACGCGGACATCATTATCGTCAACAAGGCGCCTTTGAACGAAACTACCCTGAAGGACGCCCCTCATGTGAAGCTGATCTGCCTTTTTGCAACAGGTTTCGACAATGTCGATCTGGCATACTGCAAAAGCCGCGGCATCAAAGTCGCCAACGTCGTCAACTACTGCACACCAGCGGTCGCGCAGCACACACTCCTACTGGCGCTTATGCTGACCGAAAAGATTGCTTTCTATGACAGCTATGTAAAATCGGGCACCTACAGCGCGCAGGAGCGGTTCTCCAACTTCGACAGGGCTTTTAACGATCTGGAAGGAAAAACATGGGGCATCGTCGGCATGGGAACGATCGGGCGCAGAGTGGCAGGGCTTGCGCAGGCGTTCGGCTGTAAGGTGATCTTCTACTCCGCCTCCGGCAAGAGCGCCTGTACGGATTATGAACGGGTGGAGCTGGATACTTTATTAAAAGAATCCGATATCCTGTCGCTCCACTGTCCGCTCAGCGACCGGACGCGCGGACTGATCAACCGCGAGGCGCTGGCGCAGATGAAGGAAACCGCCATTCTCATTAACGTGGCGAGAGGACCCGTCGTGGACACGCAGGCGCTCTACGATGCGCTG
Organism: Robinsoniella sp.; assembly: GCA_023664735.1. Lineage (GTDB taxonomy): Bacteria > Bacillota > Clostridia > Lachnospirales > Lachnospiraceae > RGIG3040. The sequence continues at coordinate 866 of JAMPFB010000083.1, read as the reverse complement.
ATGAGTAATCAGATCGCCGCCGCTGGACTCGACGTGCTGGAAAAAGAGCCGATGACTAAGGACAATCCGTTAGCCAAGATTCAGGACAGCACGAAACTGGTGATCACGCCGCACATGGCATGGGCGAGCACCGAATCGCGCGTCAATCTTGTCACAGAAGTCTGTAAAAATATCGCGGCGTTCCTCGACGGGGAGGCGCGGAATATTGTGAATCCGTAAATCTATCCCTAACATATTAATTGCGGCGGCAAACGCTGATGTCTGCCGCCGCGGGAATAAAGGAGCATATTTTATGCAGAATTTAACTTTCCTTGCAGTTTTTGAACCATCGACGGACGGCTCATACAGCATATACTTCCCCGACTTACCCGGATGCACCAGCTTTGGAAATAATCTGGAAGAAGCCTCCCGCATGGCAGCAGAAGCAGCAAGCCTCCATGTCTACAGTATGGAATGTGACCATGAGAATATTCCCACTCCATCTGTTAGTCTGCCCAGAGAAGATACAGAAGGAAATATCGTGATGCCTGTTACCATTCATCCCGATTTATTCCGCATGAAAAAAGATAATGAACGCGTCAAAACCAATATCACACTTCCAGCATGGTTAAAACGACTTGCCGAGGAGCAAAAAGTAAACTACTCCCGACTTTTAGAAACTGCTTTAATGGATTATCTGCAGATTCCTTTATCTGGCAGACAATAAGCTCTTGCACTACTACCCCATATCAGTCAACCACCACTTCAAGTGGTGGTTTATTATCAGCCCTAAAATGGGCTTTTACCGAATCCATTAAACCATACCCTGTTTGCTTATTACACCCAGACGGTGCATCGTTCCTGCTTCGAGTATTTGTACTAAATCA
>JAMPFB010000082.1 GCA_023664735.1 Robinsoniella sp. | reverse complement strand
AGTCTTTTGGACCTTGGCAAAGTCGCCGGCACTTATGCACCGTATTTTGGTGCATTAGTACCGCTGCGTCTTTGCAGAGCGAAAGCGTGTCCGGAAGACTATCCTATGCTCTGCCGTCTCCCACGTCCGTCACCCAAAGCCTCTATGCCGCATTCATTTATCCATCTTTACTAGAAAAGGCTGAACTGTTACAACATTTTTTTTCCTTTTTTCAAAAAAATCATTGACAGCTCACTCTTTCTATGATAAATTATTACTTGCGTGTGGTACACATCACATTCTATAAGATATGCGCGAGTGGCTCAGCGGTGGAGCACCTCCTTGCCAAGGAGGGGGTCGCGGGTTCGATCCCCGTCTCGCGCTTTTATTTTTTGTTAAGGTCATGAATGTTTAGAATTTCTAAAGATTTATGACTTTTTTATTATAACAAGTATCACACCCAGTCTGGATTTTTAGTAAAAAGGCAGGAGCTGTTTATGAATGAGACTGAAAATATAGCTTTAAAAAAATTGCAACCCTTAAGTGGCAGCGCTTTAAAAATAATCGCCATGTTCACCATGCTGTTAGACCATATTGGAGCCGCTTTCTTATACAATCTACCCGGCTGCAGCAAGGAAAGCCATGTTGCCTTATGGCAGGGCTGCCCCATGACCCTTTACGGCTTTTATCGGATATTACGAAACGTAGGACGGATTGCATTTCCAATTTACTGTTTTTTACTAGTAGAAGGCTTTTTTCATACAAAAAGCAAAAAGAAATATGCCTTTCGGCTTTTTCTTTTTGCCCTTATTTCTGAAATTCCCTTTGACCTTGCTTTTCAAAACAGCTTTTTTTCTTTCCAACTGCAAAATGTATTCTGGACGCTGCTGTTTGGACTTCTTTGCATGTCGGCACTGGAAAAGCAAAAACAGACCTCCCTTTCCAAAGAGCTTGCTTACAACGTTCAGCTTTCCAACAATCTATTTATCATATTGTTTTTTGTAGGAGCAGCCACCATCCTGAAAACGGATTATTATGGCATCGGCATTATTTTAATTGTAATATTCTATCATTATCATGACAACCGGAAAAGAGCATGTGTAATTGGATATTTATGCTTTCTTTGGGAGCCCTTTTCTCTTCCAGCCTTTCTGTGCCTCCCCTTTTACAATGGAAAAAGAGGTCTATCACTAAAGTATCTGTTCTATGTTTTCTACCCGCTCCATTTGCTGTTGCTTTACTTTCTTCGTCGCCACGCTTTGGCTCTATAAAAACGAAACAGCGCCAAGCTCGAAAATACCTCGCTAAGCGCTGCCGTTTTTATTTCTTCTTATTTTCTTCCATACATTATGGTTCTTCCTCGGTTTCCGCCTCTTCTCCATCCAAAGACTCCTCTGGCATTATGCTATCATAGTCTATGGAATTTTTGTATTTAAGCATTAAAATCCTATATAAAGATTCATTCAGCCTGTCCTCAGAAATCTCCCCTTCATTTACAGCCGCAACTACACCTGCATATGCTTTTTTGAAATCTGCGGGCGCCACTATCATATCAGCGCCTGCCTTGATTGCCATAATTGCCGCCTCCGCATGTTTGTAGCTTCTTGTAATGGCTGCTTTGCTCATGTAATCTGTAACGATAATTCCCTCATATCCCAATTCATTGCGGAGCATATCCGTAATAAATACCTCTGATAAGGATGCTGGTGTATTGTCACCTGTTATTTCAGGCATTGCCACATGAGATACCATTAAAAAAGGAACCTTTTCTTCAATTGCCATTTTTACCATCTCAAATTCACATGCCTCCAAATCTGCCTTAGTACGCTTAGATACTCCACGCCCCTTATTTGTATCTATAGTTACATCGCCATGTCCCGGAAAATATTTCAGACATCCATATACGGACTGGTCGCTCAACCCTTTCAGCATGTTTTTCGTCAAAGAAACTGTAGTCGCCACATCACTTCCATAGGTTCTAGGTATGATAAATGAGTTGTTTTCCCCTGTCACATCTGAGACCGGTGCAAAATTCACATTTACTCCAAGCCCTTTTAAAGCAGAGCCCATGGATATTCCGGCGCTATAAGCTCCCGAAATACCGGACGTCTCTCCGATTTCCTTCTGGCTTAGAACAGGCTCCGTAATCAAGCCGCCTGCAAATAGAGGTCCCGTTTCCCCGCCCTCTTCCTCTATAGCTATAAACAGCTCATACTTGCTAAAGGTTTTAGTATTGTATATCATCTCCTTAAACTGAGCCGCATCTTGAATATTTTTTATATTGTATAAAATACCTCCTACCGGATAATCCATCAATGCCTTGCTGGTACTGCTGCCTGCCGCAATTGCAGTTCCTACGCCGGTAATGGACTCTGGTGTGGTAATAAACATTCCTGCCACTTTTTCTTCTATTGTCATACTGTTAATAAAAGAGCCTACATAATTGCGAAGGGCTTCTTCCTGCATTTCTTCCACAGTCTGTTCTGTTTCCTGTTCATTTGCTTCCGCAATCTGTGCTGCAAGATCGGAGCTTTCCTCTTCTACATCTTCATCACTATCACCGGAAACCGTCTGCTCATCTTCCAAATCATCTTTTTGGGTATTATTTTTTTCCGAAGCCTGCTCTGCCTTGTTTTTATTTGCTTTCTTTATAGCAAAGCTCACACCGCTGCCAATACCCGCTATTACCAAAACAAGTGCCAGAACTCCTGCTGCCAGCATGCCATATGCCTGTAACTGTGCCTTTTTTCTCTTTTTTCTTCGAGCTTCTTCTTTTGATATTCCTTCTGATTGCTTATCAAACATAGCTTAGCACCTCCAAGGTCATTTTAACACAAAGTACTAGCGGGTATCAATCTATTTCGACCAATACCCGCTTCTAAACTTCTTGATCCATTGGACCAACCTCCATATTCTGTTCTCCTCTTTCCATCTTTTCCTTTTGTACTCATTGTACTGTAACGGTCTTTTTAGAAAAATTTTCTTTTGTACCTCGTTACTTTCTCACATGTACTCGATTCAAACTTTTTCTTTTTGTACTTCACTCTTTTGTACACTTTTTTTAAACTCTCTTGCTATTCTGGTGGACCGTACCTCTCTTTCATTAGATTTTATCTATGTGAATTTCTTTTGTATGAACTTATTATATCCAAGCCCGCAATAATTGTCAACATATTTTTTCAATTTTCTTTATTTTTTTTCAAAATTGTTAATAATATCCGAAATTTTGCAACTTTTATTGTCGTATTCCTTGTTTTATTGTAAAATTTGACTGTATTTATGAATTTATTTCGGCATATATCTTTATGCCCAATAAATTGAAAACGTGCTCTGCACCTGTGGGCTGAACTTTTACATAAATTGATGGGATTTTATAAATACATAGCGACAATAAAAAGGGATGCCGAAGATGTTTTTAGCATCCTCAGCATCCGCCATTACCGGCAGAAAGCTTTTTACTTTCTATAATACAGATAGCTGATATCTTCAAATGTATTTCCCAGCCAAGTGTCCTTATAGGTAACCTTTACGCAGGATATCGGAAATATGTAATCATAACTTTTCGTATAGGTATCCGTAAAGACACGCTTGTATGTATTTGTGTTATATGAATTTGTAGCTACTCTTTTAGAAACCCTATTCGTCTTAGTGTTCAGTTTCACTTTTGTTCCGCTTTTCACAGAAGTAAATTTAAATTCTCCGTTTTCATCAAAGCTATTAGCAAACTTTATAGATGAAATCTTATAGCCTTTTTTTGCTTTTACCGTTAATTTTCCGGATTTGGCACTATAAAACTTTGTGTAATAATACTGCCCGTTAGAATCCTTCTTCTTTGTGGCGCCTGCATATGAAAGGGTATATGGCTCTGTCGAGCTTGCTTTTATGGAGATAGTCTTCTTCAGCGTTGTACCTGTAGGAAGCTTCGTGGTAATCGTCACCTTATAGGTTCCTGCTTTCTTGGCATATAAACCTATTTCCGCATCATTCTCATAGTTGGTTTCCGTAGCACCGGTTTCCTTTCTTCCATCTGGATATTCCCTTGTCTCTGCCGATACGGTAGTGGAACCGTTTGTTATGATTTTTGCAACAAGGTTTCCGCTATTGGATTTGACAGAAACAAGCTTAAGGTTCTTATTATTATATGTAACCTTGATTCCGCTTATTAAATGACTTGCATCATCTGCATAAATGCGCATTTTTGTTTTTGCATTATTGTAATTGCTTCCAAGCTCGTATTTAATGCCATATTTATCAAAGCCGTACTTATCAAAGCCATACTGGTCATAATCGCCATTGTAGACCGGTGTATATGCTGCTTTTGTTTCTGTGCCTTGGGCAATAAAACAAGATACTGCCAAGGCTACCGCCAAGAAGCCGGTAAATAGCTTTCCTTTTAATTTCATTTAAATTCCTCCTACATAAGTTTTGTTGTTATTATATTACTCCTTGTCCCTTTCTCTGTCAATGAACCACCCTTTAAGATTTCCTTAAGTTTTCCAGAAATTCACAAATTAACATACATTAATCAATCAAATATATATATCCTATGATTTCGCGATTCCTGCTCCATTCTTCAAGCTTTCCATAATGAAAAACAATATCTGAGCCGGAAGGTCTTGTATACATTGTCTTATAGCCTGATTCCGACACATAAACTTCATCGCCATCCACTTTTTCTACCACGGCTATATGATAGCTGCCGTATTGTGCGCCAAACACTACTAACGCTCCCTGTTTTGGTGTCTTTCCTGTTTTGTAAGTCTTAGTCTGTTTATTTTTCAGCCAGATACCATAAGGATTGCCTCCGAAAATACTTAAATCCGGCTCCAGCTTTGCCTTGTCAAGTATTTCCCATGCTCTTCCGCAGGCATACCATGTACAATTGCCTATGCAGTATTTATTTCCATCAAATGGATTCCTTGTAGGTGCATACCTGTCATAATTAAAATAGATGTTTCCTGAAGAAAAATAATATTTACTGCTAAATGTCGGTGCCGTAGTCCTTGCTTTAACAGAACTGTTCGTTACCGCTTTTCCCTTTTTTATTGTAATCTTGACTTTCGCCTTTTTCTTACTGCCATCCTTTGCTTTACAGGTAATGGTCACAGTTCCCTTTTTCTTTAAAGTAACCACACCTTTTGAATCAACTGTAGCCAGCTTTTTATTGCTGCTTGAATAAGACAGCTTCTTGTTGGTAGCATTGGAAGGTTTGATTGTAGGTTTTAATTTTATCTTTTCCCCTGTCTTTCCGGAAAGCTTCTTCTTTGAAAAGGAAATCTTTTTAATCTTTATCTCTTCTGGCTCTTCCTCCTCTTCTTCTGCTTCCTCTTCGTAGCCATCACGATAACCATCCTCTTCACCACCATCGTCCTGCACTTGCTTGGTTCCTTCCTCATCCGAAAAAAATGCTTCCGCCTTTGTGGAGCCCAAAACAAGAAAGACGAATATGGCAATACCCAGCAATAAAAATAACGTTCCTGTCCGCTTTACTAACCGTCCCAAATCATCTGCCCCCTTGTATCTTGCTATTTTCTTTTGTTTGCAAAAAAAACAAAAAAATCTCAAAAACCGCTTATTTTCAGCATAATGGTTTTTGAGATTTATGTCAACCTTATTTTTCGCTGTGTAACTTCGCTACTCTCAAAGCTGTGCCACTACAAAAATATCATAAATCGCATTGATTGCCGCTTCAAATTCCTGATTGGTCACACCAATAATAATGTTCAGCTCCGAGGAACCTTGGTCAATCATCTTTACGTTTACATTTGCATGGGCAAGGGCGGAAAAAATCCTTCCTGCTGTTCCTCTTGTAGCCTTCATGCCTCTGCCTACTACCGCTATCAGGGCAAGGTCAGATTCTAAATCAACAGAATCCGGCTTTGCAAGCTTATGGATGCCGGCAAGTACTTTTTGTTCCTTTTTTTCAAACTCATCCTGATGGACAAATACCGTCATAGTATCGATTCCGGAAGGAACATGCTCAAAGGAAATATCATTTTCTTCAAATACGTGAAGCACCTTTCTTCCAAATCCAATTTCGGAATTCATCATATCTTTTTCAATATTGATGGCGCAAAAGCCTTTCTTCCCTGCAATGCCGGTAATGACATATTTGGGCTTCTGGCATGTGCTTTCCACAATCCATGTTCCTTCATCCTTCGGTGCATTTGTATTCTTTATGTTGATAGGAATACCTTCCTTGCGAACCGGAAAGATGGCGTCCTCATGAAGCACTGTTGCGCCCATATAGGAAAGCTCTCTCAATTCCCTATAAGTGATAGTATCGATTCCCTTTGGATTCTGGATAATCCTTGGATCGGCAATTAGAAAACCGGAAACATCTGTCCAGTTTTCGTACACGTCTGCCTTTACCGCTTTTGCCACGATGGAGCCTGTAATATCAGAACCGCCTCTGGAAAAGGTCTTTACGGTACCATCTTCCTTTGCGCCGTAAAATCCCGGAATAACCGCTCTTTCCACACCTGCAAGCCGTTCTGACAGCACCTGATCCGTTTTATCCGCCATAAAGCTGCCGTTTTCATCAAAGAATATGACTGTAGCAGCATCAATGAATTCATAGCCCAAGTAGTTTGCCATAATAATGCCGTTTAAGTATTCTCCCCGGCTTGCTGCATAGTCACTTCCTGCCTTTTTCTTAAAGTTTTCCGCAATAGTCTTAAATTCCTCTTCCAAAGACAGTTCAAGGCCAAGCCCTTCGATAATCTCGTTGTATCTTGCTTCAATTGCCTTTAAAGCCTTGGAAAAATCATTCCCCTGCTCTGCATAGGCATATGTCGCATACAGCATATCCGTTACCTTTGTATCAGCAGAATGCCTTTTTCCCGGTGCGGAAGGCACTACATATTTTCTGTCCTGATCCGCCCTGATGATAGCTCCTACCTTCTTGAACTGTTCCGCACTGGCAAGGGAGCTTCCGCCAAACTTTACGATTTTAATCATGATTCTCTTAATCTCCTTTTTAATGCTCTTCTACTTTTCAAAAAGCAAATTTATGATTTCGTGTCCTTTCTCTACAAAAGCGCCGCTTTTCTTTGCTTCCTTCTCGTTGTAAAGCAGATTGTTTTCTTTTTTTTCGGTGCTGTCATACAATAAATACGGTACATTATCAGATGTATGGGTCCTGACACGGATTGGGGTTGGATGGTCTGGAAGCACCAGCAGGCGGAAGTCGATTCCTTTTTCTGTCAGTTCCTGATACAAAGGCCCAATGACCTGCTCATCCAGAAATTCAATTGCCTGCACTTTTCTTTCCACGCTTCCCTGATGTCCCATTTCGTCCGGAGCCTCTACGTGAATGTAAACAAAATCATATCCGTCCTCCGTCAATGCCTTTACAGCCGCATCCTTTTTTCCGGTATAGTTGGTATGAAGCCCGCCATTAGCGCCTTCTACCTCTATATTATCCATTCCGGCGCCTACTGCAATTCCTTTTAACAAATCCACAGCGGAAATCATAACGCCCTTTTTTCCAGTCTTTTCCTTGAAATCAGAAAGCATGGGCTTCGTGCCCGCTCCCCAGAACCAGCAGCAGTTAGCCGGGTTTAATCCCTGCTTCTTCCGCTCTATATTGATTGGATGGTTTACTAAAATATCATAGCTTTTTTCCATCATCTTACGAAGCGCCTCTTCCTTTGGCAGATGCGATCCGATTACCTGTTCCAATACGTCATGGGGCGGAGTCAGCTCTACCACCTTTCCATTTTCCCAAATCAGACAGTGGCGATAGCTGGTTCCCACAAAAAATTTGTACGTGTCATTTTCCAGCTCCTTTCTGACTGCTTCTAACAATACGGCACAGTCCTCCGTACTGATTTCACCAGAGCTGTGGTCGATAATGGTTTTTTCCTCAAAGGGAACATCATCCTCCGAAATAGTCACAATATTGCAGCGTATGGCAATATCCGTACTTTTCATGGGAATGCCAATGCTGAGCGCCTCTAAGGGGGAACGTCCCGAATAATATTTTTTGGGGTCATATCCCATAACAGAAAGATTCGCCGTATCAGAGCCGGGCTTCATTCCTTCCGGTATGGTATGCACCATGCCCACCTGTCCCATTTTACTTAATTGATCCATTGCAGGAGTTTTAGCATATTCCAAAGGAGTCTTTCCTTCTAATGCTTCAATTGGCTCATCTGCCATGCCATCTCCTAAAACAATTGCATATTTCATCTTCTTTTCCTCTATTCCTCTATGCGAATCATGGAAATCACATTTCCTGCCGCTTTTTCCTTTTCCTTATATTCTTTTTCGCTCATTACTTCCGTCATAAAACCAAGCTCATCCAAAAAGCCTGCATCTAAAAAGCTTACTTTCCCAAAAACAGCTTCCGCTTTTGCCTTGTCACTGCCCTCTACTCTTACAAAAAATCTTCTTTTCGCATCTTCGATTCCTGCAAGCTGTAATTTTTCCGGGTCCCAGAAACAGAAAATATTTTTTCCGATATGCTTTGCACAATCTATTACATCCGAGACAACTGCGCTTGCAGTAGGAAGTTTTCCTGCCCCTTTACCATAATACATAGTTTCTCCTAAGGTGTTACCCTTTACCAAAATGGCATTGAACACATCATTAACGTTGTAAAGTGCATTGTCCCTATTGATTACGAAGGGCGCTACCATGGCAAAATATTTTCCATCCACATATCTGCTCATGCCAAGAAGCTTGATAGTAGAATCCATCTGCTTCACATAGGCAAAATCCCTTGTGGAAATTTTCGTGATGCCTTCTGTATAAACATCCTCGAAATTTACAGTCTTTCCATATACTAAAGAAGATAAAATAGCTATCTTACGACATGCATCATAACCTTCCACGTCAGCTTCCGGATTTCTTTCCGCATAGCCCTTTTCCTGTGCTTCCTTCAACACCTCTGAAAAATCAGAGCCTTCCCGCTCCATTTTGGTTAAAATATAATTAGTAGTACCATTTAAAATACCAGTGATGGCTTCAATCCTTTCCGGTGTCAGGGAAGAATTAATCGGGCGGATGATAGGAATGCCGCCTCCTACGCTTGCTTCAAACAGGTAATTACAGTTATGTTCCCTTGCAATCTGTATAAGCTCCGGACCATGCTTTGCCACCAGCTCCTTGTTGGAGGTACATACGCTTTTCCCCGCCATAAGCGCTCTTTTGGAAAAGGTATAGGCAGGCTCAATACCGCCCATTGCTTCACAGACAATGGAAACCTCATCATCATTTAATATAGCTTCCACATCATGAACCACCAGATTTTCATATGGGTCTCCCGGAAAGTCTCTTAAATCCAAAATGTACTTTACATCAATATCCACTCCGGCTTTTTTATTGACCATTTCCTGATTTGTTTTAATAACTTCTACAATGCCGCTTCCTACTGTTCCGTATCCTAATACTGCTGTTTTTACCATCTCTTTACTCCTTAGCTATTATTTTCACGTAATGAACGCCTTCTTTTCTTTCTACCCGGTCTATCATTTCCGACATGTCCTTTGTGGTAGATAATACTTGTACGCTTACACTTAAGGATGCCACACCGTTAATGGGAATACTTTGGTGGATAGTTAAAATATTGGCGCCAAATTCCGCTATAATTTTCAACACATCCGATAATAATCCCGGCTGGTCATCCATCTGCACCGTCATAGTGACGGTCTTGCCCTCCGTGGTGTCATGAAATGGGAAAATATCCTCCTTGTACTTATAAAAAGAACTTCTGCTGATTCCTACTTTATCCACAGCTTCCTGTACAGAATGAACCTTTTCCGATTCCAGCATCTTTTTTGCTTCCACTACCTTTCGTAATACTTCCGGCAGGGCTCTTTGTTTTACTACAAAATATCCCGTACTTTCCATATAGCACCTCAAATGGCTGTCCGGTTTCTTTTTGCCGGCAGCATATGTACTTTGACCTCTTGTCCGTTTGGGAAATACAGTTGTTTTTATTTGTTTTTTCCACGCGGACATCTGTTTGCCACCGAAGGATATTGTAGCATAATAGACAAAAAGGCGCAAGAGGGGTTGTGGAAAATGTTGAATTTGGAAGTGACAGGTCAGACTTTCATGGGAACGTGGGATAAAGGGAGGTTGGATAAGAGGACGTGGGAGCTGGCAGGGCATAGGATAGTCTGATGGACACGCTCCCGCTCTGCAAAGACGCAGCGGTACTAATGCACCAAAATACGGTGCATAAGTGCCGGCGACTTTGCCAAGGTCCAGCAGACTATCCTATGCCCTGCCAGCTCCCACTGTGTATCGGCAAGCCCTGTACATTAGAATGTTTTGTATTGGGAACTCCATGTATGGGAAAGACATAACTTTTATTTATCCAAAAAATATTTCCTGCAAAGCAGCAAACATTGAGGACAAACTTTTCGTATTCCTTTGGATGTCCAGTAAATTACATTCGTTGTTGTCAATGTTACTAAAATATATTTTGGCATAATCTGAACATAGCTTTCACTGGGATATAACCTATATAGTGCATGACTCCAATAGCCATGCCCCAAATAAATCGGAAAACTTATTTTTCCAAGAAAATACACGAGTTTATTGTCAAATAATGGTGAAAGAAAGCCATGTCTGCTAAAGGTTATGGTGATTGCCATAGCAAAAGTAAATACTATGGTAAAATCCATTTGGGAACCTTTATGCTGATATGTCCACGCTAGTATACCTACATAACACGCACATTCAAATGCTGAAAAGAACAGTCTGATCGGCTTTTTGAAATGAAGGGTTTTTAGCCATTGACAAGCATTCCAACAGGTGCAACCCAACGACATCTCCGCAACCGCTCGCAAAAGCCCTAAATAGCAAAAACCCATCCATCTGCTAGGCTTACGCAAATTTCCAATCGTCTTGGAAACGTAGCCAAGTATAAAAATTGTAATCAGCGGAGCTAATACTCTTAAAAAAAATTCTGGATTTTTTATAAATATAGGAAGTAATATCAGCATTGCAAGCAACATGCATGAAATGTACCAAGCGGCTGTGTTTGCATTGAAACCGGCAATCCCTGTGCCCCATAAAAAGAGCAAGTTCGATACTCCGCCCAGCAAATCCTTAATAAGTATTTTTAATGTTATCCCGCTTACTGCTATATGTGATACAACAAATCCAATTATCCATGCTACAATAACTTCCGGACATATGCTTTGAATTTTATGTATCATAAATTTTTGGATTATTTTTCCTTGGGATATCGTTGCCTTTTCTATTTGATAATGTGATATGGATTCTGCCATAAGAAAACCTGATACGATAAAGAAAAATTCAACTAAAATTGCCCCCTGAAAGGAGTATCTTTTGATTCTGTAAAATTTGCTGAATGAAGAAGAACAATGGAAATACAAAATATAAATTTCCAAAAATCAATAGCTCCATTTCTTTTTGTCCGATTCATGTTGTGATGCCTCCGTCCTCACTTTTTATCTCTCTCTTTCGCTTTTCTATAACTTATTTACGTCATTTTACCACAAAACTTTTAAAAAGTATGTGTCCTAACACTGTTATTTTGATATTATACAATCAAACATTAGCAGTTTGATTGTTAAGAATTGTTGGTTACGCTAACTACATGACCTCGGTTTCAAGTTCCTTTAATTCGTCAAGTGATAATGAGGGAACACATAGACCAATTTCTTCCAGTGATAGCTTTCCCATTTTTATCATTTTTTCGGCTGTCTTTCTTTCCGTTTCCTTTTCAATATCTTTTGCATAAGTTCTCATTATCTGCTCATCATCAAATAAACTCATCATAA
>JAMPFB010000081.1 GCA_023664735.1 Robinsoniella sp. | reverse complement strand
TCAAAAACAAGGAAGCCAATCCACTCTCATCCCTCTGTTGCTGTTTTGTGGCAGGTTATATCTAAGAAATTGTTCGTCACCAAGTTTTCTAATATTTTTTAAAAACGGCCTGCTATAGCTTTCTCATTCATAAATAGAAGGCTTATCAATACACAGTGGGAGCTTGCCGGGCATAGGATAGTCTGGTGGACCTTTGCAAAGTCGCCGGCACTTACGCACCGTACTTTGGTGCGTTAGTATCGCTGCGTCTTTGCAGAGCGAGAGCGTGTCCACCAGACTATCCTATGCCCGGCAAGTTCCCACGTCCGTTAATCCAACCATGCAACTACCCCCCCCCAAACTGTTATCAAATTTCTGTTACCAACTTTCAATATATAAAAGAAAGCCTCATCTTGCAAATCCTGTTTATTTTTAGTAAAATAATGCCAAGTGATGACAGGACAGACGACCATCACTCTAATAAAAATTCGGCTGAATATATGTTGCAATAATAAATAGGAAAGGCAGCAGATGCTGCTATGAGGATTTAGGAGGAAGAACATGGGCAGTGAAATAAGGGATTTGAATTTAGCCGAATCCGGCGAATTGAAAATTGAGTGGGTGAAAAGAAATTGCGACCTTCTTCGTACTTTGGAAGATGAATTTACGAAAACAAAACCCTTTGCAGGGAAAAAAATTGCATTATCTGTGCATTTAGAGGCAAAAACCGCATATCTTTGCAAGGTATTGGCAGCAGGAGGCGCCGATATGTATGTAACCGGCTCCAATCCTCTTTCCACACAGGATGACGTGGCAGCAGCTTTAGTAAAAGCAGGGTTAGAGGTACATGCCTGGTATGATGCTACGGAAGAAGAATATAACAGCCATATCCGCAAGGTGCTTGAAGTGGGACCAAATATCATTATTGATGATGGAGGAGATTTGGTTCATATGATGCATACGGAATTTGTGGATCTTATCCCTAATGTAATTGGCGGCTGCGAGGAAACCACTACCGGAATCCTGCGTTTAGAAGCCATGAATAAAGCAGGGGAATTAAAATTCCCAATGGTAAGGGTAAATAATGCGGACTGTAAGCATCTGTTTGATAATCGTTACGGTACAGGACAGTCTGTATGGGACGGAATCAACCGAACCACAAACCTGATTGTAGCAGGGAAAATAGTAGTAGTGGCAGGCTATGGCTGGTGCGGCAAGGGTGTTTCCATGCGGGCAAAGGGGCTTGGCGCCAGAGTTATCGTAACGGAAGTGAATCCGGTTCGTGCCATTGAAGCAGTCATGGATGGTTTTGATGTCATGCCAATGAATGAAGCGGCTAAATATGGCGATTTCTTTGTAACGGTAACCGGCTGCGATAAAGTCATTACGGAAGAAGCATTTCATGTTATGAAGGATGGGGCAATTCTTTGTAATGCAGGACATTTTGACTGTGAAATCGATATGGCAAGGCTTCGTGAAATAGCAGTCTCCGCAAAAGAAATGCGCAAAAATATTATGGGCTATCAGTTAGCAAATGGTAATACACTTTGCGTACTGGGCGAAGGAAGACTGGTAAATCTTGCCTGTGGAGACGGGCATCCTGCTGAAATCATGGATATGTCCTTTGCTATTCAGGCATTATCAGCCAAATATTTGGTGGAAAACGGAGGGCAGCTTGCCGAAAAGCTGATTGATGTGCCAAAAGAAGTAGATGAGGATGTTGCAGCCAGAAAGCTTGCTTTTCTGGGAAAGAAAATCGATGTGCTTACACCGGAGCAGGAAAAATATTTATTTGGTTAGATTCCTGTAACAGTTCAGCCCATAGGCGAAGAGCGGGGTTCCCACAGAGCATGTTTTCTACGTCGCCACGCTTTCGCTCTATAAAAACGCAACAGTGCTAAGCTCGAAAATACCTCGCTAAGCGCTGGCGTTTTTATAAGGACTCCTTAAGAAAACATACTCTGTGGGAACCCCACTCTTCGCCTATGGGCTGAATATTACAGGTTCTTGCATGATTTACAAAAGTGTGTTATTCTTTGATAAACAACAAAGATTATAATGTAGATTTCTAAGGAGGTTACGTATGGATAACTATAATCCAAATGATAATTTTACCAATTATCAAAATAATTACAACAACGGCTACAATAATGATTACAGTACCAGCTATAGCGGTCAGGATTACATGAATCCCGGTTTTGAAAGCGGTAATCCGGTTACTTCAAGGTTTTCTGAAGTAAGAACGGTTTTAGCGCAGGAGGTTGTTGCAAAGTCATTTTTATTTATGGTTGTTGCACTTCTGATTACAGCATGGGCATCCCTTACCACATCACCTGAAGTTGCAATCCGCATGCTTACCGGTTACAATTTCTATATTTTGCTTGGAGCAGAATTAATGATTGTTCTTGTTTCCAACTGGGCGGTAAAAAGGAATAATGCCATTCTTGCAGGTGTGTTGTTTGCTGCATATTCATATTTGACAGGTGTTACGTTTTCCGTCTTGTTTATGGTATTTACTACAACATCCATTACTACCATATTTTTATTAACAGCAGCATTGTTTGGAATTATGGCAGTATACGGACTGGCAACGAAAAAGGATTTGACAAGCGTGGGCAGCTTGTGTTTTATGGGTCTGATTGGAATCATCTTGGCCGGTGTGGTAAACATGTTCTTAAGAAACAGCGTGTTTGATACGGTTATTTCCGCAATAGGCGTGCTGGTCTTCGTAGGTCTTACCGCATATGATACCCAGAAGATTAAAAAGATGGTTGCTTATTCCAATGATGGAAATGTACTGACACTTGCTTTGATGGGCGCTTTTGAATTGTATCTGGATTTCATAAATCTGTTCCTGAAGCTTTTGAGCCTGTTAGGGAAGAAGAAATAAGATATAGGAATGTTTAGAAAAGGATATCTTAAATCCAATGGAGATTGGATTTGGGTATCCTTTTTGTAAAGAATGTTATATGTTAATTATGATAATACGAAAGGGGATATAGTTAAATGGATAAAATGAAAAAGACATTTACATATTTTTTTATGTTAGCACTGGTAGTTTGTTTGATTTGTTTTCTAATTCCTATGCAGATGGGCAGGATAGAAGTCATAAAGACTCTTATTAAGTATGTATGCATGGTCGTGATTGGCATTTTGTTCATAGTTATGGGCATATTACCGATTATACAAAAAACAAAAGTGAGATATTCCGCATTGATAGTGATATTTGGAATTATGCTAGTGGCATTAGGACCTTTTGGATGTTCGAACGCCATAAGAGGATTACAGGCAGGCCCTAAAGTGATTGAAAACGGAAATTATGAGCTTGCCCACTCATCCCATAAAGGCTTTACTTCTTATTATGTGAAGGTAACTCCGGATAATGGGAATGGCTCTGTCAAAATAAAAGTGGATAAAAATACATATCAATATTTGAATACAAATAAATCAAATTTAACGATTTCTTATTATCCGTATGTGAATATTGTGAATGAGGTAGTATATAAGTAAAAATATACATTAAGCTTGTAAAAGATTTTCTCTATGAACAAGCAGAAAAAAGGTAGGGCAGGAATATGCATATTATCATAAAACCCCATGAAGGAATTCTTGTAGAAGGAAAGCTCATTGCGCTGGGAAAAGCAATGGAACAGGCAATAGGAATTTTGGGGCAGGGAGAAAGATTTGATGATACATATTATTTTGAAGAAGGTAATATTGCGATTTTTGTAGAAAATGAAATAATAAATTATATAGAGCTCCGCAGGAGTGATGACCAGACTATGTATGTTACCCTTGACGAACTGGATATATTCGGTTCTGAGAAGAAAGAAGTATCAAAACAGCTTGCTTCAAAAAATCTTGAGCCTCCCGTAGAGGAAGATGAATATGCTGAAAGCTTCAAAAATCTTGGCATTAGCATTTATACAGGTATTTCTGAAAAGGATGTGGAAGAAATGGTCGAGGAAGCAAAGGCAGACGGCGTTTACGAAGAAATGCTGGAAGATATTCAAAAGGATATGGAACGGGCAAGGCACGTAGAAACAATAGGGATTTTTTAGAAAATATGCTCTGTGTGGTTCTTCCTCTGCACCTGTGGGCTGAACTGTTACGAATATTTTGGTAAAATAATAAAATTTAATTGACAAATCAGAACATATATTCTATTCTAAAAGAATAGAAAACTCTGGACGTTTTATAAAGCATATGGTAAAATTAGGAAGAAGGAGAAAATGATAATGGCATATGCGATAGATTTATTCTGTGGTGCAGGCGGAATGAGCGAAGGTCTTATTCAAGCAGGATTTGACATTCTTTTTTCTAGCGATATTAACTCAGATGTTCAACAAACATACATAAACAGACATGAACAATTAGGATTATATCAAGGTGTAAATACTTATTTTCATAAGGGCGATATTAGAGAGTTGAATGGAGATATAATTCGTGATTCTATTCAAAATCTAGAAATTTTTGAGGGACAAGGCATGCCAGAGATAGATGCAATATTCGGAGGTCCGCCTTGTCAGGGATTTAGCCGGGCTGGTAGAAGAAACCCCGATGACCCAAGAAATATGTTATTTAGAGAGTATGTTAGGGTAATTAGCGAAATTCGTCCAAAATATGTTGTTTTAGAGAATGTAACCGGATTTACAGATACAAGATTTTATGGTTTTGTCGGAGTAACTGGACACCAATATGAGGATGGCGAATTAGTACCCGATATATTATGTAATGAGTTTGATTTGATAGGATATCACACATTAGAACCTAGAATTCTAAATGCTGCCCATTATGGAGTGCCGCAAAGAAGAAACCGAATAATAATTATGGCATACAGAAATGATATGGTTCCACCAGAATATCCGAAAGCTACGCATACAGATGAAAATGCTTTAACAATTACAGAAGCTATAAGTGATTTGATTCGTGACGAGGATATACGCAACCAAATACATACAAATGATATTGAATTTCAAATGCGGTCAAGAGAAGGTCGTACACCAGATATTAATGGAAACACAATTAATAGTAATGGAATTGTATATAATAACGAAATTTCTATGCACCAGCAGATTATTTCTGAGAGATTTGCATTATTCAAAGAAGGTGAGGATGGTGCAGCATTGAAAAATCGAGTTATGTCCGAGGGGATTGATATTGCAGATTCTCCCGCATTAATAGAGCATTGTGTAGAGAAGATAGGGATTGATGCTGAAGAGGTTGTGGCATTGTTTAGAGCTGGCAATGTTGGAAAAGAAAATGCAGATATTTTACTTACCAAAAAAAATATCCGAACCAGATTAGACAGGACTAAGCCATCGGCGACTGTTATGACTATTGCAGATGATTATATTTCTCCATTCGAGCCAAGAATATTTACAGTAAGAGAATTGGCGAGAATACAATCATTTGATGATAGTTTTGAGTTTTTGGGAAAAAGAACAACAGGCGGATTGAGAAGACGGACAGAAATTCCCCAGTATTCACAGGTTGGCAATGCTGTGCCGCCATTATTAGCTAAAGCTGTAGCAGCTGAGATAATGAAAGTTTTATGATATATTTTAGGGCAATCCGGATTTTCGGGTTGCTTTTTGTAATTTTTGGAAAATGAGAGTGGAATTTATGGTTATATTGAACAAGCTATAGAGAGGAAATTATTTTATGAGTCAAAATATTGTAGAAAAGCTAAGAGAAGAATCTGTTAGGAATTTATTCAATACAAAAGGTATGATTGCTGCTTGGCCAACGTGGAAAGCCAAAATTGATTCCCTTATACCTAATAGAAGTGCAAATCAAATTTTTGATTTAGGAGATCGGTTAAAAGAAATTTTTTATACAACGAATATGTCAAAGGTGCGTACAGATGGTACAAGAAGCCAGAGTGAGGTGTCGGGAGGCGGTGCAAATTGGGAAGCTCTTGTATGCTGGTATTTAAACTTATGCTGTATTGGTAGGAGAAGTGTTGTTATCAAACACAATAAAAACTTAATGCCAGATCCAATCAGCAATGCAATAATTGTTAATTATGGCACATTTGTATCAAATACGGAATCGGATTTGATTGCAATTACTTTTCCTGATAAACCAGAATATAGCATGGACAAGAAAAAAATATTGATTAACGATGAAGATGGCAATCAAGTTAAAATAAAGCAAAGTGGGAAAATGAATTATAACTTAAAAGAAGTTTTAAATGCATTAGTAGCCAGAGATTTTACAGAAATCGAAATTCATATTATTCAATGCAAAACAAATTGGAATGACAATGCGCAGATTCCAATGCTTTGGGATATGATTTACTCTGCTGATAATTTTAAGACAAATATTACAATAGGGAGAGAAGGGTATTCAATTAGCAATGCAAGATTGTTTACTTACGCATTTGCAACTGTCCCGACTGTAAGGATTGATAAATTTAAAAGTAATTCAGTAGCTGTATTACGTGTAAGTAATTTGAGTGGAGGCAATTACTGGGGAATAAAATCCATTTCAGGAGTTGCTAGTTCAATGAAGGAAATGTTAAGCAGAAATTTATCTGGTGGTGCAAACTGTAACCACAAAACCACACTAAAATCAGAAATTCCCAAATTATCATCGGTATATGATTATTTTAAAATTTAGAATTATTTTCCTTAAATTAAAGGATTTGTATTATAGTATAAAGAGGTGTATAATCACACCGATAAATTGTTCAATTAGAATTTGTCGAAAAAATTTTAGCAGTGACTTACTGGAGGATATGTATATGAACAGATGCAAAAAGATAACTGCATTACTATATGTTCTTTTGACAGCATTAAATATTGTTGCTTGTGGACAAGTAAAAGAGGATGAAACTGTACATGCAGAGAAATCCAATGCACAAACGGGAGAGAATATAGAATCAGAAATGTCTACAGAAGAATTATTAGATTTATTTATCAATGGATCAATAAATGCAATTGACTCCACAGATTTGACATCAACATTTTACATTACTGATTTAAATATGGATTCTGAAGAAGGGGATTCCTATTCTATCGGAGAGAAAGTTGACCTTGATAATGATGGCGAAAACGAATTAATTATTTGTGGTCCTTATGGTGGAATATACCTTGATGCGCATAATAACAAGGTCTATGAATTTGCTGCAGGAGATGGCAATGCACTCACGCTCTCTTATGTTGTTTACAATGGGGCTACATGGATTATGTACAGCAATCGCATGAATACAGGATATGAATTATACTATATGGAAAAATTTGAAGGAGCAGATAATTTAGTTGCAGAAATGAATTTCAGTGAAGAACTTGTTGATGAAAATAATATAGACTCCGGAATGAAATATACATTGAATGGATCTGAAATATCTTATGATGAATATACAGCATTAGGCAGCAAGATTTTTGCAACTGAGGTAAATACAAACTAAAAGATAACTTATAGTTGAACAAATTGCTTTATTTGCTATTGATATGCTCAAATTTTTAAGTTTTTGATTTCTTTTATAAGATAGTAATATGTTTGTGTAAATTCACTTCCTTTCATTTTGATATGAATATATAGAAAAAGAGATACCGGAGTACCTCTTTCTCTTCAAACTATGCTGTCCTTGTATAATTGATAACAGAAATCTCCTGCATAAGCTGTTTTGCTGTGTTTACCAGTTTTTCTAGCTGGCGTGATGTTTCGTCTGAATAGTATTTTGCGCCGCATTGCTCACATTCTTCACAAGGAACATTTTTAACAATAATAACACAACCTTTATAATTCACTACATGGGTTGTGGTGGATTCCATTAAATCATTACATTTACAATACATACACATTTACTTAATCCTCCTTGTCTTTAAATCTTCCATAAATTTTTTCGTGTTTGGATAATAAGCTGTTATAATATACAAATATTCGCTATCCGAACCGACAACCGTATGCAGTATCTTACGATTAATAGTATATCCAAATATTAAACAGCTTGGATGCGGAAAATCGTCAGGGTAATCCTCTATGATTTCGCCCGACATAATACATTTTCCTACATCATTTACGGATATATCCCGTTCCCGCAGAGCATGTTTTCTACGTCGCCACGCTTTCGCTCTATAAAAACGCAACAGTGCTACTCTAAACGATTTGGATATAAGAAGAGGTTCACACCTTTTTCACACCCGTAACCCTCAAAATCGCTTATTATAAAGCAAAAAAGAGGACAGACTATAATGTGTCTATCCTCCTAGAAAGCCTTATTCTATGTGGTTTTCTGATTAACCAAAGTACCTCTTTAACAGCCCTTCAAATGCTTTTCCATGTCTCGCTTCATCCCTTGCCATCTCATGAACCGTATCATGAATTGCATCCAGATTAGCAGCCTTAGCACGCTTTGCAAGATCGAACTTACCTGCTGTAGCGCCGTTTTCAGCTTCTACTCTCATTTCCAGATTCTTCTTTGTGGAATCGGTTACCACTTCACCAAGCAGCTCTGCAAATTTAGCAGCATGTTCAGCCTCTTCATAAGCAGCCTTTTCCCAGTATAAACCGATTTCAGGATATCCTTCTCTATGAGCAACTCTTGCCATTGCAAGGTACATACCAACTTCTGTACATTCACCATTGAAGTTTGCTCTCAGGTCAGCCATGATGTCTTCGGAAGCGCCCTGAGCAACTCCTACTACGTGCTCAGCAGCCCATGTCATTTCACCGCCCTGTGCTGTGAATTTTTCTGCCGGTGCATTGCAAACCGGACATTTTTCAGGTGCTGCATCTCCTTCATGAACATAACCACATACTTGACATACAAATTTCATAATTTTATCTCCTTTTCTTAAAAATTATTTTATCTCAACAGCCGATACATATCGGACTGTTGCATTCATGTAAATTTATATTAACTTCCACTATATTAAATATGTAGAAAACCTTCTTGCTCTCATAGCTAGAAAGCCTTTAGGCGCAGGAATTATCGAAACAATCCGGACACTCTCCATAAAAATAAGTAACATGTCCTTTTATTTTCCCGGAAAAACTAGAGGCTGCCAAGTCAATGGCTGCATCAAAATCTTTCGTCTCTAAATCCATAACCTTGCCGCATTTCTCACAAATAAAATGATAATGGGGCATTGTATTACCGTCAAAATGATCCACCCCGTCGCCCAGACGCAGGCGGTTGATTTCTCCAGTATCGGATAATAAAGTAAGGTTTCTGTATACAGTGCCAAGGCTTAAATTGGGAAATTTATCCAAAAGCCCAAGGTAAACCATATCGGCAGTAGGATGATCCTTTCGTTCCATTAAAAATTCTTTAATTGCTTCCCTCTGCCTGCTGTATTTTAGTGGTGCCATTACACTCTCCAAAATCTGAAATTAAAAAATTGTTTACAACAAAATCATTATAATTGAAAAATAAAATCAGTAATGATTACTGTTATTATACTAAATAATAATTTTTTGTCAATAAGGGATATTGGAAAATTATAACAAAGATGTAATGGTTTGGTCTGTTTTTTTGAAGGTAGCGGCTAGACGGACGCAACAGAGGGATGAGAGTGGATTGGTTTTCCTGTTTTTGATGGTGCTTTTCCTAAACAGCCTTGGAAGGCTGCTGGTACCGAACGGGTCGTCATATAGCGCCGTCCATGGCACAATATGACTAAGATTGCCGTCCATGGCAATTTTCCCCTAGGTGTCGAAAAGGCTGTTAAGGAAAAGCGCCATCAAAAACAAGGAAGCCCATCCTATGCTCTGACATCTCACACGTCCCTCCCCTTTCAAAGCCCCTACACTCCCCCCTCTCCCACGTCCGTTTATCCAACTTTACTAGAAAAGCCTGAACAATTACTAATATTTTCAATTTCATAAAATTTTTAGAAAAATTGCGCCCATTTTTAGAATTATTCTGTATAAAGTATGCTATAATCTCACATAAAGAGGTAATTGATATGAAAAAGCAAAGAAAAAGACTTTCCCTCTATGGAAAACTTATGGTAGTAGGAGTTACCATGGTGATACTTCCCCTGCTGCTTACAAGTGTTACATTCTTTACGCTGCGGGTGCATTTGCTGAAGGCTCCCGGTTTGGGAGATGATCCTATGAGGGCAACCAAAGCATTTATGATTGATATGTTCATAGCCATTATCTTAATCTTGCTGTTAACGGCAATGATGCTTGTCCGATGGGTATTAAGAGGAATGATAAATCCCATTCAGGAATTGGAACGGGGCATGGAGTGCATTGCAGAAGGCAACTTTGACTATCAGCTTTCCAGCAAATATGAAGGCGAGATTGGAACCTTGTATGACAATTATGAGGATATGCGCTTAAAGCTTAAGGAATCAACCCAGATTACTATTGATAATGAAAAGAAAAATAAAGAACTAGTTAGCAACATCTCACATGATTTAAAGACCCCGATTACAGCAATTAAGGGCTATGTGGAGGGAATCATGGACGGTGTAGCAGATACGCCGGAAAAGATGGATAAATACATTCAGACCATTTACAACAAGGCAAATGATATGGACAGGCTCATTAATGAGCTGACGATTTATTCCGGTATTTCTTCTAATCGGATTCCTTATAATTTCCACCGTATCAATGTAAGAGAATATTTTAATGATTGCATTGAAGAGGTAGGGCTTGAACTGGAATCCCAGAACATTGAGCTGAATTATGACAATCTGGTAGATGAAGAGACAAAGATTATAGCGGATCCGGAACAGCTTAGACGGGTAATCAATAACATTATCGGCAACAGCATGAAATACATGGATAAGGAAAAGGGTATTTTGGAAATCCGCATTTTGGATCAGATTGATTCTGTAAGAATAGAAATAGAGGACAATGGAAGAGGCATCAGCCAAAAGGACCTACCCCGGATTTTTGAAAGGTTTTACCGGACGGATGCATCCAGAAACTCTACAAAGGGAGGCAGCGGCATCGGGTTGTCTATCGTAAAAAAAATCGTAGAGGATCATGGAGGTTATATTTGGGCAACCAGCAAGGAAAATGAAGGAACCTGCATTCATTTTGTAATAAGAAAATATGAAGAGGTAGAAAAGGATGAGTAAAATATTAATTATTGAAGATGAAACGGCTATTGCAGACTTGGAAAGGGATTATCTGGAAATAAACGGCTATGAGGTTTTCATTGAAAATGATGGTACGAAAGGATTAGAAGCGGCTTTGGGACATGAGTATGACCTGATTATTTTGGATTTGATGCTTCCGGGCATGGATGGCTATGAAATTTGTAAACGCATCCGGGAAGAAAAAAATATTCCAATCCTTATGGTGTCCGCTAAGAAGGATGATATTGACAAGGTAAGAGGGCTGGGGCTTGGAGCAGATGATTATATGACAAAGCCCTTTAGCCCAAGTGAGCTGGTAGCAAGGGTAAAGGCACATCTTTCCCGTTATGAAAGGCTGATTGGCTCCAACCAGAAGTCAAATGATATTGTGGAAATCAGAGGAATCCGCATTGATAAAACGGCACGCAGGGTATATATAGACGGGGAGGAAAAGACATTTACCACCAAGGAGTTTGATTTGCTTACGTTCCTTGCAGAAAATCCAAACCATGTTTTTACAAAAGAGGAGCTGTTTCGGGAAATATGGGATATGGATTCCATTGGCGATATTGCTACCGTTACAGTGCACATTAAAAAGATTCGGGAAAAAATTGAATTTGATACGGCAAAGCCCCAGTACATTGAAACTATATGGGGTGTAGGGTACCGGTTTAAGGTTTAAAAAGTTGCCTTGCCTTTAGACAGAGATAGGAAAGCTTACCTCTGTCTTTTTTTCTCTTGTAAATTATATAAAAATACTCGAACATATGAAAATTGCAACAGTTCAGCCCACAGGCGCAGAGCGGGTTTCCTCCAGAGCATGTTTTCTGAAGGAGCCCTTATAAAAACGCCAGCGCTTAGCGAGGTAT
>JAMPFB010000080.1 GCA_023664735.1 Robinsoniella sp. | reverse complement strand
AAATACCTCGCTAAGCGCTGGCGTTTTTATAAGGGCTCCTTCAGAAAACATGCTCCGCATAAAACCCACTCTGCGCCTGTGGGCTGATTTGTCACATAAATAGGAAGGATAATGCAAAAATGCCATTGTCGGTTTTAAAATTAGTTGGTATAATAAAACAAAAAAACAGGCTTCTGTTTTAGAAAGGTGAAAAGGGAAAGAAAAGGTATGGTAGTTTTAGTAGTGATTATGGGCATTGTAATAATTGGAATGGGAGTCGTTATATGGAAGCTGAAGACGGCAGAGCATTCAGGGGTGTCACTTCCTTTAGCAAAGGAGGAAGAGCAGGACTCGGTAAAAGCAGTTACTTTAAGGATGCTGAATAGAGATATCGGCGCTATCCTGATTGTTTCTAATGACAATAAAGTACTTTTTTACAATCATGAATTCAAGCAGCTGTTTCCGAATATCGTGAGCATACAGTCCATTTCGGAGTTCCCGGAAATTGTAAAGTTGTTTCAGGAAACGGAATATGTATCCGAAGAGCTGTCCAAAATATACGAAATACGTTCGGAAACATTGGCAGAGCAGGATAACATAAGAGGCAGGTTTGTGTGGCTGGTGGACATTACAGGTCATTATAGGACCAATAAAAAATTAAAAGAATTAAAAGAAATGGCAGATGCTGCTAATCGGGCAAAATCAGATTTTCTTGCTAATATGAGTCATGAAATCCGTACTCCCATCAATACGGTTTTAGGCATGGACGAAATTATTTTAAGAGAAGCAACGGAGATATCGGTAAAGGGCTATGCGGAAAATATCAGGGAAGCTGCAACTACTTTGCTTTCCCTTGTAAATGACTTGCTTGATTTTTCCAAGATTGAATGTGGAAAGATGGAAATTCTTCCGGTAGAATATGAGGTTGCTAATTTACTGACGGAAGTTATCAATATGATAGAAATTAAGGCAGTGAATAAAAATCTGGAATTTATTCCTGTCATATCGGAAAATATTCCTTATTTGCTTTTCGGGGATGAAATCCGTATTAAGCAGATAATCATTAACCTGTTAACAAATGCAGTGAAATATACGAATGAGGGAAGCGTAGTATTAAAGGTTGACTGGAAGGAAGCAGGGGATTCCCATATTATGCTGATTGTTTCGGTTACTGATACAGGCATCGGCATTAAAGAAGAGGATATCAATCGCTTGTTCGTTTCCTTTGAACGGATTGAGGAGGAGCGTAACCGGAATATAGAAGGAAACGGTTTGGGACTGAGCATTACCAAACAACTGCTTGAGCTGATGGACAGCAGCCTGAATGTACGCAGCGATTATGGCGTAGGCTCTACCTTCTCCTTTACCTTAACGCAGGGAATCAGGGACAGAAAGCCTATTGGCAAATTCCGGGAGAAATATTCCTACAGCAAAGAAAAATACAAAAAATACAGAACCACATTCGTAGCGCCTAATGTAAGGATTCTGGTAGTGGATGACAATGCCATGAACTTATCCGTAGTAGAAGGCCTTTTAAAGAGTACGGAAATCAAAGTGGATAAGGCAGCTGATGGTGAAAGAGCATTAGAGCTTTGCAAAAACACTGACTATGATGTAATTTTAATGGATCATATGATGCCCCGTATGGACGGTATCGAGACAATGAAACGTTTGAAGCAAATGAGTGATTCGCCAAATGTGGATACGCCAGTTATAGTTTTGACTGCAAATGCCATTTCAGGGGTAAAGGAAATGTACCTGAAGGAAGGCTTTGTGGATTATATGTCAAAGCCGATTCAGGGCAAACGTCTGGAAGAAAAGATATTACAGTATCTGCCTTCCGAAAAATATGTAATGGTAGAATATGACGAGATAGAAAAGTCCATTTTCCGTTCTTTATGGCAGGAAACTGCAGATAAAATCATGAGGGAATATGCTTTTTCGTGTCTGGATATACCTACGGCAATCGAGTCCGCAGAAGGGGACGTGGAATGCTTCAGATTCCTTTTAGGCTCTTTTAGGGATACCTCTGAAAAAAATAAAGCAGATATACAGGGCTCTTTTGACAGTCAGAATTTTACCGATTATACTATTTTTATACATGCACTAAAGAGCACCTCCAAAATGATAGGGGCGGAGCGGCTGTCAGAACAGGCAAGGCTGTTGGAAATGGCAGGCAAGGAAGGCGATATCCATTACATAGTTGAAAATCATCAAAAGGTTATGGAGCTATATGAAGAGGCGCTTACGGAAATCAGGAACTATCTTGGCAATGGTGCAGGTGCAAATGAGGATGTGACAAATCAATGAGAAAAAAAGTATGGCTTATAGGAATCCTTTTTCTGCTGGTTCTGGTGAACATGCCTATAAAGGCTTATGCAGAAGAAAAACCTACATATGTGGCTTCCAAAGAAGAATTATTTGAGGAGATGTATAAGCTCTTAGAGGAAAATGGCAGGAAGAAGACTTTTCTTACAGATTTTCCCGTTACGGAGGTCAGCATTGATGAAATGATGGGAATGGCTTTTGAAAGAGACCCTTATATAGCATTTTTATTTTCTTATCTTTCGTTGGACGGAAAGCCTGTGGGAAGCCAGTATGAAATCAGTATAACTCCACATTTTTATATGGGGAGTCTGCAGGAAAAGCTGCTTCGTTCCAGAATTAAAGCTATTGCAAAAGAGGTGGAAGGGCTTAGCAGATATGAGCAGATAAAATATGCTTATGACTATATTATTCTGAATTGCGAATATGACATTACAAAGAATGGACCATATCATGCTTTGATTACCGGGCGTGTGTGCTGTAATGGATATGCCA
Source organism: Robinsoniella sp. (assembly GCA_023664735.1). Classification (GTDB taxonomy): domain Bacteria; phylum Bacillota; class Clostridia; order Lachnospirales; family Lachnospiraceae; genus RGIG3040. Next base: position 9,505 of record JAMPFB010000080.1, on the reverse strand, counting down.
GCGCATTTTATATGGTTATGGGAGAGCTTGGAATACCATGCAAATATACATATAATAGTGAACACGCATGGAATACGGTGTATCTGGATGGATACTGGTATAATTTAGATGCCACATGGGGCGATGGAGGCGGTAAGAATGTTGATTACGAATATTTTCTGAAAAGTAATAAAGACTGGACCGGACTAGGACCTACCGTAGCAGATGCACCCCAATCCTATCCGGTTTCGGAGCTTGTGCCCCAATATGATTTTCCGGATTTTCAGCTAAAAGAAAATATAAAAATAGCGTTTATGATAGGCATACCGATTTTGTTGTTTTTTATTATAAAGGTCTTATTTGGAACGTTTTCTCAAAATAGCACTCGAAACAGAATCGCAAAAAATGAGGAGCTTATCCGGAATATGTACCGCCTGCCGGATGAATGATATCTTATAAATACAATGGAAGTAATGATACAACTGGAGGAAATAAATGAAAGCAATGAAAAGATGGCTTCTGCTTTTTGGCATGGTGCTGATGGTATGCTCCTGTGCCGGCTGCGGGAAGAAGAGTACGGAAAATATTGAAGCCGGCATGACAGCTATTGAAAGTTTGGAGTACGATCAGGCGCTGGCATGTTTTGAAAAGGCAATCGTAAATGGTGAAGATTTAGAGTTGGCATACAGGGGGCAGGGAATTGCCTATATGGGGCTGACTCAATATGAAGAGGCCATAGCCTCCTTTGAAAAAGCATTAAAAAGCAGCGGCATGTTTCCGGGAGAGCTGGAATATGACATTAATTTTTATCTGGCAACAGCCAAATATAAAATGGGGGACAACAATGGCGCTATCGATGTTTTTGACGGTATACTAGCTCTTGAAAAAAAGAATGTAGATGCTTACTTTTTAAGAGGCAGCGCCAAGGTTGCGGCAGGAGATATGGAAGGCGGCGTGTCGGATTTGGAAAAGGCAATGGAGCTTTCCGGCAATTCTACAGAAATGCTGATTGATGCCTATAAGACATTGGCAGACAACGGAAGGGAGCAGGAAGGAAACGCATACCTGACTGCTGCAATGGAAAAAGGAGCCTCCATGTCGGACTATGAGAAGGGAACGATTTCATATTATTTAAAGGATTATGAGAATGCCAGAAATTATTTAGAAACCGCAAGGGCGGACAACAAAAACAAGGCTGATAAGGAAGGCAGCATTGTTTATATGTTAGGACAGACCTATGAACAGTTAGGGGATAATAATTATGCAGCAGTTCTATACGAGGGCTATCTGGCGGATTCTCCCAATGATGTGGAAATTTACAATCGTTTAGGGTTATGTAAACTGGAGGCCGAAGACTATCAGGGAGCGCTAAACGCATTTCAGGCAGCTATGCAGATTGAGTCTAATAGCCTGACACAAAATTTAAAATACAATGAAATCGTAGCATACGAGCATTTAGGAGATTTTACAAAGGCAAAGGTGCTGATGGAGGCTTATTTAAAGGCTTATCCGGACGATGGGGCGGCAGTCAGGGAATACGAGTTTTTAAAGACAAGATAAAAGGAATACGAGATGCACTATATATTGTGTTTACATAAAAGAGTTAACATAATATATAGTGTTTTTTATTGACTTTTTCATAGGGCAATGCTAAAATAAAATCATGCGTCAGTTATGCCATGAGGCAGGATAAAAAGTAAAGAGTTCCTATGGGCAAATGAGAAGGCAAAGGGGTGTTTAAGTGTTACAGATTATTAAGAGAAACGGGGAGACGGCTGCTTTTGATCTGACAAGGATTAGCGATGCCATTATGAAGGCATTTCGGGCAACCGGCGTAGAATTTACCAATGATATTGTAGATTTGTTAGCATTGCGCGTAACTGCAGACCTTCAGGAGAAGGTAAAAAAAGGGCAGGTTCATATTGAGGATGTGCAGGACAGTGTGGAAAAGGTATTAGAGCAGTCAGGCTATACAGAAGCTGCAAAGGCATATATCCTGTATCGGAAGCAGCGGGAAAAGATGCGCACCATGACATCCACCATTTTAGATTATAAGGATGTGGTAAACAGCTACGTGAAAATCGAAGACTGGCGGGTAAAGGAAAATTCCACGGTTACCTATTCGGTAGGAGGGCTGATTTTAAGCAATTCCGGTGCGGTGACTGCCAATTACTGGCTTTCGGAGATTTATGATGAGGAAATTTCCGAAGCTCATAGAAATGCAGATATCCATATTCATGATTTGTCCATGCTGACAGGATATTGTGCAGGCTGGAGCTTAAAACAGTTGATTCAGGAAGGTTTAGGAGGCATTACCGGAAAGATTACTTCCGCACCTGCAGCTCATTTATCTGTGCTCTGCAACCAAATGGTAAACTTCCTTGGAATTATGCAGAACGAATGGGCAGGGGCTCAGGCGTTTTCTTCCTTTGATACATATCTTGCCCCCTTTGTAAAGGTGGATAAGCTGTCTTATAAAGAAGTAAAGAAATGCATCGAAGCATTTATATATGGAGTGAATACTCCAAGCCGCTGGGGAACACAGGCGCCTTTTTCCAATATTACTTTGGACTGGACTGTGCCGGATGATCTGGCAGCGCTTCCTGCTATTGTGGCAGGAAAGGAAATGGATTTTACCTATGGCGACTGCAAAAAAGAAATGGACATGATCAATAAGGCATTTATAGAGACTATGATTGAAGGGGATGCAAATGGCAGAGGCTTCCAGTATCCGATTCCTACCTATTCCATTACAAGGGATTTCGACTGGTCCGATACGGAAAATAACCGGCTGCTGTTTGAAATGACCTCCAAATACGGCACGCCTTATTTTTCCAACTATATCAATTCCGATATGGAGCCGGGAGACGTGCGCAGCATGTGCTGCAGGCTCAGACTGGATTTAAGAGAGCTACGCAAGAAGACAGGCGGTTTCTTCGGCTCAGGGGAAAGCACCGGAAGCGTAGGTGTCGTTACCATCAATATGCCCCGAATTGCTTATTTATCAAGCAGTAAGGATGATTTCTTTAAACGTTTGAATCATATGATGGATATTGCAGCACGTTCTCTGAAAATTAAGAGAGGGGTTATTTCAAAGCTGTTAGACGAGGGCTTATATCCATATACAAAACGTTATCTGGGAAACTTTGACAATCATTTTTCCACCATAGGGCTAATAGGCATGAATGAGGTGGGATTAAATGCTAACTGGCTTCGCGGGGATTTGACGGAGAAAAAGACACAGGACTTTACAAAAGAAGTGTTGAACCATATGCGGAACCGTTTATCTGATTATCAGGAGCAGTATGGTGATTTATACAATCTGGAGGCAACGCCGGCAGAAAGCACTACCTACAGGCTGGCAAAGCATGATAAAAGAAGGTGGCCCTCCATTAAGACTGCAGGAAAAACAGGAGATACTCCCTATTATACCAATTCATCCCATCTTCCGGTGGATTATACGACGGATATTTTTGATGCTCTGGATATTCAGGATGAATTGCAGACATTATATACATCAGGAACTGTATTTCATGCCTTTTTAGGGGAAAAGCTTCCTGATTGGAAGGCAGCAGCCAATTTGGTTCGCACCATTGCAGAAAACTACAGGCTTCCATACTATACCTTATCGCCCACCTATTCCATTTGCAAGGAGCATGGATATTTGGCAGGCGAGGAGAAGAAATGCCCCCATTGTGGTGCAGTAACGGAAATTTATAGCCGTATTACAGGCTATTACCGCCCGGTTCAGAACTGGAATGACGGCAAGCTTCAGGAATATGAAAACCGTACTGAATATGATGTGGCAGCGTCCTGTTTAAAAAAGCCTGTCAGCAGCGTTGTAACCTTATCCGGCTCGGCAGAGTCACCAGAGATTTCCGTAGAATCGCCGGAAAACATAAAATACTTGTTTACAACAAAAACCTGTCCAAACTGCAAGCTGGCAAAGACATATTTGGAAAATGAAAAATATGTAGTCATCGATGCGGAGGAAAATATGGAGCTGGCAAGCCGTTATGGAGTCATGCAGGCGCCTACCCTTGTGGAAGTAAACGGAGAAAGCTTCAAAAAATATGTAAATGCATCAAACATTAAGAAATATGCAGATTCCCGCAACAAAATGGTTGTATAGGAGGCTAATATATGGCAGAAATGTATTTGAAAGTAAAAGGGATCATAAAGAAAAATGATCGGTATCTGGTAATGAAACGGTGGGTGGATGATCGGATTCCGGATCCTTTTGTATGGGAATTTGTAGACGGTCAGGCAGAGCATGGAGAATCGCCGGATGAGGCAATGCTGCGCTGTATCAGGGAGCAGCTTGGCGTGGAAGGCGTTATAGAAAAAATAGAATACACATGGTCTATCATGCTTGGAGATACCCAGTGCGTAGGGATTGCATATTTGTGCTCCGTTCAGGCAGAGGACGACTGCTACGAGATGTCAGAGGAATATGGCGGATTTGAATGGATAAAAAGGGAGGAATTTCCTTACTATATTGAAAACAGCTATGTTTTGGAAGATTTGAAGAAAGCAAAGTTATAAAACAAAGGCCGAAAGCCATACGGCAGCTATAAATTATAAGGTTTATAAGTATTTGGAAAGGAACTGGACAGAATGATAAACAAATTGATAGAAAAAATCAAGAAGACCAACGCTCCCGTAGTGGTAGGCTTAGACCCGATGATGGGCTTTATTCCGGAGCATATAACAAAAAAAGCATTTGAAGAGCATGGGGAGACGTTAGAGGGCGCTGCAGAAGCTATCTGGCTATTCAACAAGGCAATCGTGGACAGCACCTGCGACCTGATTCCAGCCGTAAAGCCTCAGATAGCCATGTACGAGCAGTTTGGCATTCCGGGCATGATGGCTTTTAAGAAAACGGTGGATTATTGTAAGGAAAAGGGACTGGTAGTCATTGGAGATATAAAAAGAGGTGACATTGGCTCCACATCCGCTGCCTATGCCGTGGGACATCTTGGAAAAGTGACGGTTGGCAGTAAAAGCTATTATGGCTTTGATGAAGATTTTGTAACAGTAAATCCCTATCTTGGTTCTGATGGGGTAAATCCTTTTCTGGAAGTGTGTAAAGAAGAAAAGAAAGGAATCTTTGTTTTAGTCAAGACCTCCAATCCAAGCAGCGGTGAGTTTCAGGATCGTTTAATCGATGGAAAACCTCTTTATGAATTGGTAGGTGAAAAGGTTGCTTCATGGGGTGAGGAATGTATGGGAAGTGACTACAGCTATGTAGGAGCTGTAGTAGGAGCTACTTATCCGGAAATGGGAAAGGTGCTTCGTAAAGTAATGCCCAAATCCTTTATTCTGGTGCCGGGCTATGGGGCACAGGGTGGAAAAGGAAAGGATTTAGTCCACTTTTTCAATGAGGATGGTCTGGGAGCTATTGTAAACTCTTCCAGAGGAATTATTGCAGCATATAAAAATGCCCAGTATGCAGAACGGTTTGCACCGGAAAATTTTGCAGATGCTTCCCGTCAGGCAGTGCTGGATATGATTGAGGATATTGCAGGGGCACTTGGGACAAAATAAAGGAAAGGCTGATAGATAAAGGAGGAGTTAGCAGGATGGAACAGTATAAGCAGGAATTTATCCAGTTCATGGTAGACAGCAATGTGCTGAAGTTTGGAGAATTTACTTTAAAAAGCGGAAGGAAATCCCCCTTCTTTATGAACGCAGGCGCCTATGTTACAGGAAGCCAGTTAAAGAAATTAGGTGAATATTACGCAAAGGCGATTCATGATAAATACGGCGAGGACTTTGATATTCTGTTTGGACCGGCATATAAAGGGATTCCCCTTGCAGTGGCCACTTCCATTGCTTTTAGTGAATTGTACGGAAAGGAAATCAAATACTGCTCTAACCGGAAAGAAGCAAAGGATCACGGAGATACGGGAATTTTGCTTGGAAGTCCCATGAAGGATAAAGACAGGGTAGTCATTATAGAAGATGTTACCACATCTGGTAAGTCTATTGAAGAAACCTTTCCGATTTTAAAGGCGCAGGGCAATGTGGAAGTTGTAGGGCTTATGGTGTCCTTAAACCGTATGGAAAAGGGAAAAGGTGAAAAGAGCGCCTTAGAAGAAATCAAAGACCTTTATGGCTTTGAAACCGGCGCCATCGTTACTATGGCAGAAGTAACAGAATACTTATACAATAAGCCTTATAAGGGAAGAATATATATTGACGAGCCAATCAAAGCGGCTTTGGATTCCTATTATGCAGAGTATGGCGCTGCAAACTAACAGGCATAAGAACTATAATCTTGGGAAAGGAATTGTTATGGAAGAAAAAACATATAAACTGATGTCAAGAACAGGAGCAATGAATATTACTTTTGGGGTAATCTGTATTATAACAGGAATTACTGCAGGAGTGATGCTGATTATAGGCGGTGCAAGGCTCTTGGCAGAAAAGTCGAAGATTTTGTTTTAGGAAAGGATCTTGGTATGAGAAAACCAAGCTATATGTTTACCAATAAAAGCCATCCAAGGCGGGGAATTATAGCTACGCTGCTTGGGGGCATTGATATGGCAGCTCTTTGCCTTGCCATCTGGCTGTGCTTTCAAAACCGGGGCGTCAGCAATGCAAGGCTTGGAACGGCGACATTGTTTGCCCTTCTTTTTTCTCTGGTGGGGCTGGTTCTTGGAATTTTATCCCGTTTGGAAAAGGATAAATTTTATATATTTCCAACCATAGGCATTACTTTAAATTTTCTTGTAATTGCCTTTGTAGCATTTATTTTATTTGCGGGAGCTTATAATGTATGATGAAAGAAAGATATGACCTTTTAAAAAATCGCATAGAGGAAATCACAAAGGAAAATCAGGTAATGGAGCCATACTGTTCGTATTTTAAGCAGGTGGCTCTCTTTCTTATGGAAATTTTCCGATGCTTCGAGCAAATTTCCGGCTCTGGCGGTTGTGAATCCGGGGAAAATGCCCCGGCTTTTACACAGGACTTGGCAGGTGGGTTTTGTGAGGGGCAGGACTTGCAGGCGCTTCTTGCATATAACCATAAGCTTTATCAGGACATTCTTCCTGAAAATTATGAAACCAGCTATGGAAATCCTGCTTATGCGGTAAAGCTGCTTGGAGAACAATACGGACAGCTTTTATGTATGCTGTATGGGGAACTATATGCTCTTATTCCCATAGCCTTTGAAGGAGCTTATAAAAAAGAAGAGAGCTTGTTTGAAATACTGATTCGGGGAGAGCTGTTTGTGGAGGTATATTGCAGCTTTTGCAGGGAGCTTGAAGAAGAAAAACGGCTTTTGCCACCGGAGAGCCTGAAGGAAATGATTTACTGGTTTGTCAGTGATTATTCGGAAGAAGAATGGGAAAAACGCACAAAAGAAAAGCTGAATCCGGCAGAGAATTTTGCTTATACCATTATCAATAACAGCAATCTGGATGATCCTTCTTACTTATTTGCCTATGGCGAATATATTTCGGAAAACCAGATTAAAACAGCGCAGTATATGGCAAAGCTGGATGAGAAGACCTTAAAACTTATGGCAGATACTTATACGGAAGGATACCGGATTGGTTTTATAAAAGGAAATAAGGATATATCCAAAAAGAAAGTAGTGAACATTGTCTATCCGCTAGGCTTTGAAAAAATGATTAAATTAGCAATTGCTAACTTTGAGGCTATGGGGCTTAGGCCTGCCATAATGCGCACTGCTCATAGTATATTTTATAAAAACGGCATGGGAATTAGCGGCTTTTATTCCGACAGCCCCAATAAGCAGTTTGACTTTGACCATAAAGAAGATCAGGCGCTTATTCTGGACAAAAAGCTTATAAACCGAAAGCTGGAGGCAGTTGAAAATGCACATGAGGCATATAGAGAGCTGGCAAAGGCTCATGGAGGGCCCGCATGGGTGGAGGTGTTTGGAGAAAAGCCATTTGTCCCCTGTGTAAAAAAAGAAGCCCCTGCCTTTGATGAAAAGCAGCAGAAGTTAGAAGCTGCTTACCGTGTGAAAAGCAGTCAGCTTATCAATGAATATATTCCGGGAGAAGAAAGAAGCTTTACGATTATTGCCTTTCCGGTTCCGGAAATCGGCACACATTATGAAGAAATCATGCAGGAAACCATTGCCCTGAATACATTGGATTATGAAACCTACGAAAGCATCCAGCAGGTTATAATTGATACGCTGGATTTAGGAGAATATGTGATAGTCAGGGGAATGGGTGAAAACAGGACTAATTTAAAGGTGGCGCTATATCCCTTGCGCAACCCGGAGAAGGAAACGATTTTTGAAAACTGCGTGGCGGATGTAAATATTCCTGTAGGCGAGGTATTCACTTCCCCTGTATTAAAAGGAACAGAAGGCATTCTTCATGTGACAAAGGTATACCTGTCACAGTTAGAATATAAGGATTTATCCCTAACCTTTGCAGACGGCATGGTTACAGATTATTCCTGCAGCAATTTTTCCACGAAAGAAGAAAATAAAAAGTATATTAGGGACAATATTCTATTTCACCACGAAAGCCTTCCTATGGGCGAATTTGCCATTGGAACAAACACCACGGCATATGTGATGGCAAGAAAGTATCACATTCAGGATAAGCTCCCCATTTTAATCGGCGAAAAAACAGGCCCACATTTTGCAGTAGGAGACACCTGCTATTCCCATGGGGAAGAGGTGGCGGTATTTAATCCGGACGGAAAGGAAATCGTGGCAAGGGATAATGAAATATCCCTTCTCCGCAAGACTGATGTGGAAAGGGCTTATTTCGGATGCCATACGGATATTACCATTCCTTATGACGAGCTGGGGGAGGTTTCGGTGGTGACGAGAGAGGGAAAAGTGATTCCGGTTATTTTGGATGGAAGGTTTGTTTTGAAGGGGACGGAAGGGTTGAATGAGGCGTTTGGTAAGTAGTGGGCAAAAAAAGTTAGCAATTTCTTTTAATGTAGCAATGGAGGTATGTTCTCCCATATAACGTATGATTTTGTCGGACAGACGTTCCATGGATTCCTTTGTGGAGTCTGCTTTATATTGTCTTGCAACCTGCATTAAGAGCGTTAAAACCATAGGTTTTAAAATATCCTGTGTATCTTCTTTTGGAAAGGCATATTCCAAAATCATCATTTCTAAAAGCGTGCGTATCGGCAATTCATTATCAAATTTCAACTGGATAAATTCATCAGAATACTGGTTTGTGCTTGGCTCAAGGAAAAAATGAAACATTTTCGTATCTGTTGCAAGTATGGACAGGAAACGCCTGAAAAATGTTTCTTTTTGTATCATCACACCGACAATAATAATATCTTCATTGCTGTTTCCATGCAGAGCATAACCCGCATAAGGCTGACCGATATAACATTCCCCTTCGTGGACAGTGATGAGGTTATCACGGTAGTATCTTGAAATGTTCCTCCCCATTTTTGATATTGATATTCCTGCGAAAAGTGGATATAATAAAAATGAAAATAGAAATCTCTGAAATGTTTTCGAAAGGAGATGGAGCGATGTTATACGATTATCTTATGGAAA
>JAMPFB010000007.1 GCA_023664735.1 Robinsoniella sp. | reverse complement strand
TCTGAAATGTTTTCGAAAGGAGATGGAGCGATGTTATACGATTATCTTATGGAAAGCTATGGGGAAAATACCCCCATTTTTGTATCGGAGTTAAATATAGAAGGATTGAATGAAAGTACATTGCGGGTTCAGATAAAAAAACTGACAGATGCCGGGAAGTTAAAGAGATTTGACACAGGCATTTATTTTATTCCGAAAAAATCAATTTTCAAATCAGGATCCACGATCTCGGCAATGCAGGTGATCGAAAAAAAATATTTAAAGGATAAGGATGATGTGTTTGGCTATTTGAGCGGATATATGCTTGTCAATATGCTTGGTTTGACAACGCAGGTCCCGATGGTTTATGAGGTGGTGTCCAATAATGCCACCACGGATTACAGGAAAACTATGATAAGCAAAACCAGAGTGATCGTCAGACGGCCGAAAGTGGAGATTACAAATGAAAATGTCAGAATTTTGCAGTTTCTTGATCTGATTAAGGATGTGGATATTTATTCCGAAGAAGAGGGTGATGCTTTAAAAAAGAAGATGATGGAGATCATGAAGAAGATGAATGTCACCTTTTCGGCATTGGAACCGTATTTAAGCTACTATCCGGAAAAGATTTATAAGAATATGTACGAAACGGGGGTGCTTGCGGGTGTATCTGCATGAGGACAGAGAACAATTTGCAGATGCTGTAAGGAAGTCGGTTCAGCATACGAATATGTCAGAAATGATTATTGAAAAAGATTATTATGTGACCATGATCTTAAGGCTTTTGTCACAAAAGCTGCCATATGTGGTGTTTAAGGGTGGGACATCGCTGTCGAAGTGTCACAGGGTTATTAAGCGTTTTTAGGAGGATATAGACATAACAATTGATACTTCCTTGTCCCAAGGCGAGAAAAAGAAGTTGAAATATGTGCTTGTCGATATTGTGGAAGAATTAGGAATGAATATCATATAGAGCCTTTTAAAATGAAGGTGCAGGGACTTGACCGTACACTGATTGACAAGGTGTTTGCCATCTGTGATTATTATCTGCAAAATAAAATCAAAAAGCATTCAAGGCATATTTATGACATCTACAAGTTGCTGCCATTTGTAGAGATGGATGAGAGTTTCAAAAGGTTGGTGGAAGAAGTCAGGGTTGTGAGAAAATGTTCCAATATATGTCCTTCAGCACAGGATGATGTGGATATCCCGGCACTTTTGCAACTGATTACGGAACGGAAAATTTATAAGGATGACTATCAAAATTTGACGGAGGCTCTGCTTGAGGAGGATGTCAGTTATGAAACGGCTGTTCAGGCGGTAGACAAAATAAGAGTAGGCGGAATATTTGAGAAATGCTGAGGGATGGTTTCAGTGGTGAGAATGAGTCGTAGGAGATGATGGCTGAACTGTTACTATACTATTTAGAAATTCTAAGATTTTAGTTGCAATTAGGAAGAACAGATAGTATAATTGTTTTTAAAAGTAAAGGGCTATTTGATGCGATAAATTGAAGGAAAGAGTGTGTTAGAAAATTAGATTAAACTTCTTATAAGTACTTGTGAAAACTATTGATTGATAGGGATATGACAAAAACTGAGCTAAGAGAAAGGATGCAAATGATTGTGGCTGAAAAGACTAATGCAAATATTGGATTTGAAAAACAAATATGGGATGCGGCATGCGTATTATGGGGACACATTCCAGCAGCAGAATATAGGAAAGTTATTGTAGGGCTTATATTTTTAAGATATATTTCTGCAGCATTTGAAAAGAGGTATAAAGAATTGGTTGCAGAAGGAGATGGATTTGAAGATGATATAGATGCATATACCATGGAAAACGTGTTTTTTGTACCAGAAGAAGCAAGATGGTCAACAATTGCATCAGCTGCACGTACTCCTGAGATTGGCATCGTGATTGATAATGCGATGAAGGCAATAGAGGCAGATAATAAGAGTTTAAAGGATGTGCTTCCTAAAAATTATGCAAGTCCTGACTTGGATAAAAGAATTTTAGGAGATGTAGTTGATATTTTTACTAATAGTATTGATATGTCTGATACAGAAACAAATGAAGATTTGCTTGGAAGAACATATGAATATTGTATAGCACAGTTTGCTGAAAAAGAGGGGGCTAGTGGAGGAGAGTTTTACACACCATCAAGTGTTGTAAAAACTTTGGTAGAAATACTTAAACCATTTGAAAATTGCCGTGTATATGATCCATGTTGCGGATCGGGAGGTATGTTTGTACAGAGTGCAAAATTTATTCAGGCACATAATGGAAAAAGGGGTGCAATCTCAGTATATGGGCAGGAAGCGAATGCTGATACATGGAAAATGGCAAAAATGAATATGGCTATAAGAGGAATAGATGCAGATTTCGGACCATATCAGGCAGATACGTTTACCAATGATCTTCATCCAACACTCAAAGCTGATTTTATTCTTGCAAATCCACCGTTTAATTATCATCCTTGGAATCAGGAGCGATTGGTAGATGATGTCCGCTGGAAATATGGATTGCCACCAGCTGGGAATGCTAACTATGCATGGATTCAGCATATGATTCATCATTTAGCACCAAATGGCAAAATCGGACTTGTGCTTGCAAATGGAGCATTATCTACACAGTCAAGCGGAGAAGGGGAAATACGTAAGAAGATAATAGAAGACGATTTAATAGAAGGCATTGTTGCGATGCCTACGCAGCTTTTTTATAGTGTTACTATCCCTGTGACTTTATGGTTTATTACTAAAAATAAGAAGCAAAAAGGGAAAACATTATTTATAGATGCTCGTAAAATGGGGCATATGGTAGATCGTAAGCACAGAGATTTAGATGATACCAACGATATAAAAAAGTTGGCTGACACATTTGGAGCATTTCAAGAGGGAACTTTGGAAGAAGTAAAGGGATTCTGTGCAGTAGCAACGGTTCAGGATATTGCGAAGCAGGACTACATCCTTACACCTGGGCGGTATGTTGGAATTGAGGAGCAGGAGGATGACGGAGAGCCGTTTGAAGAAAAGATGGGGAGGCTTACTTCAGAATTGTCGGATATGTTTGCAAAATCCCATGAACTTGAAGATGAGATAAGACGAAAATTGGGAGCGATTGGGTATGAAATATAAGTTGTCAGATATTTGTTCCTTCCGAAAGAGCAAGATTGCGGTAGATACTTTGAATACTCAAAATTATATATCGACGGAAAATATGTTGCCAAATAAAGGTGGAATTACAGAATCCAGTTCGTTGCCTACAGTTGCATTAACTCAGGAGTATAGGAATGGAGATGTGCTAGTTTCAAACATTAGACCATACTTCAAAAAAATATGGCAAGCTACATTTGATGGAGGATGTTCAAATGATGTATTGGTATTTGTATCAAATGAAAATGTAGATAAATGTTTTTTGTATTATTTACTTGCAAGCGATGATTTTTTTAATTACGCAATGGTTACATCTAAAGGAACAAAAATGCCAAGAGGAGATAAGACCTCAATAATGCAATATGAAGTGCCAAAATTTGATATTGATATACAGAAGAAAATATCAAATATTTTGAAAAATATAGACCGAAAAATTGAATTAAATAATGCGATAAACAATAATTTAGCGGCTTAAAGGTCGAGGTCGGAGACATCCAGTTCGCCGGACATAAGGCGGGGCAGCAAGGTATCTCTAACATCAGCAAGTTTAGCGTTTTCAGCTTGATTCGCCCATATCTGCTGAAACAATGGCATAATCGTCTCTGTAAAGGAATTCATCTCTATTGCTGTTGGGACAGTAATTTCGGTTTTACGAAAGTCGGGCACCGTAAGTTGTTGCTGGGTAGTACCTGTTCCATGAATTGGAATGTTTTTAAGCCACAGATACAAGTATTTGGCAGATATAACTTCTGTATGAGGAACAAGTGTTACGAGACGCACGATTGGCGTGTAAGGAACATGACGCAAACATACGAAGCCAATTGTTCCTCTTGCAGAAACAGTTACACTTTCATCACTGATTTTATAGCCGTTCGTGAAACCGTAAAGTCCTTCGTCACTGATGCCGTTGGAATATACTGGATACAGACACTCATCGGATTTGTGCGCAGATATAATTTTAGGCTTATCACCACCTGCGCTCATTTCGGACACATCTCCAAGAGCCATCTGTTTCCAACCCTCAGGCATACTATCATAAGATAGGAAACGTTCATGGAAAAGAGCCTGTGCTTGCTGCTGTAAATTATTGTTTATGATTTGAATGGGAAATATTAGTTTATAAATGTGAAAGGACGTGAAAAGATTATGAACAATTATGCAATTCTTAGAAATAGTGGAGAATATACGATATTTCAATTTAATAATCAAATAATCCGTTTTGCTACATCTTCCAAGTTAGAAAGATATACCAAAGTTATGGAGTGGGATCATGGATATTTGGTAGTGATGGCAAAGTACAGAAATTTGGATGAAGTAGAGGAATATATTGATTTGATTCCGATACTTCAAAACTTATACTATGATATAGATGCTTTTTTAGAACCTATAAAGGAAGTGAGGATTGAATATGCAGCTTGATATTAAAGATATTGCTGATAAGGCGGACATGATTATTAATGGATATGCTTTTACAAAAGATAATAAATGTGTGCGTGTATTAAATCTCAATTGTACAAACCATGCAGCTGTTATTTTAAATGACAAAATTGTAGAAACCAATATGGACGATGTTGAGAATGAGATTGTTATGGATTATTACAATCTAAATAAGCAATTTATGGAGGAATAGAATGCCGAAATATTATGAATTTAAGGTGTGCGGTTACTATTTATATTATACAGCAAGTTGTGTAATAGAAGCAATGCATGTACACGCTAGTGATAGGAAATTAACAGAAGCCGGTTCAGCGAAATTTTTTGTCAAAAGTAATGGAGATACTACCGTAGAAAAACAGGGCAAGCTTACAGAACGTGAGCTCAGAAAAATAAGGGCATTTATAAAAGCGCATTATAAAGAGATGTATTTAAAGTGGTTGGAAATAGCAGATACAGGATTCTACGGAGAAAAATAGTGCTAATACTCTTATCAACGGCGAGAGTTACCCAACAGAACTGCCGTTGAAGTCGTTCTCTGGAATATTTTACAGAAGGAGAAATGATATATGAAGCACGAAATCATGACGGAGATATTGCAGAAGATGATGCCATATCTTAATAATGTTCAAACAAAGCAGTTGCAGCAGGTATTGGAATATACATTGTTTCAATATGAGATTGTAGAAAATGCAACAATGAAAGAGGAAGATGATACCAGTGATTTGATAATGGCTTTTATAGCAGCTAAACGTATTGAAGGATGTTCGGAAAAAACATTAAGGTATTATCAGAGTACTATAGATACTATGATAATTTGCATTGGAAAATCTGTGAGAAAAATTGTTACAGAAGACTTGCGAGGATATCTTACAAAATATCAGCAAGAAAATCAGTCAAGTCGAGTTACAATTGATAATATTCGAAGAATTTTGTCTAGTTTTTTCTCTTGGCTTGAAGAAGAGGATTATATTTTGAAAAGCCCAGTAAGGAGAATACATAAAGTTAAAACGGCGAGCAATATTAAGGAAACATATTCTGATGAATCGCTTGAGCTAATGCGTGATAGTTGCTCTGAAAAAAGGGATTTGGCGATGATTGATATGCTGGCTTCAACTGGAATGAGAGTAGGAGAAATGGTGCTTCTTAATCGTGAGGATATAGACTTTAATGAACGAGAATGTATTGTTTTTGGAAAAGGCGACAAAGAACGAGTTGTCTATTTTGACGCAAGAACAAAAATACATTTACAGGATTACTTGCTTAGTAGAACAGATGACAATCCTGCCTTATTCGTATCCTTGAAATCGCCATATAATAGAATGAATATTGGTGGCATTGAAGTGAGATTACGACAACTTGGAAAACAGTTAGGATTGCCCAAGGTACATCCTCATAAGTTTAGGCGAACATTAGCAACCATGGCAATAGATAAAGGAATGCCTATAGAACAGCTTCAGCGGTTGTTAGGACATAAAAAGATAGATACAACATTACAATATGCGATGGTTAAACAGAGCAATGTAAAAATTGCTCATAGAAGATTTATTAGTTAGGAAGGTAATGAAATGGCTAAATGGAAAGAATGTACAATTTCCGATATTGGAACAGTTGTTGGAGGGGCGACTCCGTCTACTAAAAATTCTGAAAACTATGAGGGCGGGACTATTGCATGGATTACACCAAAAGATTTGTCTACATTTCGTGGTAGATATATAAAAAGTGGTGAAAGAAATATAACTGAAAAAGGATTTAAAAGCTGTTCAACGCAGTTGTTGCCAGTTAATACTGTTTTATTTTCATCAAGAGCACCAATTGGATATGTTGCCATTGCTGAAGATGTAGTGTGTACAAATCAGGGGTTTAAGAGTGTTGTTCCAAATGCAGATACTGATCCATTATTTTTATATTATCTCTTAAAATATAAAAAAGATGTAATAGAAAATATGGGAAGTGGAACGACGTTTAAAGAAGTATCGGGTAATACTATGAAAAATATTGCTGTAAGAGTTCCAACAAGCAAAGATGAGCAAAGAAAAATAGCAGAGATAATTGGTTCATTTGATGATAAAATTGAATTGAATAGTGAGATAAACAATAATTTAGAGGAGCAGGCTCAGGCGATTTTTAAGTCGTGGTTTAATGATTATGAGCCTTTTGGCGGCTCCGCTCCTACTGACTGGATTCCTACTACATTTGGGCAAATCGCAAAAATTAAAACCGATACTTTTTCTCCAATTAAAAATCCGAATTTCATAGTAGAACATTATAGCATTCCTTCGTATGATGAAAGACGCTATCCTGTTTTTGAAATTGCTTCAGGAATCAAGAGTAACAAATACATCCTTACTTCAAATTCGGTTATGATTTCAAAGCTTAATCCAGATACCAAGCGTATATGGAGACCGATGTGTTTATCCGAAAATCCGGTATGCTCGACTGAATTCATTGTTTATGAAGCTGTTAATTCTGCACACAAAGATTTTGTTTATTCCATTATTGACAGTATGCCTTTCTTAAATCATCTGTGTTCGCATACAACTGGATCGACTAACAGCAGGCAAAGAGCTACTCCGAAAACAACACTTGAATTTCCGATTTTGCTCCCCTCAGACGAGATTATCGGTAATTTCTGCAATATCGTTACTCCAATATACGAGATGATAACATCGAACATCATTGAAAATCAATCTCTTGCTAAGACTCGTGATGCTCTTTTACCACGTTTGATGTCTGATGAACTTGATGTTTTTAATATAAATCTCTAAGTAGCAAATAAACTTGAAAACATCTGCGATGCTTTTTCACCATCACCACAATTGACATTATTAACGAATTTATGATTATGAATCAATAACAAATTATTGATTTAGCAAATTGAATTTGATATAATACCGCTATGGGTACTGTCATAACGGTAAGCGGTTAGTCCTTCAACGGAGGACTGTGACTTCCGATTACATAGAAATCTGCTTGCAGAAATCTTAAAAAGGAGGGTATTGCTTATGATAACCACCGAAAGCTTGATAGCTGTCATAAGTTTATGTTTGACTTGTTTCAGCCTGGGCTATTCGCTTGGTAAGAATAGCAAGGCACAAAAATAACCGCCCAGCTTCGCAAACTAGCGGTTATTTTTATAACACTATAGCGGACTAACCGTCTATCGGCAGTACCTTTTATATTGTTATATTACCATTTGTTTGCGTATATGTCAACGATGTAAAATTTTCAAGTGACTGCAGGCATTTTATATACTTAAGCTACTAAATTATTGTTTATGATTTGAATGGGAAATATTAGTTTATAAATGTGAAAGGACGTGAAAAGATTATGAACAATTATGCAATTCTTAGAAATAGTGGAGAATATACGATATTTCAATTTAATAATCAAATAATCCGTTTTGCTACATCTTCCAAGTTAGAAAGATATACCAAAGTTATGGAGTGGGATCATGGATATTTGGTAGTGATGGCAAAGTACAGAAATTTGGATGAAGTAGAGGAATATATTGATTTGATTCCGATACTTCAAAACTTATACTATGATATAGATGCTTTTTTAGAACCTATAAAGGAAGTGAGGATTGAATATGCAGCTTGATATTAAAGATATTGCTGATAAGGCGGACATGATTATTAATGGATATGCTTTTACAAAAGATAATAAATGTGTGCGTGTATTAAATCTCAATTGTACAAACCATGCAGCTGTTATTTTAAATGACAAAATTGTAGAAACCAATATGGACGATGTTGAGAATGAGATTGTTATGGATTATTACAATCTAAATAAGCAATTTATGGAGGAATAGAATGCCGAAATATTATGAATTTAAGGTGTGCGGTTACTATTTATATTATACAGCAAGTTGTGTAATAGAAGCAATGCATGTACACGCTAGTGATAGGAAATTAACAGAAGCCGGTTCAGCGAAATTTTTTGTCAAAAGTAATGGAGATACTACCGTAGAAAAACAGGGCAAGCTTACAGAACGTGAGCTCAGAAAAATAAGGGCATTTATAAAAGCGCATTATAAAGAGATGTATTTAAAGTGGTTGGAAATAGCAGATACAGGATTCTACGGAGAAAAATAGTGCTAATACTCTTATCAACGGCGAGAGTTACCCAACAGAACTGCCGTTGAAGTCGTTCTCTGGAATATTTTACAGAAGGAGAAATGATATATGAAGCACGAAATCATGACGGAGATATTGCAGAAGATGATGCCATATCTTAATAATGTTCAAACAAAGCAGTTGCAGCAGGTATTGGAATATACATTGTTTCAATATGAGATTGTAGAAAATGCAACAATGAAAGAGGAAGATGATACCAGTGATTTGATAATGGCTTTTATAGCAGCTAAACGTATTGAAGGATGTTCGGAAAAAACATTAAGGTATTATCAGAGTACTATAGATACTATGATAATTTGCATTGGAAAATCTGTGAGAAAAATTGTTACAGAAGACTTGCGAGGATATCTTACAAAATATCAGCAAGAAAATCAGTCAAGTCGAGTTACAATTGATAATATTCGAAGAATTTTGTCTAGTTTTTTCTCTTGGCTTGAAGAAGAGGATTATATTTTGAAAAGCCCAGTAAGGAGAATACATAAAGTTAAAACGGCGAGCAATATTAAGGAAACATATTCTGATGAATCGCTTGAGCTAATGCGTGATAGTTGCTCTGAAAAAAGGGATTTGGCGATGATTGATATGCTGGCTTCAACTGGAATGAGAGTAGGAGAAATGGTGCTTCTTAATCGTGAGGATATAGACTTTAATGAACGAGAATGTATTGTTTTTGGAAAAGGCGACAAAGAACGAGTTGTCTATTTTGACGCAAGAACAAAAATACATTTACAGGATTACTTGCTTAGTAGAACAGATGACAATCCTGCCTTATTCGTATCCTTGAAATCGCCATATAATAGAATGAATATTGGTGGCATTGAAGTGAGATTACGACAACTTGGAAAACAGTTAGGATTGCCCAAGGTACATCCTCATAAGTTTAGGCGAACATTAGCAACCATGGCAATAGATAAAGGAATGCCTATAGAACAGCTTCAGCGGTTGTTAGGACATAAAAAGATAGATACAACATTACAATATGCGATGGTTAAACAGAGCAATGTAAAAATTGCTCATAGAAGATTTATTAGTTAGGAAGGTAATGAAATGGCTAAATGGAAAGAATGTACAATTTCCGATATTGGAACAGTTGTTGGAGGGGCGACTCCGTCTACTAAAAATTCTGAAAACTATGAGGGCGGGACTATTGCATGGATTACACCAAAAGATTTGTCTACATTTCGTGGTAGATATATAAAAAGTGGTGAAAGAAATATAACTGAAAAAGGATTTAAAAGCTGTTCAACGCAGTTGTTGCCAGTTAATACTGTTTTATTTTCATCAAGAGCACCAATTGGATATGTTGCCATTGCTGAAGATGTAGTGTGTACAAATCAGGGGTTTAAGAGTGTTGTTCCAAATGCAGATACTGATCCATTATTTTTATATTATCTCTTAAAATATAAAAAAGATGTAATAGAAAATATGGGAAGTGGAACGACGTTTAAAGAAGTATCGGGTAATACTATGAAAAATATTGCTGTAAGAGTTCCAACAAGCAAAGATGAGCAAAGAAAAATAGCAGAGATAATTGGTTCATTTGATGATAAAATTGAATTGAATAGTGAGATAAACAATAATTTAGAGGAGCAGGCTCAGGCGATTTTTAAGTCGTGGTTTAATGATTATGAGCCTTTTGGCGGCTCCGCTCCTACTGACTGGATTCCTACTACATTTGGGCAAATCGCAAAAATTAAAACCGATACTTTTTCTCCAATTAAAAATCCGAATTTCATAGTAGAACATTATAGCATTCCTTCGTATGATGAAAGACGCTATCCTGTTTTTGAAATTGCTTCAGGAATCAAGAGTAACAAATACATCCTTACTTCAAATTCGGTTATGATTTCAAAGCTTAATCCAGATACCAAGCGTATATGGAGACCGATGTGTTTATCCGAAAATCCGGTATGCTCGACTGAATTCATTGTTTATGAAGCTGTTAATTCTGCACACAAAGATTTTGTTTATTCCATTATTGACAGTATGCCTTTCTTAAATCATCTGTGTTCGCATACAACTGGATCGACTAACAGCAGGCAAAGAGCTACTCCGAAAACAACACTTGAATTTCCGATTTTGCTCCCCTCAGACGAGATTATCGGTAATTTCTGCAATATCGTTACTCCAATATACGAGATGATAACATCGAACATCATTGAAAATCAATCTCTTGCTAAGACTCGTGATGCTCTTTTACCACGTTTGATGTCTGATGAACTTGATGTTTTTAATATAAATCTCTAAGTAGCAAATAAACTTGAAAACATCTGCGATGCTTTTTCACCATCACCACAATTGACATTATTAACGAATTTATGATTATGAATCAATAACAAATTATTGATTTAGCAAATTGAATTTGATATAATACCGCTATGGGTACTGTCATAACGGTAAGCGGTTAGTCCTTCAACGGAGGACTGTGACTTCCGATTACATAGAAATCTGCTTGCAGAAATCTTAAAAAGGAGGGTATTGCTTATGATAACCACCGAAAGCTTGATAGCTGTCATAAGTTTATGTTTGACTTGTTTCAGCCTGGGCTATTCGCTTGGTAAGAATAGCAAGGCACAAAAATAACCGCCCAGCTTCGCAAACTAGCGGTTATTTTTATAACACTATAGCGGACTAACCGTCTATCGGCAGTACCTTTTATATTGTTATATTACCATTTGTTTGCGTATATGTCAACGATGTAAAATTTTCAAGTGACTGCAGGCATTTTATATACTTAAGCTACTAAATTATTGTTTAGCATAATTATGAAAAGGGGATGATTGATTTGTCAAATGGAATTATTTTATATCATGGAAGTAAAGAAATTGTTAAAATACCTGAAATCAGAATCCCGAAATATAATAAGGATTTTTATTTTGGGTTTTACTGTACTGTTTATTCGGAGCAGGCTATACGGTGGGCAACCAGATTTGATGGAGTGGGGTATTTAAATGAATATCAATATAGACCTGATGGTACGCTTAACATTAAAATATTTCCAGAAATGACAGAGGAGTGGCTTGATTTTATTGTAGCTTGCAGGACGGGAAAGTCACATGGATATGATATTGTTGAGGGACCGATGGCTGATGATACCATATTCAATTATGTTCAAAACTTTTTGGATGGAAAAATAAGCAGAGAGGCTTTTTGGAGTTTGGCGAAATTTAAGAAACCGACACACCAGATTAGTTTTCATACGGAGAAAGCATTGACAAAATTGAAGTTCATAAAGGGAAGTGAGGTAAGAAATGAAGAATGATAATTCATTATTCTATACATGCAGTCTGATTGAGTATATTGGAAGACAGCAGAAACAGAAACGGTCCGTTGTGGTTGAGTATTTAGGAAAAGACCTTATTAAAAGAATCTATAATTATGCAGATGTTTTTCATTGTGAGCCGATAGAGAAAGTGGCGGATGATTTTATCTGTAAAACAAATATACCAATGGGTGAATTTGATAATGTGGGAAAGTGCAAGTATGAAGTTCCGGATTATTGGACAATAGGGGAGGTATATGAAAGATTGATTGAAGATATGGCAGAGAATTCAGATAAGAATATTATTGAATGGATAATGGAAATATATTTATCGTGGATTGACGATGTTATATCAAATTATAATACCGATTTTTATTATCAGTCTCGAGAATACATTTATGAGTGCTATAAAGCGGGAAGAATTTGTGCTTAAAAGATTTGTGAAATACTGTAAAATTTATATTCACAGTGATAATAGGAGAAGTTACCAATGATTATTTTTATAAAAATATTGTAGCTTGCGGGATAAAGTAAAAGGTGAACTGCGCATATGGATGAATTAAACATTGCGTCCTTTTGTGAAGTTTTAAGGGCTGATTTTAAAGAGTAGAACTTGTAAAGGAATAATTGGCTTTTATGAAGAAAGAAGGTATTAGCATGAAAAGAGAAGATTATATTTCTGATGAAACCGTTATAAAATGCGCAAATGCTGCGGTAAAGATTGAATTGGAAAAAAATAGAGCATTGGGTGTTCCAGCAGTTCTATATGATAGGAAAAGCCAGATTATTTATCGGGAAAATGATGACGGGACAAAGATAGAAGTGGGGCGAAGGATAAGAAAGGGGCGTTATAGTGAGCGAGTTTCAAAGAAATCCTGAAATTATCGTTTATGATTTAAATTGGAAATACCAGTTTTTCAGATAGAAGATGTTATGAAGAATTTTAATGTTACGCATAATACTGCGGCAAAGATGATAAATGCATTTGATAAAATTGGAATTATTCAACAGATGAATGATAAACAACGTTACCGAATATATAAATATTTGCCATTGATGGAGTGTATAAGACAGCTATGATTATTCTGTATAGAAACTGTAAAGTGAATAATATTGTAAATTTCAACACGGAGTGGGGAGGTGCTATCAATGAGTTCTTCAAGTGAAAAAGATCCAAGAAATGCATTAGCCAGTTGGGATGGGTATGAATTTCAAGGTCAGATTGCTTTAATCGTGGCATTGGAGATGATTATAGCAGGGGAGCTTCCAACAGAAAAATGTGAGTTAATGCTGGAAGATTTAGAAGATTTCTCCATTTATTATAAGGGAAAAAGAATCAGCACACATCAGGTAAAAGCTACGAAAGATAAAACAATCAATGATTATAAAGAGGCACTATATAAGATGGCTACAGGACTTCAGAAAGATGAAAAGAACAGAGAAACAAGGGCATATCTTCATACCAGCAATTATTTGAATACAGAGAATTGGGTTGAAGATATAAAAGCAGCAATTGAAGGGTTTGTTCCAGAAACAGTGAAGAATTTAAATAAATGTCTTACAGATGATAACGAAATAGATAAGAAAGTAAAGGGATTAAGGAAGAGATACAGGGAAAATGGGAGTTTTAAGACAAAAAGGCTGGGAGTATGGGAAGAAATATACCGTTCTATGGATGATGTGGGGAAAGAAGCAGAAATAGGAGAAGATGATTTAAGGAATGCAATAGAACAATATTTGGATAAGTTGCCTAGGATTGATTTGTCGCAGGACAACCTTTTAAGCAGAATTTTATATTATGAATATAGCAATCATATCAATGTGGATAGAAAAAGTACAAGGGAACGCATAGAAGAACTGATTCGGGAATATTGGGGCAATGAGACGGCAGAACTGCGTGAGGGAGACGAATGCAGATATCGTTATGCGTTGCAAGAGATAATTCGTTGTTATGTAATAGAAAACCATGAAGGAAATATACAGGGTGGACATATCCAGTTTAATGAAATAATACAAATTTTGAATGGCAAAAGTCTGGGAAGCAGAGAATATAAAATTTTGAGGAATAAAGATATCTTTTATGAAAAGCTGGAAGAATATTGTGAGGATGTATGTGGAGATAAAAAATGCGGACAATGTGATTTGTTTGAAAAAACAATGTGGTTTAAGAATTTGTCTAATCAAGAACTGGAAGCAGTATTTCATTTAATGTCGCCGCATGTCAATAAAATGCTGGATGAAGACAGTAATATCGTAAAAGAAGATGGTCTTATGGACAGTTTTTTCTATACATTGAACAATATGGAAATGGCAAAGATTATCCATAATGCTAAAATAGTGTATCAGAAAGGCGAGAAGAATTGCTTGCTGACAGATATTCAAGTGTCAAGAAATGGAAAAAAAGGGATTCTTAGAGGGCTGACAGATAATGGTACGGTAGATGAGATATGCAGTAAAATTATGAACAACAGAGAATTTGCAAAGGAAAGAATGGAAATTGATACTTTGATTGTTTCCAATCAGGGAGGAGAAAATATAAGAATTGATGAAATGTGTAGAAAACTGGTAGAATCAACTAGGGAGCCGGATGAATGGTCTTATTTAAAGATTACGGAGAAAAAGGATGTAAGCATGGTAGATGCAGATAAGTTTATAAAAAAATACAAATAAGAGGATGTATAGGGAGTATGGCACAGATAAAGAGAATATATGATTGGATAGAAATGATTTTGAAAAATAATGATTATGAGATTGTTAGTATAACAGAAGACATCAGACATAATATAGGGAGGTGGAAAAACGGAAAAACATTCAAGTATGAATTATACAAATCTATAGGTAAGCATATACAGTATATTTTGGTGTTAGATGTTGGGGAGACAGAGATACAGAGTTTAAACATAGGAATGAAACAAAGGCAGATATATAAAGATTTTCTGGTGCTAGAAGATAAATTAGAACCTGAATTTGATAAAAATGTGTCACTTTTGCTTTGCGTAAACGCTAGTATGAAGGAAAGTTTGGAGAAAGAGGTGCTGAAGATTGAAGAAGATCCATATTGTTTTAAGAAATTTGTCTTAACTTACACTCAAAAGGAAATAAAATTCCTTGAAAGCCGAACGGAAATAAGCAAGATATGGGATTATATGAAGTTGGTTATGAATAAACTGCAGGAAGGTGAGGCGGATTTTAACGATGAGGGCATCAAATTTGTTATGAAATTATTTATTAAGCTTCCGTTTCTGCCTGTAGATATTGTAAAAAAGCAGGATAAGTCAAATTTGATGGAGGAAATAGAGAAAGGTTTGAAAGAAAAACATAAGGCAATCTGGAGCGATATAAAAGAAATGGATATGAAGGAAATTGAAGAAATAAAGGACTATTCGGAAGAACAGATAGATGGCATTTTAAGTAAATGGTGTGTGGAGGAAGCGCAATGAGGTATCGTCTTGAAAAACTGGTAATGCATAATTTTAAATTATTTGCACATGCAGAGATAGAGATGGAAAGCATGAATCTTGTCATGCTTGACGGACCGAATGGGTATGGCAAAACAAGTACGTTTGATGCATTGGAATATTTATTTACCGGAAATGTGCGAAGGGTTTCTGAAAATGGAATAAGTAAATCAAACATAGGATTTGATGAGGATTGTATGATAAAAAATCCATCTGATGGAACGGAAACATATGTAAAAGGGGTTCTTTGCACAGAGAAAGAACAGCTTGAAATTATAAGGAAGTTGTATAAAGGAAAAGGAGCGGAAAATAATCCTTCAAAAATAGAAGATAGAACGCATACAACTGTGACTATAAACGGAGATGTTATTTGTAACGATGAAACTGTGAGCAATGCAAATAAAGAAATAACAAGATGTATTGGGGAAAATATTCTGAGTTACTATAATCAATTTTATTATATAGCGCAGGAGGACAGACTGAGGTTTTTATCAAGGTCGGAGAATGAAAGAAGCAGTGAAATACAAAAATTGTTTGGAATCGAGGAAGAAGAACAAAATTATCAAAAGATTGAAAAATGTTTGAAATTGTTGAAGAATTTGGATAAGAAACATTCAAAAGAGCTTGAAAGTAAAAAGCAGGTCGTTGAAAAAATGAAAGAAGAAATGGAGGGGAAAGGCAATGACTCCCATATAGATTATAAAGATTTAATTGAAAATTCGGCATGTTCTCCTGTATGGAATCAGGAACATCCTGTAATAGAAAATCAGGAAAAATTGAAAGAAGTGAAAAGACGTATCCAGTCTGCAGGAATGTTTTCCAGAGAAATTGAACTCTATAAGAAAGACATAAAAAATAGCTGGATTGAAGATCGGATAAAGGATAATGAAAGGCTGAAACAGTATCTTTATTTAAATGCTTTCATAGATGATTTGGAAGGTTTAAAAGCAGAAATGCAGAAATATTACAACATTGAAAAACTTTTAAAGCAGGCAGAACTAGAAAATGGGGATTATGATTATGAACAATATGATTATGAACAGCTAAAAGAATATTTGAATTTAGAATTAGATTTAGAACAAGTATTACAGGCAAAAAATGACATTAAGAATTATAGGAAGAATATTAAAGAAGAAGATGGAGCTAGAGATAGCATTGTTAAACTACAGAAAAGGATAAAAGAAGAATGGGAAACATGGCAAAAGAAAGGATATGAAGGGTTATCGGACAGTAAATGCCCGTTGTGTGGAAATCCATATAAAGATAGTTTAGAAGTAATAGAAAAATTGGATACATATCGGCAAGTGATTGAACGTGGAAAGGGAGACTTTCAGAGGCTGATAGACCAGAAGATAAATGTTTTGAAGGAAATTTATGATTTATACTGCAAGGAAGAGATCAAGAAATATTTGGGGCAGAATACGTGTTATGAGAATCATATTTGTCGGCGGATATATGAGGATTGGGAACCGATAGTGCGAGACTACAGAAAATTTTATGATAATTGCATAAATTATGAAGTTCCTATAGACTGCATGATTGGAAAAGAACAATTAGGTAAAGCAGATGAGATTGTAGGACAATTTACTGATATATTAAAAGAACACAAATCTATGTTGCCAGATGAATACTATAGTAATAGGGATAAGTATCAATATAAGGATGTTTTGACATTGGATTATAACGATCAGCAAGATTCTGTGAAATATATTTCTGAGGAAGATGAGCATAAAAAGTTATTCTATATTGAACAGGAATACTATGGAAAAGTAAAAAAAACACTATCAGCGCAGGAAAAGGAGTTGGAACAAATAGGCAAAAGGGTAGAAAAGATAGTGGCATCAGAGAAAAACTTGAAGGAGTTGCGTGATAAAGTAAAAGATGAACTGCGCATATATAGGGAAAAATTAGTAAGTCAATTAAAAATTCCTTTTTATTTATATACAGGAAGAATTTTACAAAATTATCAGGGTGGTTTGGGCATATGGATGAATACCATTGGCGGTGAGAAAATCCGCTTTGAAGCAGAAGGAAGAAAAGGACACGATATATTGTATACTTTAAGTTCCGGGCAATTGTCTGCTGTGACTATTGCCATTGCACTGACGTTAAATAAAATATATGCGCAGGATAGAATAAGGTGTATGTTTATTGACGATCCAATCCAAACAATGGATGAATTAAACATTGCGTCCTTTTGTGAAGTTTTAAGGACTGATTTTAAAGAGTATCAGTTTATTTTGTCTACACATGAAGAAAATTTTTCGGATTATATCCGTTATAAATATGAAAAGTACGGTCTGGGAAATCGGTCTGTAAATGTATGGGACTTGTAAAGGATTAACTTACGTTTATGAAGAAAGAAGGTATTAGCATGAAAAGAGAAGATTATATAGAACAATTGAAAGAATTTTGTTTTGAAACAGTACTTTCGACAGAACGTAACTTAAAACTACTAAAGAGGGCAAAGGAAAAAGGCTATTTTATTCGCTGTTATTATATTCTGACAGCAGATCCTATGATTAATATCTGGCGTGTGAGGGCGAGAGTAGAAACTGGTGGGCATGGTGTGCAGAAGAAAAAATTATTGCAAGATATGATAAAGCCTTGGAGTTGGTTAAGGATTTGATAAAAGTTTGTGATATTTGCCATATATATGATAACTCTGAAAGTAGTCCATTTCGTATATTTAAGAAGAGAAAAGAATGTATATATTTTGACGAATGTGATGATTGGTATTTTGAGGATATTAGAGATTTGACGGGTATTTCTGATATGGAGAAGAAAAATTTAAATTAAGCGGAGATATTGTGGATAAATGATTTGCAAGATTCAAAATCAGTAGATGATGAAAAAGTAAATGATATTGTTTTTGCCCTAATGGGTGCGAGTACTGGTAGAAATTATTTCTATGGCGAGGAGTTTTCTATGCAGATTGTTTTAAATACAGATGATGGAATAGAAATATCTTCTGTTGATGAATACATGAGAGAAATAAGTAGACTGAATGAGCAAAAGAATGATTATAATGCCCAACTATTTTTTAGAGGACAGGCTGTGGATTATTGGGATATTAAGCCAAGTATTTTTAGAGACAATATGCTTAGTGTTGAGCATCACTTAATGTCAGAACCATTGCGGCAAATCCCGAATGAATTTGTTAATCTTGGAGATAGTTTTGAAATCATGGAAAAATATCAGCATTATGGTATGTGTACCAGATTGCTTGATGTGACAACTAACCCTTTAGTGGCTCTTTATTTTGCGTGTGAACATTATGGAGAGGAAGAATATATAAATCCAGAGTCTAAAGATATAGAAAAAATGTGCCCACAAGGGATTGTATATTTTAAAGAAGAGAATGTGCAACTAAAATATAACGATTTGGATGTAAAGATTATTTCCAGTTTAGCAAGTTATGACCTAAATGATAATCATACAATAAAGCAGATTGTTCAACAATTGAGGGAAGATGAAGTAATAAGTGATGAGCAGGCAAAGAGATGGTCTGATGAAAAGGGAGTGTTGGAATTTATACATATTTGTCAAGAAGTGTGTACGGTACTTCCAATTATGAATAATGATAGATTGATTAGGCAAAGTGGTGCATTTTTATTACCCGGAAAATTCAACGTGATTAATAAAGGAGAAAAGCTGCAGGATGCAGTAGTTACAAAAGCTGAGTCAAATCTAAGGGAAGAATTCAATAAAACATTTTTTTATATTGCTGATGCTAATAAGGAGAAGATAAGAATAGAACTGGAGCATTGCAATATTAGCGAAGCGAATTTATTTCCTGAGTTAGAGTATCAGCTTAAATATATACGTAAGCACAATGAACAACAAAGAAGAGCTGTATCATATTTTGAAAAGTTCCAGAGGGTAGTACAGGAGCAAAAAGAAGGTATTTCAGGGAATATTGAATATAATCAAAGTATAGTAAAAGAAGTTTTAAATACAATGCAATTAGATGATTCAATCACATATGAGATTATGACGATATTTAATAGCAATCACGAAGTGGATTGGATTAAACGGGATAGTGTTTTGAGTAGAATTAAGATTTTAATATGTAAAAAGTTAAAGGATAATCAATATTCCAAAGAAGATGCAGAAAAAACATCGAGCGATATTATTAAAACGGTTATTGAAAAGCATACAGTGAGGTGATATATATGTCCACAACATTTACAGAAGCAGACTACGAAAATTCCATAATAGAGTTATTCCAAAATATGGGTTATCAGCATACCTACGGTCCAGACATTGAACGTGACTTTTACAGCCCATTATATAATGATATTCTTTTAGAATGTATATACAGGTTAAATCCATCTCTTCCGGAGGAGGCTATTTCTGATGCTTTGTACAAGTTGAAAAATTATGAAAACGGTGAGCTTGTGCAGAAAAATGAAGTGTTTATGGATTACATACAAAATGGTATACCGGTTAGATATAATGTTAATGGGGAGGAGCGTTCCTCTATAGTATATATTGTGGATTATAAAAATGTGGATAATAATTCTTTTATAGTAGCAAATCAGTGGACATTTATTGAAAATAGCAATAAGAGACCGGATATGATTTTGTTTTTAAATGGGCTTCCGGTTGTGCTGGTAGAACTAAAATCACCTTCAAGAGAAGAAACAGATGCTTCAGAAGGATATGCACAGATAAGAAATTACACGCATGAAATTCCGTCAATGTTTATCTATAACTGCATTTGCGTTATGAGTGATTTGAATACTTCGAGGGCAGGAACCATTACGTCTGGCGAAGATCGTTTTATGGATTGGAAAACGAAAGATGGCAATTATGAAAATACACAGTATGCTCAGTTTGACACTTTTTTTGAGGGGATGTTTGATAAGAGGAGATTACTCGATATTATTAAGAATTTTATTTGCTTTTCTAATGAGGGATTGAAGAAATATAAGATACTTGCAGGATATCATCAGTATTTTGCAGTAAATAAGGCAGTCCAGATGGCAAAAGAAGCCACGGTGACTGATGGTAAGGGTGGTGTTTTTTGGCATACGCAAGGCTCAGGTAAATCGTTGTCTATGGTATTCTATGCCCATTTATTGCAGGAGGCATTGGATAGCCCGACAATTGTTATTATTACAGATAGAAATGATTTGGACGACCAGCTTTTTGGGCAGTTTGCAAAATGTAGTAAATTTTTACGGCAGGAACCTGTACATGCAACATGCAGGAAATTGAGCGCTAATTCGTCTAAAGATGATATTGGATTAAAAGATTGGCTGAACGGAAGAAAAGCGAATGGAATAATTTTTACTACAATGCAAAAATTTGAGGAATCAGATGAGCCGCTATCAGAAAGAAGAAATATTATTGTAATAGCAGATGAAGCTCATCGTGGACAATATGGTTTGAAAGAAACTGTTGATACAGAGACAGGAAAGATAAAGGTAGGAACAGCCAGAATTATTCGGAATAGTCTGCCCAATGCTACATATGTGGGATTTACAGGAACACCTATATCCATGAAAGATAGAAGCACAAGGGAGGTTTTTGGTAATTATATTGATATATACGATATGACACAGGCAGTAGAAGATGGAGCCACAAGACCTGTCTATTATGAGAGCAGGGTAATAAAACTGAAGCTGGATGAGGCTACATTAAAGCTTATTGATGCAGAATATGATTTAATGGCTTCAAATGCAGATGGGGAGGTAGTGGAGAAGAGTAAAAAGCAACTGGGGCAGATGGAAGCAATTTTAGGAAATGATAAGACGATTGACTCACTTGTTTGTGATATTTTAGCTCACTATGAAAATAATAGAGCTAATTTGCTTACGGGAAAGGCTATGATTGTTGCATATTCACGTCCTATTGCTATGAAGATATATAAGAGGATACTGGAATTACGTCCGAGCTGGACGGAAATGGTTGGAGTTGTTATGACAGACAGCAACAAAGATCCGGAAGAATGGAAAAAAATTATCGGAAACAAGCACCATAAGGAAGAACTGGCAAAGAAGTTTAAGGATAATGACAGCTCATTTAAGATAGCTATCGTAGTTGACATGTGGCTCACAGGTTTTGATGTTCCTTCACTTGCGACTATGTATGTCTATAAGCCGATGAAGGGATATAATCTGATGCAGGCAATTGCCAGAGTGAATCGTGTTTTTAAAGATAAAGAAGGCGGACTTGTTGTTGACTATGTAGGTATTGCAGCTGCTCTCAAGGAAGCTATGAATGATTATACATCTCGTGATAAGAAAAATTATGGAGATACAGACGTAGCAAAAGTGGCATTTCCTAAATTTTTGGAGAAATTATCAATCTGTCGAGATTTCTTCCATGGTTACGATTATTCAAAGTTTATTTCGGGCAGTGATTTTGAAAGGTCAAAAACAATCAGCATGGGAATGAACTTTATTGTCGCACCGGATAAAGAAAAGGAGAAAACGGAGTTTTTGAAAGAGGCTCTGCTTTTAAGGCAGGCATTGTCGTTGTGCTCATCGTTAGTAGAAGAATCACTTCGCGTTGAAGCCGCATTCTTTGAATCAATACGTGTTCTTGTTATGCGATTTATAAATCAGGGACAGGGAAAGAAAATTTCATTGCCAGAGATGAATGCAAGAATAAACGAATTATTAAAGGCAAGTATTAAGAGTGACGGGGTAATCAATCTTTTCTCTGACATATCTAAGGATTTTTCTCTTTTTGATCCGAAGTTTTTAGAGGAAATATCTAAAATGAAAGAGAAGAATCTTGCAGTAGAACTGTTAAAAAAATTGATAGCTGAACAGGTGCATATATATAGAAGAACTAATGTTGTGAAATCAGAAAAATTCAGCGAAATAATACAGGAAGCCATGAACAGGTATTTAAATGGCATGCTTACGAATGAGCAGGTAATAGAGGAGCTTCTTAATCTGGCAAAACAGATTGCAGCGGCACAAAAGGAAGGGGATAAGCTTGGGCTTACGGCAGATGAGCTTGCGTTTTATGATGCACTTACAAAGCCGCAGGCAATAAAGGATTTTTATGAAAATGAAGAATTGATTGCCATTACAAAGGAACTTGCAGATACACTTCGTAAAAATCGTACGATTGACTGGCAGAAACGTGATTCGGCACGAGCCAAGATGCGCATGATGATTAAGAAACTCCTTAAGAAACACAAATATCCACCAGAAGGAATGGATGATGCGGTACAAACTGTTATGACACAGTGTGAGCTTTGGACTGATAATAATGATATGGAAAGTGGAGATAGTAACATTGTAAATTTCAGTAAGAATTCTGTTTCATATGAAAACGGGAACGGCAAATCTATGATGGTAGCAGAACCACAGACAAAATACGGAAAAAGATAACAGGAGGACATTGATTTTGGATGCGACAAAAGGAAATATATATTCAATTTTGAATGGAAACAAACAATTTTTGATTCCAGTATACCAGAGGTATTACAGTTGGGATATTGAACAGTGTAGAAGGCTTTGGAATGATATTGTTGATATGCAGAAAAAGAATAAACCAGGTCACTTTGTGGGTTCCATTGTTAATATTGCAGAGCAGGCAATGCCTACAGGGGTTCAGAAATATATGATTATTGATGGGCAGCAGAGAATGACTACATTGACCCTGCTATTAATAGCGCTTAGGGATTACGCAATAAATCATCCGGAAGATACAAATATTAATTCTCGGCGAATAGACAATATGTTGCTTAAAAATGAATGTGAGAGCGGTGATGAAAGATATAAACTGCTATTAACGGAGAATGATAGGAATATATTGATAAGTTTGGTCGAGCAAAAACCGATAGCTGATGGTACAACATCACGTCTTTTGGCAAATCATCATTTTTTTACAGAACAGATAGAGAAAAATGATTTAATGCCAGCAGAAGTATATGAGTCTATAGGAAAACTGCAGATTGTAAATATAACATTGGACAGAGCTGTGGATGATGCACAGGCAATTTTTGAAAGCCTTAATTCTACTGGAAAAGAACTGTCAGAATCAGATTTAATAAGAAATTATGTATTGATGGGGTTGGAAAATAATGAGCAGTGTTATGTATATGAGAATTTGTGGAGACCAATGGAGTTAATGTTTGAATATGAAAAGCAGGACTCCGTTATGGATAGATTTTTTCGTGACTATCTTACAATGAAGTTAGCCAGAATCCCTAAAATGGACAAAGTATATGAGGAGTTCAAATCTTATCATGTAAACTGTGAATTTT
Organism: Robinsoniella sp.; assembly: GCA_023664735.1. Taxonomy (GTDB): domain Bacteria; phylum Bacillota; class Clostridia; order Lachnospirales; family Lachnospiraceae; genus RGIG3040. Next base: position 44,549 of record JAMPFB010000007.1, on the reverse strand, counting down.
CGTCAGTACGTGAATTATGTCAAGATTTATTAACATATACAAAGTATTATACCGATATGGTGTTTATCAGAAGTTCAAATTCTATAATAAAAGCATTGTATTTAGATGTAAATGATCTCCGTATGGAAGTTGCATTTCCTTTTTTACTGAAAGTGCATAATGATTATACAGAGGGAATTATCACAGAAGATAATTTTATTGAAATACTTAAGATGTGTATAAGCTATGTATTTAGGAGAAGTATTTGTGATATCCCGGCAAATTCCTTGAATAAGACATTTGCTACTTTGCGTAACGAGATTAAGCTGGATGATTATATGAATTCTATAAAGGCTTTCTTTATTTTAAGAGATGATTATAAACAGTTTCCTGATGATGACAAGTTCGAGACTGCATTTGTTTCAAAAGATATTTACAATATGCGTTCAAGAAATTATATATTAAGCCATTTGGAAAATTATAATAACAAGGCTCCGATTGTTATCGAAAACTATACGATTGAACATATTATGCCGCAAAATGCAAATCCTAATGATGAATGGAAGAAAGAATTGGGACCGGACTGGAAAGAAATACAGAAAACATATCTTCACACGATAGGAAATTTGACACTTACAGCTTATAATTCGGAAATGAGTGATAAACCATTTATGGTAAAAATGGAGATGGAAGGTGGATTTAAAGAAAGTGCATTACGATTAAATGCGTATCTTGTGAAACTGACGGAATGGAATGAAAAACACATAAAAGAGAGGGCAAAACTATTATCGGATAAAGCAAAAAAAGTGTGGGAATATCCTAATCTTTCGGAAGCAGAACTTGCTCCCTATCGAGAAGAAGAAAAGCCAGCACAGAAATATTCGTTGAATACATATGATATTAATGTGTTTACAAAGACGTTATTTGAGGTGTTGGACAAGCGAATTATGAATCTTTCATCTGATGTGAAGAAGGAATATAAGAAATTGTATATAGCATATAAGTTAGATACAAATTTTGTGGATGTGGTAGTGCAGAAACAAAGATTAAGAATATCTGTTAATATGAAATTTTCTGAAGTACATGATCCAAAAGGAATATGCAAGGATATTACAGGTCTTGGACGATGGGGAAATGGTAACGTTGAGCTGTTTATGGAACATACAGCTGATGTGGATAATGTTATGGAAATAATTGAACAATCGTATGGAGCACAGGTGGAGTAAGTTTCCCAGAACCAGACAGCTCTGTAACACAGGAAAGCTGTCGTGTCACGTTACAAAGTCCTTTTTTAAGCATAGTAACCAAAGGCATTTCGATATCTAGTAGGAGGCGGCAGGGCATAGAGAAGTCTTAGAGGCCTCCTACGTCTCCCAATCAAATTCCCCCAAATCTCTCATTCACGGAAATCAATTTTTAGTCAGCGGCTCTCTTCCCGCAGGCGCCAGAACGGGTCTTGGACAGAAAAGTTTCTTAAGGAGCCCTTATAAAAACGCCAGCGCTTAGCGAGGTATTTTCGAGCTTAGCGCTGCTGCGTTTTTATAGAGCGAAAGCGTGGCGACGAAGAAACATTTCTGTCCAAGACCCGTTCTGGCGCCTGCGGGAAGAAAGCCACTGACTAAAAATTGATTTCCGTGTCTCTCACTAAATTATGCTGGACAGAAAAACTAAAATCTAGTAAACTAGAATTGCCTATAAGGTTCTATTCCCGGTACAAAAAACGGCAGAAAAAATCCGCCTAAATGACCGGAAACAATACAATGGCTTTCCATGAAAAAGCCAAAAAATAAATATTCCAAGACAACAGTCGGGGAAAGGTGAGGAAAAGAAGCATGGATTACAAAAAAGCAGGCGTGGATATTGAAGCGGGATACAAATCAGTGGAGCTGATGAAAAAGCATGTGCAAGAGACCATGAGGAAGGAAGTGTTAGGTGGGATTGGTGGCTTTTCGGGAGCTTTTTCCATGGAAGCATTTAAGTCCATGGAAAAACCAACGCTGGTATCCGGTACAGACGGAGTGGGCACAAAGCTGAAGCTTGCCTTTTTGCTGGATAAGCATGATACTATTGGCATCGACTGCGTGGCAATGTGCGTCAATGATATTGCATGTGCAGGCGGAGAGCCTTTATTCTTTTTAGACTATATTGCATGTGGTAAAAATATACCAGAAAAAATTGCCACCATCGTTTCCGGAGTGGCAGAAGGCTGCAAGCAGTCAGGCGCAGCGCTGATTGGCGGAGAAACAGCAGAAATGCCGGGCTTTTATCCGGAGGATGAATACGATTTGGCAGGCTTTGCAGTAGGAATCGTGGATGAAAAGGATTTGATAAATGGAAAAGACTTAAAGGAGGGGGACGTGCTCATTGGCATTGCCAGCTCAGGAGTACATAGCAACGGCTTTTCCTTGGTTCGCAAGGTGTTTGAAATGACGAAGGAAAATTTATCCACTTACCATGAGGAATTAGGCGCCACATTGGGAGAAGCGCTTTTGGCGCCTACGAAAATTTATGTAAAAGCATTGAAATCCATAAAAGAAGCAGGAGTTACCATAAAGGCGTGCAGCCATATTACCGGTGGCGGCTTCTATGAGAACATTCCAAGGATGCTGCCGGAAGGCGTAAGGGCAGTTGTGAAAAAAGACAGCTATGAAGTTCCGGCCATTTTTAAAATGCTTCAAAGAGAAGGCGATATAGCGGAAGAAATGATGTATAATACATACAACATGGGAATCGGCATGATAGTAGCAGTGGATAAGGAGCATGAACAGCAGACCATGGAGGCAATAAGAGCAGCCGGAGAAACCTGCTATGTGGTAGGCGGGATTGAAGCCGGAGAAAAAGGAGTTGTCTTATGTTGAAAATCGTAGTATGTGTATCTGGCGGCGGTACGAATCTACAGGCGATTATTGACGGCATCCGGGAAAATAAAATAAAAAATACAGAAATTAGGGGGGTTATCAGCAATAATAAAACTGCCTATGCTTTAGAACGGGCAAAGCAGGCAGGCGTGGAAGGTATTTGCATTTCTCCAAAGGATTATGAAAACAGGGAGAAATTCCATCAGGCATTTCTTGCAAAAATGGACGAATGGAATCCTGATCTAATCGTACTGGCAGGCTTTTTGGTTACAATACCGGAAAAGATGATTGAAAAGTATGAAAACCGTATCATCAATATTCACCCTTCTTTAATTCCATCCTTCTGCGGAGTGGGTTATTATGGCTTAAAGGTACATGAAGGCGCTTTGGAAAGAGGGGTCAGGGTTACCGGGGCAACGGTACATTTCGTGGATAAAGGAACGGATACTGGGCCGATTATTCTGCAAAAGGCAGTGGAAGTAAGGCAGGGGGATACTCCTAAGGAGCTTCAGCAAAGAGTCATGGAGGAAGCGGAATGGGTAATACTGCCCAAGGCAATCAGCCTGATTGCAGCAGGAAAGGTTACAGTAAAAGAAAAACGGGTATGTATTGCCGGTCATGAACCAGATATCCGCTAGAAGCCTGAAAGAATAGTTTGGTATAATTATATTTATGAAATATTTTTTCTGTGTGTGGAGTTTGATTCAGCACAGCCACAAATAACTGGAAGCAGGAATAAACAAGTTCCATATGATTGAGAGTTTGGCATATAATAGGAGGAGAGACATGAAAGTTTTAATTGTAGGCAGTGGAGGAAGGGAACATGCCATTGCAGCCAGCGTGGCGAAAAGCAAAGAGGTGGAGCAGATTTACTGTGCGCCGGGCAATGCGGGAATCGGGCAGATTGCAGAATGTGTTCCCATAGGGGCCATGGAATTTGACAAGATTGTTGCTTTTGCCAAGGAAAAGGCAGTGGATTTGACTATTGTAGGTATGGATGATCCTTTAGTGGGAGGCTTGATTGATGAGCTGGAGGCAGCAGGGCTTCGTGCATTTGGTCCACGGAAAAATGCGGCGATTTTAGAAGGTAGCAAGGCATTTTCCAAGGATTTGATGAAAAAGTATCATATTCCTACAGCAGCCTATGAAAACTTTGATAATTATGAAGAGGCTTTAGCATATTTGGAGAAGGCACAATTTCCCATTGTATTAAAGGCAGATGGTCTTGCCCTTGGAAAAGGAGTGCTGATTTGCAACACTTTAGAAGAAGCAAGGGATGGAGTGAAATCCATTATGCTTGATAAGCAGTTTGGAAGCGCCGGAAACCGTATGGTAATTGAAGAATTTATGGTGGGAAGAGAGGTTTCTGTCCTTTCCTTTGTAGATGGAAAGACGATTAAGCCCATGACTTCTGCCCAAGACCATAAACGTGCAAAGGACGGAGATCAGGGCTTAAATACCGGAGGCATGGGAACCTTTTCCCCAAGCCCTTTCTATACAAAGGAAGTGGACGATTTCTGTAGGAAATATATTTATCAGGCAACCGTAGATGCTATGGCTGCGGAAGGCAGGGAGTTTAAGGGAATTATTTTCTTTGGGCTGATGCTTACTGAGAAAGGGCCAAAGGTTTTAGAATACAATGCCAGATTTGGCGACCCGGAGGCTCAGGTAGTGCTCCCAAGGATGAAAAATGACCTAATTGAAGTGGTGAATGCATGTATTGACGGCACGTTGGATCAGGTGGACTTACAATTTGAGGATAATGCAGCCGTTTGCGTGGTGCTGGCATCGGACGGATATCCGGTTTCCTATGAAAAGGGATTTTTGATTGAAGGACTGGAAGCATTTCAGGATAAAGAAGGCTATTATGTATTCCATGCAGGAACGAAGCAGACGGAAGAGGGCATTGTTACAAACGGAGGCCGTGTCCTTGGAGTAACGGCAAAGGGAGCGGATTTGAAAGAAGCAAGGGACAATGCCTATAAGGCAACAGAATGGATTTCTTTTGAAAATAAGTATATGCGAAACGATATTGGAAAAGCGATTGACGAGGCGAAGGAAAATTGAAAAGGTTATTAGATAAAGGCTATTATAACAGACCTTACATATGCAGCAATTGCGGCGGCAATCTGATTTTTAAAGGCGTTGGAGAATATCACTGTGAAATGTGCAAGGCTGTAGAATATGATGATTATGGAAAAGTAAGAATTTATTTGGAAAAGCACAGAGGTGCCAATATATCACAAATTGAAGCTGCTACCGGTGTGGACAGGAAAGCAATCCAGCAAATGGTAAAGGAAGAGAGGTTTGATGTAACACAGGATTCCAGAATCTCTTTCTATTGCGAGCGCTGCCACACGAAAATAAAATCCGGCAGGTTCTGCAGCAAATGTGAATTGGAATATAATAAAGAATTAGAAGAAAAGAGTCGTATTGCCCGCAATATCAAGATGGAAGGTGTTGCAATGGAAACAAAGGACAGCAAGGGCGCAAAGCGGTTTGAACGGCAGTGAACAAATTAAAAGCAAAAGGATAAGCAGGGTGGAAAAGGATTTTTCCACTCTGCTTTTTTTACAATATCTTGTAAAAAAAGAATGAAAAATTTCTTAATGATACCATATATAGGTTGACGAAAAAAAGGGATGATAGTATGATAAGTGAGTAAAAAAGGGAAAAGTAACCAATACTAAAAGCAGTGGTCTGCTAAAATTTCAGTTATTGAAATAGAAAGGAACCAAAATGTATCGATTTGCAGCTTATAAATTCAAAAAACTTGTTATGACGGCTTTGCTTTGCCTGTGGATATGCCTTCCAATAAATGTAGAAGCGGTTTCCTTTACAGCAGGCGAAGCTCAAGCGGAAGAGCAGGGCGGAACAAATGAGTCTGTCGGCAATGGGCAAGAGGAGCCGGAAGGGACGGAAATGCCTATTAACGATGAGCCGGAAGAGGATGGACAGGACGGAAGCGGGCTGAATTTATCTTCCAATGCTGATTTAAAGCTTTTGAACCTCTATCCGGGGGAACTATCCCCTTCTTTTTCACCGGATATAACAGAGTATCAGTTCCTTTTAGAAGATAAGAATATGGCTTCGGTGGGGCTGGATGTAGAAGCTAGGGACAAAAAGGCAAAGGTGATTGCCATGTCCGGATTTTCAAATCTGAGGATTGGGGAAAATCTGGCTGTTTTAACTGTAAAAGCAGAGGATGGCACCACCAAATCCTATCGAATTAAAATCATAAGGGAACAGGGAGAAGTGAAGGCGGAACAGGTAGAAGCGCCGGAGCCTGTTTCAGAGCAGGGTTATATTGCAACAGGTCAGGAAAATTTTGTAGTCCATAGCAGCTTTCCAGATGAGCTGCTGCCGGATGGCTGCCTGAAAGTAGAATATATTTATAAGGGAAATTATATAGAAGCGGCATATTTTGAGGAAGGGGAGCTTATGCTTTTATATGCTTCCAATCAGGACGGAGGCAATGGAGACTTTTATGTCTATTATTCCGGAAGCAATGAATTCTTTGGCTTCGTGCCAATCAGAAGCAGCAACGGGCTTGTAGTATTTCCGGTACAGTATCCTACGGGAATCCCGATTCCCAACTATTTTGTAGAGGCTTCCGTGGAACTTGAAGGAAAGGCAGTTGCCGGTTATCTTGTTTCAGAATCGGCATTTTCTGATGAACAGGAATATACAGATATGGAAATCGAAGAGGAAGAAACTTCTTATGTCCTCCCTGAATATACGGACTATTTTTTGTTTTTTGGCATTAGCAGCAACGGAAATAAGGGCTGGTATTTATATGATACGATAGAAAATACATGTCAGAGATATTTAGACTTGACTACGGATATGAATGAAACTGTATTCGATGAAGAAAACTATGTAGTGTATAAGAAAAAGTCCCAGCAGAGAATGATTTTGATTTGTATCCTTTTATTTTTACTACTATTGTCACTTGTGATCATGTTGAACCAATTTCTGAAAATCCGGGAGCTTAAGGGTGACGAAGACGAGGAAGAGGATGAAAATGACGAAGAAGATGGCGGAACAAAGGGCAGAATAGAAACGGAAGCGGAAAATCCCCGTAAGCGCACCTCAAAGCAACAGGAAAATCCGGGAAACCAAAAGAAAACATCGAAAGCGGCAGGGCAGGCAGAAGTGAAAACGAAGCCAAAGGCTCAAAAGCAGTCAGGAGAGCAGGAAATGAAAACGAAGCCAGAGGCGCAGAAGCAGCCGAAGCCGCAGGAAGCGAAATCACAGCCAAAGCCCCAAAAGCAGCCAAGTCAGCGGCCACCCTTACAACAGGTTGAAAAAGAGCTTCCGCCGGATTTGGATGATGATTTTGAATTTGAATTTATTGATATAAATAGATAGTGGCATGGAAATTGATTTTCAGTTAGTGGCTCTCTTCCCATAGGCTCCAGAACAGGTCTTGGACAGAAATATTTTCTTAAGGAGCCCTTATAAAAACGCCAGCGCTTAGCGAGGTATTTTCGAGCTTAGCACTGTTGCGTTTTTATAGAGCGAGAGCGTGGCGACGAAGAAAATTTTCTGTCCAAGACCTGTTCTGGAGCCTGTGGGAAGAGAGTCGTTGACTGAAAATGGATTTCCGTGAGATAGTGGGAGCAGTTCTTGACAGGATTCCCCTGCTGTTATAGAATTTATATAACAGAGGTGATAAAATGGTAATTGAGATAGACTTTAACAGTGATGAAGCATTTTATGTGCAGCTTAGAAATCAAATCGTAATTGGTATTGCTACATCTGCCTTAAAGGAAGGGGATACGCTTCCAAGCGTCAGGCAGCTTGCCGAAGTGGTAGGCATAAATATGCATACGGTAAATAAGGCATACAGCCTTTTGCGGCAGGAGGGCTTTGTGCAGGTTGACAGAAGAAAGGGTGCGGTCATTGCCCTTGATATGGATAAGATACGGGCAATGGAGGAAATCCAAAGGGAGCTTAAGGTGCTCCTTGCAAAAGCGAGTTGTAAAAGCATTTCCAGAGCGGAAATTCATGAAATGATTGATGAAATTTATAGAGACTATGGAGGACGGTAAAAGTGGATTTTACAAAAAAGGCTAAGGCTGCTATTGCAAAAGGAGAAAAGGCAGCAAAAAAGCTTCGTCAAAATTATGTAGGCACAGAGCATCTCTTACTGGGTTTATTAAAGGAAGAGACAGGAGCAGCTTCTAAGCTGCTTTATGAAAAGGGACTTGAGGAAGAAATGCTTATCGATCTGATAAAGGAATATATTGCCCCCAAGGGAAATATTTCCATTTTAGAGCGGGATGGTTTTTCGCCTAAGGCTATGGAAATACTGGAAGAAAGTAAAAGGCAGGCAGCCAGATTCGGATTAAAGGAAGCAGGTACGGAACATATTCTGCTGGCAATTATTAAGGATGGAGACAATACGGCAGCAAGGATTCTTCATACGGCAGGAATAAACCTGCAAAAGCTGTATGGGGAACTGCTTACCTCTATGGGACAGGACCCGGCAATTACAAAGGAAGATTTAGGAAGAGGCAAGAAAAAAGGAACCACAAAGACACTGGATCAGTACAGCCGGGATTTGACAGCTCTTGCAAGGGAAGGAAAGCTGGATCCGGTTATCGGCAGGGAAGAGGAAATTGCCAGAGTCATCCAGATCATCAGCAGAAGAACGAAAAACAATCCCTGTTTGATTGGTGAGCCGGGAGTAGGAAAGACCGCTATTGCAGAAGGGCTGGCAGCAAGGATTGTGGCAGGGGAAGTACCTGATACTATACAGAAAAAGCGGGTAGTTACCCTTGACTTATCCGGCATGGTGGCAGGAAGCAAATACCGAGGTGAATTTGAAGAACGTATTAAGAAAGTAGTAAAGGAAGTCATTGCAGATGGCAATATTTTACTATTTTTGGATGAAATCCATACGCTTATTGGAGCAGGAGGCGCAGAAGGCGCCATTGATGCATCCAATATTTTAAAGCCGTCTCTTTCCAGAGGTGAGATTCAGTTGATTGGCGCCACTACCATAGAGGAATACCGTAAATATGTAGAAAGGGATGCTGCACTAGAGCGGAGGTTCCAGCCTGTAAATGTAGGAGAGCCCACAGAAGGGGAAACTATTCTTATCCTTCAGGGAATCAAGCATAAATATGAAGAGCACCATCAAGTAACCATTACCGATGAAGCGGTGGAAGCGGCAGTAAAATTGTCAAAGCGCTACATCAATGATAGGAATCTGCCAGATAAGGCAATTGATTTAATTGATGAAGCAGCCTCCGCATTGAAGCTTAACGGCATGAATATGCCAAAGAAGCTGAAAGAAATGGAAAAAGAAATCAAACATATGGATCTTCAGATAGAGCGTGCCTTTAAGTTTGCCGCTTATGGGCAGGCTCATGAAATAAAAATCAAGCAGGATGAGCTGTCCAAAAAATATATTCGTGCTAAAAAGAACCATCATAAGAAGTTAGAGGACAGAAGCCTTCAGGTAACGGAAAATGAAATTGCAGATGTGGTTTCCATGTGGACGAAGATTCCGGTATCCAAGCTGGCGGAAAAGGAAAGCGAAAAGCTCTTAAAGCTGGAAGCAATTCTTCACAAAAGAGTAGTAGGACAGAAGGAAGCGGTGAATGCCGTATCCAGAGCTATGCGCAGAGGACGGGTTGGATTAAAGGACCCCAACAGACCAATTGGCTCCTTTTTATTCTTAGGGCCTACAGGAGTAGGAAAGACAGAGCTCAGCAAGGCATTGGCAGAGGCAATGTTTGGCAGTGAAACTGCACTGATTAGAGTGGATATGTCTGAGTATATGGAATCTCATTCTGTATCTAAAATGATTGGCTCGCCTCCGGGATATGTAGGGCATGATGACGGCGGACAGCTTAGTGAAAAAATCCGCAGAAATCCTTATTCGGTAGTGCTTTTTGATGAGATTGAAAAGGCTCATCCGGATGTGTTTAATATTCTCCTTCAGGTATTAGATGATGGACATATTACAGATTCCAAAGGGCGGAAAGTCAGCTTTAAAAATACGATTCTGATTATGACCTCCAATGCAGGAGCACAGAAAATCGTAGATCCTAAAAATCTCGGCTTCAATATGGTCACTACAAAAGAGCAGGATTATGAGAAAATGAAAAATGGCGTTATGGATGAGGTGAAAAGGCTATTTAAACCGGAATTTATAAACCGTATTGATGAAATGATTGTATTCCATCAGCTTACCAAGGAGGACATGGAGGAGATTATTACATTGCTTTCTAAGGTGTTATCTGACAGATGCAAGGAGCAGATGGACATAAAGCTTGTAGTGTCCAAACAGGCAAAGGAAGAGCTTATTGAAAAATACATGGATTTGAAAATGGGCGCAAGGCCGTTAAAGCGTGCCATTCAGACGGAACTAGAGGATAAGCTGGCAGAGGAGATACTTGCCGGCAGGATAAAGTCTGGTGATGAGGTGCATGTATCGGCAAATAATAAGAAGTTTACTTTTAAGGTGAAGAATCCTTCTTAAAGGTAGCGGTATTTATGTTTTACTTTTACACAGGGAAGTCAATTTTTAGTCTGTTTTTTGAAGGTAGTGGCTAAGCGGACGCAACAGAGGAGGAGAGTGGATTGGCTTCCTCTGTTGTTGTTTTGTGAAAACCCAATCGGGAATTTATGGAGGCGGTCAAAAATATGGAGCATAGCACATTCAAAAAGGAACTAATATTTTTTATTACATGGACAGTTATATACTTTATACTCGTTATATTAGCAAATGTGTTATCTGATTATATTATAAAAATACCAAACAGCATAAATGCTTTTGTTGAGATACTATTTCCGGCAGTTGTCATTACATACTTAAAAAAAAGACGATTACTTCCATATTATGGAATAAATAGTCTGAAATGCCTTCACTATAAAAATTTACTTTTCTGTGTTCCGATGATTATCATAGCTTTTTTGAATTTAGGCTTTGGAATACACATAAATTATTCATGGCAGCAATTATTGCTTATTTCAATAGCAATGTTAGGTGTTGGATTTTCAGAGGAGATATTATTTCGCAGCTTTTTGATTAAGGCATTGATAAATAAAAATGAAAAAGCTGCTGTCTTTATACCAAGTATTATTTTTGGAGTAATTCATCTAACAAATTTATTTGGAGAAGCAAATCTAATTCAAACTGTGTTGCAAGTTGTCTATGCAACCTCATTTGCTTTAATGTGTTCCCTATTCTTTATAAAAACCAATAATATAATTCCATGTATGATATGCCACAGCATAGTAAATATAACCAATTCCTTTTTGCCTAATGACTTATCAATAGCGTATCAATGCATAGGATGCATTGGATTTATAATTCCATCTGCATTTTATGCTTTGTTTCTATACAAAACAAATAAAGTTTTAACAAAAGATATTACATAACATCGAATTTCATGGTAGGAATATTCCAGTTTATGAAAACCGAATCGGAATTGTTCTATTTCACTTGGTACTTCTTTGCAATAACTAAACTGTAAATTGCCATAGTTGCGATTGTTTCTATCATTAGCCCTAATACTGACAATAAAATATATGGTGTAGCTTGACTGCTGAGTAATGGCATTCCTAATACAATAAAAATTACACCATACAGAATAAATAGTTTACCAGTTGCATGATTATATCCCTTTATATCATTCACTTTAATAGTCTTAATATTTGCAAAAAAGTAAACTACATTTTTCACAAAAAAGGCTCTGACTCCAATTCCAATCATAATACAACCAAATATTGCCCAAATAATGAATCCCACCATTCTGCCCTCCATATTATATGTCCCCCTAACGTCAAATCCCAATTTGTTAGATTACTCAATACTGATAGTATACCACAAGCGCATTTGCAATTCTATTAAATTTTGCCTAATCTTCTTTTGCCCTCCCTTGTTATATTTCGACTACGGTTTCGATATGATTGACAGCTTTTTCTTCCGTTAGTTGTTGGGGAAAGGCTGAACTGTTTACGATTTCCCTGTTTTTTACATTGTTTTACTGGATTTATGGAAAAAAGTATATTATAATGAAAGCACACAGAGAGATTATGGCGATATGCCGTATTTAGGAGGACATAGGAAATGGCAGTTGTAGCAGAATTACTACGGGCAGAAGATGATAAGACTATAAGCTTTGGCAATCATCAACTGGACAAAAAAGAAAAACTGGAGGATTTTTCTTTTGAAGGGGATTTGTATAAGGTAAAAACTTATAAAACAATGACAAAGCTGGAGAAAAACGGAATGTTTTTATATGAGTCAGTTCCAGGCACCAGCGTATTCCATTTAGAAGAAACAGATAAAGGCATCTCTTTTCTGGTAGAAGGAAAAGAGGACGCCCAGATTACAGTAGGACTGAAGGATGAAACGGAATATGAAGTTTTTGTTTCCGGTGAAAGCTCAGGAAAGATGAGCACAAGCTTGGGAGGTAAATTAAATTTAAGCGTAGAGCTTGCCGATATGGGGCAGGTTTCCGTTAAGGTAGTGGAGGCATAGGATGGCAAAGGGCAAAAGAACAATGACGTACTTTTGTCAAAGCTGTGGACATGAATCTGCCAAGTGGATGGGGCAGTGTCCATCCTGCAGAGAATGGAATACCTTTGTGGAAGAGGAAGTAGCCGTAGAGTCAAAAGGAATGGGCGGTGCAAAGACGGTAAGGGCAAAAGCAAAGCTGCCGGTGCCTGTGAGCTTTTCACAGGTTTCCCTTTCACAAGAGGATAAAATGAAGACGGATATGGAGGAATTGGACCAGGTACTAGGCGGAGGCATAGTACCCGGTTCTTTGACTTTAGTGGGAGGCGATCCGGGAATCGGAAAATCCACCCTTCTGCTTCAGGTGTGCAGACAGCTTTCAGGGAAAGGACAAAAAGTACTATATATCTCAGGAGAGGAATCCTTAAAACAGATTAAGCTAAGAGCAATGCGGATTGGACATTTTTCAGAGGATTTGCTGCTTTTATGTGAGACGAATTTAGAAAGCATCAGAGAGGTGCTGATGGAGCAAAAGCCTCAGGTGGCAGTGATTGATTCCATACAGACTATGTATTCCGAGGAAATTTCCGCAGCTCCGGGAAGTGTGTCTCAGGTTCGGGAGGCAACAGGAGTTTTTATGCAGTTAGCAAAGACATATGGTATTTCCATATTTATTGTAGGGCATGTAACAAAGGAAGGCACTGTGGCAGGTCCGAGAGTACTGGAGCACATGGTGGATACAGTGCTGTATTTTGAAGGAGATAAGGATGCCCTTTACCGGATACTTCGCAGCGTAAAGAACCGTTTTGGTTCTACTAATGAAATCGGCGTGTTTGAAATGGCAAAGGATGGGCTTAGGGAAGTGAAAAATCCATCAGCATTTTTATTGGAAGGAAGACCAAGGCAGGCAAGCGGTTCTGTAGTGGTCTGCTCCATGGAAGGCACTAGGCCTATTCTTATTGAAATTCAGGCATTGGTATGTGACTCTAGCTTTAACCTTCCAAGAAGGCAGGCGGACGGAATGGATTATAACAGAGTACATCTTTTGATGGCGGTTATAGAAAAAAGAATGTGCCTGCATATTTCCCACAGCGATGCTTATGTGAATGTGGCAGGAGGGATGAAGGTATCAGAGCCTGCCATTGATTTAGGAGTGGTCATGGCAATATTGTCTAGCTTTAAAAACCGTCCTGTAAAAGAGGGAATGGTTGTTTTTGGAGAAATCGGCCTAAGTGGAGAAGTCCGGGCGGTGTCCATGGCGGAAAAAAGGGTGTTGGAAGCTAAAAAGCTAGGATTTACCACCTGTGTGTTACCCAAAAGCAATCGGGTTGCTTTGACGGAAATAGAAGGAATTGAGCTGATAGGTGTGGAAAATGTGCAGGATATAGCTGATTTAGTATAGGTTTATTGTGTTTTAAGAGCAAAAAATAGAATAAAGCAATATAGTGTTATCTATTATCAATATAATTATAGAAAAGAACAAGAAAAGACAATATAATACAAACATGTCTAGTACAGCTAGACATTGCTAATTAGCAATTCCGGAAGAATTCCCCTTTTACACAAACAGGAGTCTCAAGGCAGGTGCCTTGGGACTTTTGTTTGTATAAGAGAATAAAAAAACGAAACAATAAAGAAAACAGATTCGGAGAGGTGTTTTGTGAAAAAGGCAGGGAAAACAGCATTTTTTTTTATAGTGTCAATTATATTTATCCATGTGCTGAATATGATTTTTACTCCCAAGTGGGAAGAGGATGGCTTGTGGGAACCTGCTACCCGGATTATTGATGGATTTTATGCGGAAGAAGAGAATACAATAGATGTAATCTACTTAGGAAGCAGCAACAGCTTTTATGACATCAATCCGTTAGTCATTTATGAAGAGCAGGAAATAACAGGCTATGTGTTGGGGAGTGGTGAGCAAAGGCTGTTTACTTCCTATTATTATTTACAGGAAGCCTTGAAAAGCCAAAAGCCAAAGGTAGTAGTGTTAGAAGCATTAGGTTTGTTTTATGAGGGAAAAGGAGAGGAAGAGCAGAGCCGGAAGGCATATGATTATATGAAGCTTTCAGGTGAAAAGATACAATCCTTAGAAATGGCTGCAGAAGCAAAGGAAGACATTTTTTCTTATGCGATTCCCTTTTTCAGATATCACGCAAGATGGAGTTCCCTGAATGAACGGGATTTTCTGTACCCTTTTTCTGATAAGCGCTATTTCCTCAAAGGCTATGCATTCTCTGAGCAGGTGGCAGAAGGACTTCCCGGCTTTGATATGGAGCGGATTCACCATCCGGGCATAGCAATTGGAGAAGTAAATGAATATTATTTTCAGCAGATTAAACAGGTATGCATGGAAAACCACATTGCCCTGCTGCTGATTAAGACCCCGAATATTGAATGGGGCATGTCAGAGCATACGCTTACGGCAGAGCTGGCAGAAAGGAATGATGTTCCGTTTTACGATTACAATACGTTTATGCATGAGCTTGGCATTAGAGAGGAAACCTGCTTTCTGGATGGGGCGCATTTGAATTATGTGGGGGCTGAAATACTAAGCTCTCATTTGGGAGCTCTGGCAGCAGATTGTATGGAAGAGATACCGGAGAGGGAAGAAAAGATTAGGAGAGACTGGGAGAAGGATTTGGAGATGTATAGGGAGGAAGTTGGAAAGAAGGAGTGGAAGTGATAGTTTCGACTGTTTTTTGGAGGTATGGCTAAGCGGACGCAATAGAGGGATGAGAGTGGATTGGCTTTCCTGTTTTTGATGGCGCTTTTCCTAAACAGCCTTGGAAAGTTGCTAATACCAGACGGGTCGTCATATAGCGCCCTCCATGGCGCGATATGACTAAAATTGCCGTCCATGGCAATTTTACCCTAGGTACCGAAAAGGCTGTTAAGGAAAAGCGCCATCAAAAACAAGGAAGCCAATCCACTCTCATCCCTCTATTGCTGTTTTGTGGCAGGCTGTACTGGAAAAGAGGTTGCTTGTTTTTAGAGCGTCTCCCACGTCCGTCCTCCAAAACCCCTATGCCCTACTGTCTCCCACATCCGTTTTACCCATCCTTACTAGAAAAAGCTGAACAGTGTTACTAATTTAGTAAAGAATAAGAATATTTACATTGACAAACGGATATACTTTGTATATACTAATGCTAAGGCAAATCCATCACATATACTTACAAATACGAATAAGTAAAGTACGAAAAGTATCAAAAGAAAACATAAGAAATCAAAGATAACGAAAAAATATCAAAGGAAAAGATGATGAATACAAATAAAATGATGCGAGAACAACCAAAAGAAATAATGAATATGTATACAACACAAACTATTATAAGGAAATGGGGGAATAGTCAAGGAATTAGATTATCAAAAGAAATATTATCACAGATGGATTTAAAGGAAGACGATACAATAGGGATTAGTATATGTGATGGAAAAATGACTATTGAAAAAGTCAATAAGCCTAAATATCTTAATTTAGCAGAAAGGTTGGAAGCATTCTACAAAAGACCGATTGACGAAATTTATGTCGAAAGTACGCAAGAGGTTGATGTAGGTGATCCGAAGGGTAATGAGATTTGGTAACTTATAAACAAGGTGACATAGTCGTTATGGATTTTAATCCTCAAAAGGGTCATGAACAGAGCGGAAGAAGACCAGCGCTTGTCTTAAGCAATAACATTTTGAATCATCATAGTTCATTGGCATTTGTTTGTCCAATAACTAACACCAACAAAAAACATCCATTTCATATAGAATTAGATGAACGAACGCAGACAACAGGCGTGATTTTATGCGATCAGGCAAAAATGTTAGACGTTGGTGCCAGAAACGCTCAGTTTAAAGAAGAATGTCCAGAAGATTTATGGAACGAGGCAAAGGAACTGATAATTAGTTTTATGTAAAAATAGGTAGCAGGTCAGCCTGTTTTTTTGAAGGTAGTGGCTAAACGGACGCAACAGAGGGCTGAACTGTTACTGACTTTTACCACTTTTTGAAAAAACCACTTGCTAAACCACTTTGCACTATGATATAATACAACTCGGTGGAAAAAAGAGTCAGTTTATAGGGGAATAGTACAGCGGTAGTGCGGCGGTCTCCAAAACCGTTAACGGGGGTTCGATTCCCTCTTCCCCTGCTAAAAAAGCCTTGAGTTTCAGGGCTTTTTATTTTTTTGCATATTTGAATAATATGCCAGACACTGGGATAAGCTTTGGGTAAAAAATATTTTTATGCGGTCACGCTTTCACTCTGCAAAAAAAGCAGCAGTGCTGAAAATATAACCATATTTACCCGTCAGCATATGATATAGCAAATAATAATAGGAATTATTTGAATATGAATCAAAACAGTAAATGTGATTGTACGACAGATTACTACAAAAACATCGCAGCTTTTCCGCCGCAGCATCAAAACAGACAGCCGGGATTTGAATATGTAATGAATCCCCTGCCAGTATCGGAATGTGGAAAGAAATGCCGGAAGCTTGAAAATAAAGTTGCCCTGATTACAGGAGGGGACAGCGGCATAGGGCGGGCTGTTGCGTATGATTTTGTCAAAGAAGGAGCAGATGTTGCAATTGTTTATTATGATGAAGAAGTGGATGCAATGGAAACGGCTGAAAGGATAGAAGAATTAGGTGGAAAATCCCTGCTTATATGTGGGGATTTAAAGGTTCCCGGTTTCGCCAAATATTGCGTAGATAAGACAATGGAGTGCTTTGGAAAAATAGATATATTAGTAAATAACCATGCAGTTCAATTTATACAACGGAGCATTTTGGATATATCTCATGAGCAGTTGGAATTAACATTTAGGAATAATGTATTTTCCTTTTTTTATCTGATACAGTATGCTCTGCCACATATGAAAAAGGGTGGGAGTATTATCAATACCACTTCTGTAACGGCTTATCAGGGCAATAAGGATTTAATTGATTATAGTGCAACGAAAGGTGCAATTGTAGCATTGACAAGATCTCTTTCCTTATCGCTTGTAGAAAAAGGAATCAGGGTAAATGGAGTGGCGCCCGGCCCCATATGGACACCGTTGATTCCATCCTCCTATTCGGCGGAGGAAGTTGCTACATTTGGTAAGAAAACCTCACATGTACCTATGAACCGAGCTGGACAGCCATGTGAAGTGTCACCTTGTTATGTATTTCTTGCCTCAGATGATTCAAGTTATATGACAGGGCAGGTACTTCATCCAAATGGAGGAACTATAGTTGGCTCATGAAGCTGTATTTCGTTTGCATAATCTTAGTGTACTAAATACACTAGGGTTATGCAAAAATAATTTCCCCCAAAATGAATAAACCCCTATGCATGTCCATAAACTATAATATCTTTGAAGCATAAGGGAGGTAAATCATGGCAAGAGGGCAAAGAAAAACGATAGAAGAAAAAATTGAAGCAAAGGAAGAGGAAATTCGTCTTTTAAAGATAAGAATAGGGAAAGAAGAGGATGAGTTAGAGGCTTTAATCAACGAAAAAAAGATGAAAGATATAGACTTGTTGTACAAATTTATTTCTCAGACAAATTTAAGCCCACAAGAGGCAACAGAAATATTGGAAGAACATCTTCAAAACAATTTTGAAGAAACCGCATAGAAAATACAAGAATTCAGGAAAGGTAATAATCCTGTTCTTAAGAGCCTGCTATGGTAAAATGAAAATCATGGCAGGTTCTTTTATTGTGAAAGAAGTACATATGGCTGGCAGAATTGTTTTATAAAAGTTAATAAAATTTTTATAGCAATATAAAGCAAAATGCAATAAAATAAGTATGGAAAAATTTTAACGGAAAGGAAGAAAAAATGAAAAGGTTGAATAGAAAAGCCTTCTTGCTGGCAGCAGGTATAGCGGCAATGTCCTTGGGACTGGCAGGCTGCGGACAGGAAGAAAGCGAGTCTGCAAGAAAAGAGCTTGTAGTAGAAGCAGAATTTCCATCGGAAGGAAAGCTGACCCTACAGAATGAATTTATGGGCAGCATCACTCCTCAGGAAGAGGTATATGTAGTGCCGCTTGTAAATGCGGAAGTAACCGCTTCCCATGTTTCCGTAGGAGATGTGGTGCAGGAAGGGGACATTCTCTGCGAACTGGATGATTCAGCAGCAGAGCTACAGGCAAAAAGCGCAGGGGCAGCACTTTCCAGTGCAAAGGCAAGCAAGGATCTTGCTACGGGAGGGCAGATGGCAGCTTCCAACATTCAGGCAGAGGCAAATATCCAGACCATTAAGGACAATCAGGAGAGCCTGCAAAGCAAATATGATACCCTGATGGAAGGAAAAGCCGATTTACAGGAAAAAATGGATGAGCTGAAAGATGCCAAAAAGAGTGCAAAGGCAGATTATGAGAATGCAAAGCAGCAGGTGGCAATGGCTCAGCAATATGCGGCAAGCTCCATGGATGCCGATTCCCAGCAGGTCCTCATGGAAGCTATGGCGGAGCAGGAGAAGGCAAAAGCCATCTATGAAGCTACGGCAGCAGCCTATGACCAAAATTATCCAGCATTGGAAAGCCAGATGGACAGCATAGAGCAAAGCCAGAAAGAATTAGAGCTTTCTGCAAGTGCACTAGGGCACAGCTTGAAATTTGCACAGGAAAGCTATGACTTGTCAAAGGGGCAGATTGCCAATGAATCAGCAGCCGTATACCAGTCGCAGATAAATTCCGCAGCAGTAGGAGTGGAATCGGCAAAATACCAGCAGGACATGTACCGGCTGAAGGCGCCTATAAGCGGCGTGGTGGAAGCAGTGAATGTGACGGAAAAAAGCTTTGCTTCTTCCGGTTCCCCGGCATATGTGATTTCCAACAAGGACTCTATGACAGTTACCTTCCGGGTAAGCGAAGATATCCGGAATACTTTAAAAATAGGCGATAAGCTTTTGGTGGATAGAAATGGATCTGTTTTTGAAGCGGCTATTACGGAAGTAGGGCAGATGGTAGATGCCCAGAGCGGTCTGTTCATTATAAAAGGAAATGTAAAAGCAAGCGGAGATCAGCTTCTTACAGGGACAAGCGTGAAGATTACGGCAGATACCTATCAGTCGGATGGAGGGCTTTTGATTCCCTATGATGCTGTTTACTATGAGGATGGACAAGCCTATGTATATGTGGCAAAGGAAGGAAAAGCGGCAAAAACATTGATTGAGGTGGCATTGTTTGATGATACTGTGGCATCGGTTTCTTCCGGGCTTACGAAGGAAGACCGGGTAATTACCACATGGTCGCCGCTGCTTTCCGATGGCACAGAAATCATCATAAAGGAAACCGAAACAAAAGAGGAGCCTGCTCAGGAAGCAGAAGGAAAACAGCCAACGGAGGCAGGAGCCGATGAATAGTCTCACGAAGTTATCTTTAAAAAGACCTGTTTCCACAGCTCTGGTAGTGCTTGCCCTGATTGTATTTGGAATCAGTTCCATTTTTGGGTTTAAGCTAGAGCTGCAGCCGGACATGGAAATGCCTATGCTTTTGGTAGTAACCACTTATCCGGGGGCAGACCGCGCCAGCGTGGAAGAGCTTGTTACAAAGGAAATAGAAGGTGCAGGTGCCACCTTGAACGGAGTGGATACATATACTTCCATGGTAAGCGATAATTATACGATTACCATGTTTTCCTATGATTATGATATTGATATTGATGATGCGTATTTTGATTTAAGGGCGGCTTTGGACAGCCTGCAGGCTTCTTTGCCGGAGGATGCACAGGACCCTTATATTATGGAGCTTGCCATGGATGCAAGCGATACCATAACCATATCCGCTACCGCTTCCGGAGACGTGGACTTACTAAGCTATGTGGAGGACAGCATCGTCCCGGAGCTGGAAACTATATTAAGCGTGGCGCAGGTCAATGTATATGGAGGCGAGGAGACCTATATCCGGGTTCAGTTAAAGGAAGAGGCTTTGAGCCAATACGGTCTTACCATGTCAACGGTGGCTCAATATATAGGAGCGGTGGATTTCAGTATCCCGGCAGGAAGCGTGGAGCAGGGCAGCCAAAATATATCTGTAAGCTCCAGCGCAGAAACCAAGACGGTAAGCCAATTGAAACAGATTCCCATTATGACACAGGCAGGAAGCCTGATTACCTTAGGAGATATTGCAGAGATTACGGAAAGCAGCAAAGCAGCAGACAGTATCAGCAGCTACAATGGCAATGAAAACATCAGCATCGGCGTACAGAAAAAGCAAAGTGAAGGAACAGTAAATGCTGCTAATGACATTAAAAAAGTAGTAAAAAGACTTCAAAACGAAAATGAAGCCGTCAATCTACAGATTATCTATGATGCCAGTGATATGATTATAAGCTCTTTAAAGAGCATAGGAGAAACGCTGGCTCTTGGTATTGTATTTTCCATGGTTGTGCTGTTTTTGTTTTTTGGCGACTTAAAGGCGAGCCTGATTGTAGGAAGCTCCATGCCGGTATCCTTGTTTGCTACATTGATTTTAATGAACGGAGCAGGATTTTCCCTGAATATCGTAACAATGGGAGCGCTGGTTATTGCTATTGGCATGATGGTGGATAATTCCATTGTGGTTTTGGAAAGCTGTTTTCGTTTAAAAGAGCAGCATGCGGACTTTAAGGTAGCGGCAATGGAAGGAACCAGAATCGTTACCGCCTCCATTGTTGCATCTACGCTGACGACAGTTGTTGTATACGTGCCCTTAAGCGTTATGAATGGCCTTTCCGGGCAGTTGTTCGCCCAGCTTGGAATGACGATTGTATTTGCCATGACAGCTTCCTTGATTTCAGCGCTTACCTTAGTTCCTTTGTGCTTTTCCAAATACAAGCCAAAGGAGAAAAAGACTCTCCCCGTCAATAAAGTGCTGGATGTCATAAAAGGGTGGTATGACAGAAACCTTCGTAAAATATTAAAGCACAGAGTCATGGCGGTGGTGGCTTCTATTCTGCTGCTGGTTCTTTCTTTTGTCATGGTATCCAATACAAATATGGAGCTGATGCCTACAGTAGATGAAGGGACTATAGGGATTGCAGCAGAGTTCCGTTCCGGTTCCAGACTGGATTTCATAGATGAATCCATGAAGCCGATTGAAGAGTTTGTGAAAAATGATGAAAATGTAGAAAGCTACAGCATGACGATTGAAGGAAATACGGCAACCCTTACCGGATATTTAAAGAAAGACAGACAGCTCAGTACCGGACAGGTCATTGAAAAATGGAATGAGGCGCTTGCGGACGTAACCAATATGGATCTTACTATTCAGTCTACCGGAACAAACATGTCCAGCATGATGAGCATGGATGCAGAAGTGGATTTAACCGGTTCCGATTTGAATGCGTTGAAAGAAGCATCCAGACAGGTAGAGGATGCAATAAAAGATGTGCCCGGCGTCATAAAAGTAAAAAGTGATTTGTCCGCCTCCACCACAAGGGCAGAAATTGTTATAGACCCTTTAAAGGCAATGTCAGTAGGGTATACCCCTGTTCAGGTGGCAATGAACATCAATTATGTATTAAGCGGTATGGAAACTACCACCATTAAAAATCAGGGAGAAGAATATTCGGTCATGTTAGAATATCCAAAGGGGAGCTATGATGATTTAAATTCCCTGATGAATTTGTCTTTGGTTACGCCTATGAATACCCAGATTGTTCTTTCCGACATTGCGGAGCTGACTTATACAGATTCTCCACAGTCCCTAACAAGAGTGGATGGACAATATCAGGTTGCGGTTTCTGCCATGACTACGGAAGCGACAAAGTTCACTGCCGCAGATGCCATTGATACAATTGTGGAAAACCTTTCGTTTCCTGAAGGAGTGTCACTTTCTGAAAATATGATGACGGAAATAATGAATGAAGAATTTGCTGCTATTTATCAGGCAATTGCAGCCGCTGTATTTCTGGTATTTCTGGTAATGGCAATGCAGTTTGAGTCTCCGGTCTTTTCCGGAATGGTAATGCTCAGCATACCATTCAGCTTAATTGGTTCGTTCTCGCTTTTATACTTATGTGGGGCGACCCTCAGCATGGTGTCTCTTATGGGACTGCTGATGCTGGCAGGTATTGTAGTAAACAATGGTATTCTTTATGTGGATACTGCCAATATGCTGCGTAAGGAAATGACTATAGAGGATGCTCTTGTAACAAGCGGACAGATTCGTCTCCGCCCGATCCTAATGACTACGCTTACCACGATTTTGTCCATGATTCCAATGGCTCTTGGCATTGGGGAAGGAACTGGGCTCATGCAGGGAATGGCGCTTGTAATCATTGGCGGACTGGTGGCCTCCACCATATTGATACTGATTCTACTTCCAAGCTTTTATCTCCTTATTTATGAAGGAAAGAAAAAGCGGAAATACAAAAGAAAAAAAGTGACTGCCCAATCGGAAGCGGCAGAGGAAGAGACAAAGACAAAAGAAAAAACGGACAGGAAAAAGAAGAAAGAAAAAGCTTCGGGAAAGGAAGCTGAGGAGAAAAAGGAAGAGAAAGAGTCATAGAATTTGTGAATTTATAAAAAGCTGTTGCATGAAAGTACATGCAGCAGCTTTTCTTTTTGTGGTATATGTTTAAATTCAGTTTATAAATTATGAAAAAGAAAACTATGATAAAATTCTTGTACGATTTCCAAAAGGTACAAAAGAAAAGATACAAGCAAAAAGTGATTCAGTAAATGGATTTATAGTAAATGTCGTAAATAAGGAATTGGAAAAGTAGATTGATAAAGTTTCAATCTATTTTTTTATACTCTAAAATATAACGATTACGTTATGTGAATTGCATAATAAAAGATATATAACGATTGAGAAATCGTGAAGCGGCAGCTTCATTTTCTTTCTTTTCTCTGTGCCTGTGGCTGAACTATTACACATTTTTTAATCAAAACAGGAGAAAAATCCTGTTTTTTTTCTTCCTATGTGGTAAACTGTTGTAGGAGACGGGAAAATCATCACAATTGTAACAATTCAGCCCACAGATGCCAAAGAGGGTTTTGCACAGAAAATGTTTTCTTAAGGAGCCCTTATAAAAACGCCAGCGCTTAGCGAGGTATTTTCGAGCTTAGCACTGTTGCGTTTTTATAGAGCGAAAGCGTGGCGACGCAGAAAACATTTTCTGTGCAAAACCCTCTCTGGCGCTTGTGGGCTGAACTGTTGCTCACAATCCGTCAAATTTTTGCGTAAGGACATGAGGAATATGAAAAACGAAACTTTAATCCAATATTTTGAATGGTATCTGCCGGAGGATTTGGGGCATTGGAAACGGTGCATGGAGCAGGCAGGACAGTTAAAGGAAGCAGGGATTACAATGGCATGGCTGCCGCCTGCCTATAAAGGCTCTTCGGGAAGAGCGGATGTAGGCTATGGGGTTTATGACTTATATGATTTAGGGGAATTTGACCAAAAAGGCACCATACCAACCAAATACGGCACTAAGAATGAGTACATACAGGCGATAAAAAAACTGCAGAAGGAAGGCATTGCAGTCATTGCAGACGTGGTGCTAAACCACAAGATGGGGGCAGATGAATCGGAGCAGGTAAAGGCGCTTATGGAAGCATGGGACAATCGGAACCAGACCATAGGAGGAGAGGAAGAAATCGAAGCATGGACCCGGTTTACCTTTCCCGGACGAAAGGGAGCCTATTCAAAGTTCCAATGGGATCAGACCTGCTTTGATGGAGTGGACTGGGATGAAAAAAGAAAGCAGAAGGGAGTTTTTTTGTTTGCAGGAAAGGAATGGGACGGCGAGGTAGACGGCGAGTATTCCAATTATGACTATCTGATGGGCGCTGATGTGGATATGAGCAATCCCAAGGTGTTGGAGGAATTAAAAGCTTGGGGGAAATGGTATTTGGACGTAACGAAAGCAGACGGCTTTCGATTAGATGCGGTAAAGCATATCCGGTTTTCCTTTTTTAATGAATGGCTTAGGGAAATGCGTGCTTATGGAAAGGAAAATTTCCTTGCTGTAGGAGAATACTGGAGTCCGGATATTGGCAGGCTGAAACACTATCTGGATAAAGCGGAGCGTTGCATGAAGCTGTTTGACGTGCCCCTTCATTTCAATTTCCAAAAGGCTTCCTGCGGAAATGGAAACTTTGACATGGGAGCCATTTTTAACGGGACGCTTGTCAATGAAGAAAGTGAGCTTGCGGTAACCTTTGTGGACAATCACGATACCCAGCCGGGGCAGGCGCTGCAGTCATGGGTCATGGACTGGTTCAAGCCTTTGGCTTATGGGCTCATACTGCTTCAGGAGAAAGGGCTTCCATGTGTATTTTATGGGGATTACTATGGGATTCCCCATGACAATATACAGCCGGTAAAGGGGCTTGATAAGCTGCTTCTTCTTCGGAAAAGCTATGCTTATGGCAGGGAACACCGTTACTTTGACCACCATGATATCGTAGGTCTTACAAGGGAGGGAACACCGGAAATGGAAAAATCCGGTCTTGCCCTGTTAGTCACTGATGGACCGGGAGGCGTTAAGGTTATGTATGTGGGAGAAGAAAAGCAGGGAAAGACCTTCTATGATTACATGGGAAACAGGACGGAAAAAGTAGTGATAGGAAAAGACGGAAAGGGAGAATTTTTTGTAGAAGGCGGCTCCATTTCCGTATGGGTAGAGGAATGAAAATATTGCACACGGCAGACCTTCATATTGGAAAGACTATGTATGAATTTCCCTTATATGAGGATCAGACATATATATTGAACCAAATACTTGAAATTGCCAAAAAGGAGCAGGTGGACGTGCTCATGCTGGCAGGGGATATTTATGACAGAAGCATCCCTTCCACAGAGGCAGTGACGGTTTTTGATGAGTTCCTTACGGCATGTGTCAGGGAAGGCATTGTTACCATGGTAATAAGCGGCAATCACGATTCTCCGGAGCGGCTTTCCTTTGGGGGAAGGCTATTTGAGGAAAACAGGCTGTATATTGCAGGCATTTTTGAAGGGCAGGTAAAACAGGTAACGCTGCAGGATGAATATGGCGAGGTAGATTTTTACCTGCTTCCATTTGTCAGGCCGGGGCAGCTTCAGGCAAGGACGGAAGGAGAAGCGGTGGAAAAAATCATGAAGGAAGCCGTTTTGCCGGACAAGGGAAAGAGGAACGTGCTTATGACCCACTATTTTGTAGGCGGGAAAAACTGTGAGCCTGAGCTTTCCGAATCGGAAAATACCGTATATGTAGGCGGAATTGATATGGTGTCCCCTGCTCTTTTTGAAGGCTTTGATTATGTGGCATTGGGGCATCTTCATAAGGCGCAGAAGGTGGGAGAAAACCATGTCTATTATGCAGGCTCGCCTCTTGCCTATTCCTTTTCGGAAAACAGCAGCAAAACCGTACAACTGGTGGAGCTGCTAGAACCGGGTGAGGTTGTAGTAAGGAAAGTGCCCTTAAAACCTCTTAGACAGGTGCGCACCATTGAAGGGGATTTGTGGGAGCTTACAAAGGAGCAGATAGCTGCTTTGGAAAACAGAGAGGATTATATCCGGGCAGTGCTTACCAATGAAGAGGCGCTTATGGAGCCAATGGCAGTGCTGCGGAGCGTATATCCCAATGCCATGGAAATTCTGCTAAAGGAAAAGGAGTTAGCGGTTGCTAATCAAAGGAAGCAGCAGATTACCAAAAAGAAAAAAAGCGGCATTGAGCTGTTTCAGGATTTTTATACCTATGTAGAAGAAAGGGATATGAATGAAAAGCAGCTTGCAGCAGCAGAAGAAATGATGAACAGAGCGCTTGAAAAATAGAATTGGAAGGAATGAAGAGAGGAAAGCATGAAACCGATTGAAATGACACTTTCTGCTTGGGGACCGTACCGGGAAAAAGAAACAATTGATTTTTCTTCCTTTGAGGGAAAGGGGCTGTTTTTAATTACAGGCCCCACCGGAGGGGGGAAAACTACCATATTTGACGGAATTACCTTTGCCCTTTATGGGGAGACAAGTGGAGAAATGCGGGAACGGGAAACCCTGAGGAGCGATTTTTCCAAGGAAGGAACGGAAACCTATGTGAATTTGGTTTTTTCCCATAAGGGAGAAGTTTATCGGATTGAAAGAAATCCCAAATATTTCAGGCCGAAAAAGCGGAAGACAGGAGTCGGAGAGCTGGCGGAGGAAAAGGAGCGGGCAAAGCTCTTTTTGCCGGATGGCACAGTAGTGGAAGGACCAAAGGAAGTTACAAGGAAGATACGGCAGCTTCTTGCGCTGGATTACAGGCAGTTCAAACAGACTACCATGCTTGCGCAGGGAGAATTTACAAGGCTTTTGTATGCTTCTCCTCAGGATAAGACAAAAATATTCCGGGAAATCTTTGGCACCACCCTGTATGATAAATTTACGGGGGAGCTAAAAACAAGGACAAAGGCATTGTATGCAGAAGGAAAGTCCTTAAAGGATAAAATGGACGAGGATATTGCCCATATTTCCATGGAAGAGGAGCCATGGCAGGAGCTTGTCCAGGGAGAAAGCTATCATTATGAGCAGATTAAGGATTATTTAGAGGAAGAAAAAAAGAAAAAGGAAGCTCTCAAAAAGAAGGAAGTGGAAGCAATCAAAAAATGGGAGCTTCAATATGAGAAAATAAACAAAAAGCTGGAACAGGCAAAAATAGCAAATGGAAAGCTGGATGAGCTGGAAAAAACAGAAAAGAGCCTGTTGGAGCTAAAAGCAGACGAAGCGGAAATGAAGAAGCGTCAGACGGCAGTAGCAGCGGCACAGAAGGCGGTTTATATAGAGCCTGCATATAGAGAATGGATGGAGCTTAAAAAAGCAGTCCTGCAAGTGGCAGAAAGGGAACAGGATTATATTTCCAAGGAAAAGGAACGAAAGGAAAAACAAAAGGAGCTGAAGATTTTCAAGGAAAAGGAAGCCATATACCGGGAGCTTTTCCAATTGTCGGAAGACCTTTTGCAGTTAAAGAAAAATCTGTCCGAAAAGGAGAAGCAAAAGAAAAAAGAGGAAAAGAAGCTGGAAAGCAGCCAAAAGAGCTATGAAGAAAAGGAAAAGGCTGTAAAGAAGAAAAAAGATTTGTATGAGGAAAAGGACAGGGAGCGGAAGCGTGCCGCCATAGGCCTTGCTGCCTCTCTTTTGGAAGAAGGAAAGCCCTGCCCTGTCTGTGGCTCCCTGACACACCCGCACATAGCAAAGACAGAGGAAGGGATTTTAAGCGAAGAGGAGTTAAAAGAGCTGAAGGAAGCCTATGAAAGAGAAGATAAAGAACTGTTTCAAATTCATGGGGAAGCAAGCAAAATGCTGGAACGGGTGAATGCCTTTTGTATCCAGATGGAAGAGCTTTCTATAGAAGCTTCGGAAAAGAAAGAAAGATTATGTATACTAATAGATAAAAATAAAGAAACCGTTGACGTATTGCAGGCAGGAACGGGGAAGGCGCCAGAGCCTATAGAAGAGAATGCGCTGTGCTCCTTAAGGCATGTTTATGAAGAAAAGCGGAGCTGGTGGGAGGAACTGGAAAAAGAGCTTATTTCCGTAAGCTCTCTGCTACAGGCCACAAAAAAAGAAAAGGAACAGACAATAGAAAGAGAAAAGGAAGCAGCTACCCGCTGGAAGGAAGCCCTGAAGGAGCAGAAATTTTCGGGGGAAAAAGCATTTTTAGAAAAGCGCATGGAGCCGGAGAAGCTGGAGGCAGAGAGGAAAAGGCTGGAGGATTATGAGAAAAAGCTCCATACCCTGACAGAACAAAATAAAGCGCTTGTGAAAGAATGTAAAAAGCTGGAACGGACGGACTTATCCTTGATGAAGCAGGAAGCGGAGGAGATAAAGAAGAAACGGGATGAGGTATTAAGGGAAAAGGAAAAACTAGTCATAGGCTTAGATGCTATGAAAAGAGTCATCAGGGGCCTTAAGGAAAAGCTGGAGCAATGGGAACGGGTACAGGAAGAGTATGGGATTATAAAAGGATTGGAAAATACTGCCGCAGGGAATAATAAAAAAAGGCTCGTATTTGAACAGTATGTGCTTACCGGATATTTTGATGAGATTTTAGAGGCAGCTAACCTTCGGTTTGAAAAAATGACAGGAAATCGTTTCTTGCTGGAACGGGTTTTGGAAGTGGGGGACGGTAGAACCAAGGACAATCTGGAAATTGCCGTATTTGACCATTATACGGGAAAAAGCCGTTCCGTAAAAACATTATCCGGCGGGGAAGCCTTTAAAGCGTCCCTGTCCTTATCCTTAGGGCTTAGCGATGTCATACAGCAAAACAGAGGAGGCATTCAGGTGGAAACCTTGTTTGTGGATGAAGGCTTTGGAGCTTTGGACGGAGAGTCTCTGGATCAGGCGGTAAAGGCTCTTTCTTCTCTTGTGGAGCATGATCGGATGATTGGAATCATTTCCCATGTGCCGGAGCTTCGGGAACGAATACCCGGAAAGATTCTGGTGGAGAAATCCGTTAGAGGAAGTAGAATCATAGTGGAGGATTATACAAAGTGAGAGAAAGAAACGAGAAAAAAGGAATCATGGCATTTGTGCTCCTTTTGGCATTTCTGACGGCAGCAGTAACAGGCTGTAAAAAAGGAACAGAAGATAAAGAACATGAAACAAAGGTAGTGCTCACAACAGGCTTTGCGGCAGACGAAGTATTCCGTATTGGAAAAAGCTCCTGTATGCTGCCAGAAATCAAGGTTTACCTTCTGAATACGAAAAATCAGTATGAAAGCATTTATGGAGCACAAATCTGGAATACCAGACTGGATGACAATACACTGGAGGAGAAGGTAAAGGACACGGTTATTGCAAGAGTGGCACAGATTAAAACCATGAACCTTTTGGCACAGGAACATGAGATTTCCCTTTCCGAGCATGAGCAGAAGCTTGTAAGTCAGGCTGCTTTAGAGTATTACGGAACCCTTTCCGCTGAGGAAATAGAGTATCTGGATGTGGATGAGCCGCTAATGGAACAGCTTTACGGGGAATATGCCTTGGCAGATAAGATTTATTATTCCATTATACAGGATGTGAATCCGGAAATAAGCGATGATGAAGCAAGAACCATTACCGTAAAGGTAATTTTCTTAAAGAACTATACCTTAGACGGCGAAAAGAACAAGGTTCCCTATACGGAAGAAACAAAGGCGGCAACAGAAAAAAAGGCAAAGGAAATATTAGCACAGGCTAAGTCCGGGGAGGATTTTGACACATTGATTACCCAGTACAGCGAGGCGGAAAACAGTACCTATTCCTTTGGAAAAGGGGAAATGGAAGCCGCCCTTGAGGAAGCTGCCTTTAACCTAAGCACAGAGTCTGTCAGTGATGTGGTGGAAACAGAAAATGGCTATTACATTATAAAATGCGTCAGCACCTTTGACCGGAAAGAAACCGATGCCAACAAAGTGAAAATCGTGGAACAGAGGAAAAAGGAGGCCTTTAATCAGGTTTATGATGATTTTGTGAAGAGTCAGGTGCGGAATCTGAATGAAGAGCTTTGGAATAGTGTTTCGCTATCTGCGGGGGAAGATATGGATACGGTGGAGTTTTTTCAGATATATGATAGGTATTTTCAGGGGGTTTTTGTGGAAAGATAGGTGCTAGAGATAAGATTTGCTACTCCCATCTTTTCCCAATTTAGAAAAATTTTAGAATTCCAAAACCCCAGTATTTATGCGCCCTCCCAAGATTTATTAGCACTCACCAAAAACGAGTGCTAATTTTCTCTTGACTTTTAAATAAGGGAGGCTTAAACTATGTTTTGTGAAAAGAATTTTGGCAAAAAGGCAGAAAGAAAAGGCGCCTGTGCCGGAATAAGAACGAAAAAAAGAGAAACGGAAGGAATGTGATTTATATGTCAGAAAAACACGGAAATTTATCAATTAACAGCGATAATATATTTCCCATTATTAAGAAATGGCTGTATTCGGACCATGACATTTTTTACAGGGAATTGATTTCAAATGGCTGTGATGCCATTACAAAGCTGAAAAAGCTGGACATGATGGGAGAATATTCTCTTCCTGATGATTATAAGGCAAAAGTGGAAGTAATTGTAAATCCGGAGAAGAAAACCCTGACTTTTATAGATAATGGAATTGGCATGACAAGTGAGGAAGTAGAAGAGTATATTAACCAGATTGCTTTTTCCGGTGCAACAGATTTTATTGAAAAGTATAAGGATAAAACAAACGAAGATCAGATTATCGGCCACTTTGGACTTGGATTTTATTCTGCATTTATGGTTGCGGATGAGGTGCATATTGATACTCTTTCCTATAAAGAAGGCGCAAAGCCAGTACATTGGGAATGTGACGGCGGTACAGAATTTGATATGAAGGAAGGGGATAAGGCAGAGGTAGGAACAAAAATTACCCTGTTCTTAAACGAAGAATGTCTGGAATTTTGTAACGAATATAAGGCAAGGGAGGTCATTAAAAAATATTGTTCCTTTATGCCTACGGAAATCTATTTAAGTAAGGAAAATACCACTGAGACACAGATTATTTTAGCAGACGAAAAGCTAGATACAGATGAAGTGGTAGAGAACATTACAGAAGAGGGCAAGCCGATTTTGGACGAAGAAGGCAAGGAAACCGGAGAAAAGGAGCCGCCTGTAGAAAAGCTGAAGATTAAAAAGCGTCCGGAATTGCTAAACGATACAAATCCCCTTTGGGCAAAGCATCCTAATGAGTGCACAAAGGAAGAATATCTGGAATTTTACAGAAAAGTATTTCAGGATTACAAGGAGCCCTTGTTCTGGATTCATCTGAATATGGACTATCCCTTTAACTTAAAAGGTATTCTGTATTTTCCAAAAATCAATATGGAATATGAATCTATAGAAGGAACCATTAAGCTTTATAACAATCAGGTGTTTATTGCAGACAATATTAAAGAAGTGATTCCGGAGTTCTTAATGCTTTTAAAAGGTGTTATTGACTGTCCGGATTTGCCGTTAAACGTATCTAGAAGCGCATTGCAGAACGACGGCTTTGTAAAGAAGATTTCTGATTATATTTCTAAAAAGGTTGCAGATAAATTATCCGGCATGTGCAAGACGGAAAAGGAAGAATATGAAAAATACTGGGACGATATCAGCCCGTTTATCAAGTTCGGCTGCCTGAAGGATGATAAATTCTGTGAGAAGATGACGGACTATATCCTGTTTAAGAATCTGGACGGTAATTTTATGACACTTCCGGAATGTCTGGAGGTAAAGCCCATTGACACGGAAGAAGAAAAAGCTGATGTGGTGGATGAAAATGGTGAAAAGGTAGAAGCAGAAGTGGTTACAGATGAGGCCGCCTCTGAAGAAGCTGACGAGGAAAAGGAAAAGAAGGAAAAGGTTATTTACTATGTAACCGATGAAAAGCAGCAGAGCCAGTACATTAATATGTTCAAACAGGCAAAGATGGATGCAGTTATCCTTACGGATAACATTGACCAGCCTTTTATCTCCCAGTTAGAGTCAAAGAACGAAGGCGTTAAATTCAGCCGCATTGATGCAGATTTAACAGATACCTTTAAGGCAAAAACCTCCAAAAAGGCTCAAAAGGAATTGGATGAAGCGGCAGAAGAGCTTTCCAAAGTGTTTAAAAAGGCACTGAAAAAAGAAAGTATTCAAGTAAAGGTAGACAAACTGAAAAACAAAAAGATTTCTTCCATGATTACTGTATCGGAAGAAAGCAGACGTATGCAGGACATGATGAAGATGTATGCAATGCCCGGCATGGATATGAACATGTTTGGCGGCCAGTCGGGAGAAACCCTTGTATTAAATGCAAATCACCCACTGGTACAATATGTGCTGGAAAATAAAGAGGGTGAAAATGTCACCATGATTTGCGAGCAGCTTTACGACTTGGCAAGCCTGCAGAATGCGCCGTTAGCTCCGGAGGCTATGACCAAGTTCGTAGCTAGAAGTAATGATATTATGCTGCTTTTGGCAAAAAACAACGACAAAAATAACGAATAAATATTTGCATCAGGAAAGCTATTATGACTGCCTGTCAATGGGAAAACAGATTTTTATGTCATCCCTTGTTTTTGTCATAAATACAATCCGCCATTGAACTTTTGAAAAGGGTTCAAAATGCATAGAGGAAGCTGCCATTCGTCTGTTAGGAATGGCAGTTTTTTCTGCCATAAAAATAGCTGTAGCAGCTGTAGCTTTACAGCAGGCCTTATCTGCCATCCTTGGCTGGTCGCTTTCCCCACAGTCACGAATGACAAAAATGTTTTGTTCTATTTCCGGTGATATGCTGTAGGAGAGTGTCTGAAAGTATTCCGGATAAACAACACCTTTGCTTCCAATGTCCGCAAAGCTGTGGCGGGATTGCTGACATTCATGCAGCGTTAATGTATATTCCTGTCCGGTGCCGGGATGAACCACTTGAACCGTTCTTATGGTTTCATGGCTGCCGGAAGTGTCTGTGGTAAAATATCCTGCTGTAACGGGAATCGGGTCTTCCTGAAAAGTCAGTGAAAGCTTCTTTGGGGAAAGGATTGCTTCATTCTTCCAATCATAGGAAAGCCGTTCAAAATGCCAGCAGTATTTCCTATCACAATCATAGGCTTCCATAAGTTTTTCAGCAGCTTTATCATTTTCACATTCTTCTTTTGCCGGGGCATCATTCTCCAGATAAAAGACGGATTCCGGATACCAGTTTAAGCTGCTGCTCATACAGCGTAACAGCGGTATATCCTCCAGACTCATCTCTACAACAAAATTTCTGGCTGCCGGATTGTCTGCTTCTATCTGCTCATACTCTTCCTGTGTTTTGAGACACAGCCGTCGCTTTTTATTCCACTTTTTCAAAAATGCTTTCATGTCTTCTATCGGAATTTTCCCACACACATCAAGGACTGCTCCTGCCTTGCCCACGTAGACCGCAGGAATGAAAATTTCCTGCTCTTCCCAAAGAAAGGTTCGATTAACAGGAAGCGCCGTTAGTTTGACGCCAACTTCCCCGTTTCCCCATAAATTTTCATTATGATATACATTCATTTTGTGCGTCTCCTTTTTGTTGGATATGGGGTAATTGTAGCATGAATGTGTGGGTGATTTCAAACTGTTTGTTTTTTATGGGGTTGGTAAGGACAACTGAAAAATAAACCTCACATATGATGACTAGATATTTTGAAAAAATAGGGATTACAATATGTCCGGCAGAACAAATATGATATGCGGAAGGAAAGGATACGGAAACATGGCAGGGTGATTAAAATTTTACATTATGTAGGGTTTTTAAAAGGAAAAAGTGACAAAGATTTTAAAATATGCTATTGTTATAATGTAAGAAAAAGGTAATAGCTTTTAAATCTAGTCCATTACAATATTTCATAGTCAGACTTCTTTCGTAAAAGAATAAGAAGCCATTGACTGAACTGCGACACAATTAAACAAGGCGCTTAAACAATTTTCTTACAAACTATTTTACAGCACAATGTGTAGCGTTGGAACGCTTTCATTACTATTTGTGCCGCCAGCCAAAGGTGGCGGAATGAGGATTAGCATGAAGGAGATTAATAAGAGGAAAAGCAAGCGTAAGCATACCATTTTAAAGACGATATGGCTTATCTATGGATTGACGAGTATATTAGTTATATGTGTGGCGGTAAATCATGTCTTATGTATGGAGTATGATCAGGTTGCACAAAGTATTGCATTGGTGGAAAATTGGGATGTGCAGATAAACGAAGAAAGTTATTCCAATGCCTCATTAGAAGAATTGCATTTTCAAACCGCAGCTAAAGGGGATAAGATTTCTATGGAAACCATATTACCAAGAGGCTGGAATACAAAGAATCCTGTCCTTCGGATTTATACAGTGCAAAGTGCGGTAAAAGTTTTCATTGACAATGAGCAGATTTATACTTATGGATATGAAAGAATAGAATCACATAAATCAGTAGGTGAAGGATATTTATTTGTAGATTTTTCAAAAGAGTATGAAGGAAAAAAACTGCGGATTGAGCTAGAAGTGAATGAGGGAGAGGCTTTTTCAAAATTAAATGCTCCACGGATATATGAATGGTCAAATGTATACCGGGATATAGCAACAGAAAACCGTATTCCTCTTTTGCTGGGAAGTTTTTTGTTGATTTTTGGATTGATTTTAGCATTAGTAACGGTGTGTGCACTCGTTATATCCAGAAAATATATGAAAATTTTATGTGCTTCTTTGTTTTCAATAGCAATCGGTTTGTGGACGCTTTGTTATTATAATGTGATTATAATATATTCTATTCCGATATATACTGTATCCCTAATGGAGTATATGGCATTGTTCCTTGCACCAATTCCCTTAACTATTTACATGTACGATCAAGCCACCAGTATACGGATGAAGTATAGCAAACAAATATATGTAACAGTATTAATATTGGAATTGTTGTTTATATTTGGTACGATTACTTTACATACACTTGATATTGTACATTGTGCGGTGACCTTAAAATATATAGAAATCATGATAGTTGCCTTAATGGTTTATTTTGCCATTGTTGCAGTCATGGGATTAAAGGAAAAGAAAGAAAGTGACCGGCTGTATCTGATTGGCATTTTGGAAATCATGGTATGCGTGGGATACGATTTGATAGCTTATAATATGGAGAGATATTATGGTTATAATTTATTGCATATAAAAGGCTTTTCTGCAATTGGACTTACTATATATATAGTAATATTGGTTGGAATTTTTTATATGAATGTAACAGAAAAGATTATGCAGGAGGCAGAGCAGGCAAATTTATTTAAACAGGCATATTTTGATGAATTGACACAACTTTACAACCGGAGATATTGCATGGAAGAGATGCGGCGTATAGAAGCAAAGAAAGAAGAAGATGTAGCTATTATATGCTTTGATGTTAATAATTTAAAAACGGTTAATGATAATTATGGACATGCAAAAGGTGATTTTTTGCTTAAAACTTCTGCACAGATTATTGATAAGACGTTTGGTGAAGTTGGAGTAACCGGACGGATGGGAGGAGATGAATTTATAGGAATTGTCTGGGCGAAACAGGAAAAAGTATCAAGGATGTTAAAGGATTTTGAAAGAAATGTTAGGGAAAAGAATAAAGAAATAAAGGATTTCAGTATTTCTATTGCCTATGGTTATGCAGTAGTCAGGGAAGTAGAGGATAGGAATATGGAACAGGTTTATCAGCTTGCAGACAAGCGTATGTATGAAAAAAAGAAGAGCATGAAGGAAAAAGCTGGTTTGCCTTGAGCTGGCAAAAGAGTAATGGATTTATATGATTTTCCATTACTCTCTTTTTATAGACAGTGGGGCAAACACTGTCTTCCGCCCAATAAAGCACACAATCCGGGTAATTATAATCCCAAGAAAAGCTCCGCAGCTATCAATTATTACATCCTTTTTAGCAGGGGTTCTGCCGGAAACAAAGGACTGGTGATATTCGTCCAGACAGGCAAACCCCACACAAAAAGCCCCTGCAAACAACACAAGCCAGATTCCACGCATACCATATACATAAAGAGGAAAGGCTACTGTAACCGCAAGGATGAAGTATTCTGTAAAATGCGCCCCTTTCCTTACATAATAATGAATCCGGTCAATATAATGTTCTCTTTCGGCATAAGACAGATTCAGGTCAAAGGCTTCATCTGCCGCTGAAACAATCTTACTGCTTACTTTATAGCTTAAGGCAGAAGAAGCAGCTCCGTCCTGTCCGGAAAAGGAAAATATCATATACATTACCAAAATAGCAGGTACAAAAGACAAAGGCTTTAATACAAACCGCAATAGATGCTTGATAAACAACAGCAGATACTTTATAAATTTTTTCATAACCATTCCTCATTTTAAATACTGGCATATAAAAATCTCATGACTATCCATTATACACAAAAAATAAGCCTTTTCCATAAAGTTCATAAAAAATTAAGACATATGGAAAAACGTAACAGTTCAGCCTGCGCCTCCGTCCTGTATTTCAATTCTCTTCTGCAATCCAGTTCCAACCATCACATATTCAGAAAAGCCTGCTGCGCCTGCAATTCCTTTGGAATCTCAATACCGGAATTTTCCAGCCTTTTTAGTATATTGGAAAGACGGTGGTTTTCCTGTGCTCTCTTAATCTGCCATTTTTCCATAATTTCTCCGTAAAGGGGATTGCTTTTCAATTGTTCCCTAATAGCTTGTGGGAAAGGGCAGTAGGTAAATAAAATCCTTCTTGCCACCTTGTTCATACGGGGCGAGCCTTTTCCTTCATAAAGCATCCAAATAATATAATCGTTTACGAACATTTCCTTAAAGCTGTTTCTTGCCTTTGTAAGAGCAGTCTTTACCTTTTCCTTGGCATCCGTAGACAATTCATTGTTTTTCCGGTAAAACTGTACATAATCGAAATATTCGCTTGTCAGGGAAGGGTCTGATAAATCGTTCCATCTTGCGCCCTGAGTACGGCGGCAGATTTCCCAACGGTATTCCCCGGTAGCGCGAAGAATCAGCAAGTGCAGATCCTCCTGACAAAAGGTTGGCAGGATGTAGCATGCCGGCGTGCTTCTGGATTTACCTTCCAGCTCCTGCCACATAACGCTACGGTTTCCGATATTAGGCATCAGGATAAGATCAGGAAGGATTTTCTTCTTTACATTTTCCTTGGGGATAGGAAGGGAGGCATCATAAAAGAGGGCATCCCTGTAAAATGCGGAATAATCAATTTTTTGTATTTGCACAAGGGAAGCAGCAATTTTCTCTGGAGTTGCCAAAATGGATTCTAAGGAAGAAAGTACCGTATGCTCGGAGAAAACAGGAGTAAAGCTGGCAATCCTTCCAGAAGTCATTTTATTGGCAATAGTAAACATGTTCTGGATTTCAAATAATACCTTCTCCTTCGTATCGACTAACAGTTCTTTTTCCCTATTTGCATCAATTTTGCCGGAGGTTTTCAGTTCATGCACATGTCCGGCATAATCCACGTCAAATTCATTTCTGCGGGGTTCCTTATTGCCCTGATGAATCTCATTCAGCCATTCAAATATGGTATATACGTGGTATTTCTTATTGCCGGTATAGGAATCGGCAATGGAGTATAAATAAGCAGCATTTTCAGCGCCTGCCAGTTCCTCGTCCACATATCCAAATTTAAGGAACATTTTTATGATGGTAGGTATATGCGTATCCTGAGTGCTTGCCTGAAAAGCAAGAGTGTATATTTCATAAAATAGGGAAGTGATTTCTTTACGCAGCCTTCTTAATTCATCTGTGGTGCCGGTTTTATCTGATTGCTTTTTGTAAGCGGTAATAGCCCTCTTAAAGGAAAGACCGGTTTCTTCGCTGCAGTTGGCATATTTTAAAATCGTATCCAGAGAATTTTGCAGGGAATCATTGTTCGGGAAAGCAGATGTAGAGCTGCCTGCCAATAATTCCTCTTCAATGCCTGCAAGGGTATTTTTATATGCCTGCACCCGTTCCTGATAAAGCTCCTTGTTAAAGGAAGGTGTACCTTCTATATGTATCAGGAAAGTGGAGATGGTAGCAGATAAGGACATGGTATCCGTACCGTCCTGCATAACACGAAACAGTAGATTGGTATATAAATCAAATAAATCCATTCCGTTTTTATTCATTAAAAGTAGCGCCAATTTAGAACGGTATTGTGTCATTTCACTGCAGACCCTTGCAATTTTGTGGAAATCTTCGCAAAAGCGAAGAAGATAACCGGCATTTAAGTTGGGATATTGGAAAAGAGAGCCGGAAGCAGGTCCTGAAAGCATATCGGCGGATTCTTCATAATAGATGCCAAGCCAGTCTGGAGTGCCATCTTCTAAATGAAAGGCTTCCATTTCTGAAAGTCCCGGAAGAGCCTTTTCGGGTACTGCATATTTGCTGCAAAGCTTTTTATATTCCTCATAGCTTTCTGACAGATAGGAATATAGGTTGTCGCATTCGTATTGAAAAAAGACCTCTTCATCTAAAGCGGTACAAATCTGCTTGACACTGCTTCTTAATAATGCCATGGTAAGAGCTTCATTTTCTGTTAAAAAGACGGGCAGCTCCTTTTGGGAGTTAAAAATATGAGTGGAAAGGACAGTATCCTCTAATGCAGTATAAGTACAATTGTGGACCATAGTATTTAAATCCACTGCTCCAAGCACATCCTCTGCCGATAAAGTAAGATCACCGCAGTCACAAGCCATTTTTACCTTTCCGCTGAGGATTCGGCTTACGGTAGTGATGGCGGCGCCTTTTTTATAAATAATAGTTCCTTTTTTAATTGAAATATTTGCCATAATATTACCTCTATTCCTTGTAGCTTTTTTGATGTTCATACAGAAAGAACAAATATAGTATAGCACATTCTACAAAAAAAATCTCAATAATATTGTGATAATATTGGTTTTTGCTGTACTTTTTATAAATTTATGCTAAAATAAATAGAAAGTGATTAGTGTGTCATATTTTAACTTATCAGACGGGCTTTTGGGAGGGTACAGCATGGACAATGTAAAAGAAAGCAGAGAGGAAATTATTGAGAAGTTTAAGCCTACTATTGAATATTTGGCTCGGTATATTCCGTGGCTAGAGAAGCAGACCGGGCAGACAGTAGCTCATTCTTATAAAGGAGAAGGAGAAGTAAAACAGAGCTTTTCCATTCCAGTATATGATGGAACCCTGCTGTCATTTATCAATGATGTTTCTAAGACTAATTATATGGATAATAATTATCAATATGTGTATACAAAGAACCATTTAAGAACCTTTGAGGATGAATGGAAGGCAATTGACCGGGTAGATATTATGCATATGGAGGTTTTGTGCGGTATCATGTCCCGCTATGTGCTTGGGGGGATGACTAAGTCCATTTACTGGAAAAATGGGGTGGAATACGAGATTTTCCTTAGGATACTGAAAAAGACAAGGGAAATTGTTGAATTTTGGGATAAGCCCATTGTAATTGACGAAGAAAATATTCTGGAAGAAGTGAAGCAACCGGTCTATAAGGAAGTAAAAGAGCAGCCGGAAGCGGCAAATCCGCCTGTACCCCAATTGGAAGAGGATGCAGAGGAGCTGTCTTTAGAGGAAATCCGCCGCATATTGGAGGCTGACTAAGAGGGAAAGAAAATGGGTGATAAATCAGTACAAAAAAAGCAATACATATTAACAAAAGCAAAGGAGGTCTTTGCTAAAAAAGGATTTAAAAGTGTTACCATGCAGGATATCATAGATGCATGCCAAATCAGTAGGGGAGGTCTTTATTTATATTTTGAAAGCACAAAAGAAATTTTTCTGGAAGTGTTAAGGCTGGAGGGAGAAGAAGCAGACGACACCTTTTCACAGGCAATGACGGAGGAAAGCACTGGAGCAGATATTCTTGCCCTATTCTTAAAGGAACAAAAAAAGGAAATTTTGAATAAAGGAGAAAACCTGACCGTTGCCATATATGAATTTTTCTTTGCCAATCAGGTGCCGAAAAAGGAAAATCAGGTGCGCATTCAATTTAACAGTGCAGTAAAGATTATAGAGCAGCTGATTATAGACGGAGTGGAAACGGAAGAATTTATTTGCGATGACCCATTAGGGGCGGCAAGAAATATGATGTATGTGCTAGAAGGCTTAAAGGTCTGTGCCCAGACAATGGGTATTACGGAAGAAACAGTAAACAGAGAAATACTTTATATGATGAAAGGATTGGTTAGTGAAAACTAACCAATCCTTTTTATAAGCTGTCGTGTCATTTCCTTTAATTTAAAAACCTGTTCCTTTGATAAGCCTTCTTTTGAAAAGCATCCTTTTTCCAAAAGGCTTATATATTCTTCAGGTGAAGGAATGGAATCCATATCTGTCTCTGAAAACAGAGAATCCAAAATTTTCTTTAACTGTTCCGGAGTGGGAGAGTTTTCTCCTAATAGCTTTTTCTTTTTCAATCTTGCAATTAGCTTTTGATATAAATAGGAAATCATTGGTACGTAATTTCCTTTGGAAAATGCTATCCGGATTTTAAGCAGTGTAAATAAATGTAAAAACAGCTTAAACAGGAGTGGAACAAATAGCAGGATGGCGGCCAGTGAAAGGAGGGGACCGGCAATTAAATCGGTGCTGCTTAAAAAGGAATCCCATCTTCCAGTGTCATTTTCTATAGTAGCATCATTTGCAGCGGTAGTCTGGGTGCCTGATATGGAAAACAGTCCTGAGAACACGTCCCAGAAATCCGAATAAGTGTTATCTCCTTCGGAAGAGGGAGGGGTGACTTCCACCGGAATCCAGCCAAAGCCTTCCTTGTAAACCTCAACCCATGCATGGGCGCTTCCGTCTGTGATTTCTGCTTCAACGACACCAGTCCTTCCAAGGGGGGGGTCTCCCTGAAGATAATCCTCATAGCTTTCGTCAATTGCCTGAGCATTTGCCATATCCTGAAAAGTAACTACATAACCCTCAACATATCTGGCAGGAATCCCGTAGGAGCGGAAAATCATAGTGGCAGCAGAGGCAAAATGAGCGCAATACCCCTGTTTTTGATGGGATAAAAAATAATCAATAAAGTCTTCGTTAAAAGGTGTTGTGCCCGGATTCATTGAATATGTATAATTTTGTTCAAGATAATCCTGTACTAATAATATTTGCTCTTCTAAAAGCTCTACGGTTCCTATTTCATCCCGGATTTCCTCTAAAACAGGCTCCAGAGAAGATGGAATGCTCTTGTAGTAGAGTTGATTGTTCATATGATAGATTTCATAATAGGACTCTTCTTTTTTAGTGGCGGGAAGAGGGAAGGAGGCAGATAAATCAGGGATTTCCTTTTCACTAAAGGACCCGGTTAACAATCCTGCATTTACAGGAGGATAATAGGACACCTCCAAAGTGCTGCCTATGGGCAGGGAACCGGAAAAAATGCTTTGCTCTGTCTGATATTCATAGGATATATTATCTGCATAGTAGGGCAGATATAAATAATCCACGCTGGCATCTAAATTTTCAATTTTCATTTTTCCTTTTAAATTGCTGCCGGAGCGTTCAAATAAATAGGCAAGCCTCTTTCCCTCAATGCCAGCGCTGTATTCTGAAAATTCAGAAAAATCATTACCAAACATCTGTTCAAGAGATTCTTCACTATAAGTAGGAGGAAGCCATTCGCTTCCGGTATAATCAGCGCCTGTAAATGCCTTGAGATAAATAGTATCATAGCTGTAAGGGGCAAAGGTAACCTTTAAATCAGGCTGATAATCCGGACGGACGGCACTGACGCCTCCTAACTTGCCGCCGCTGATGCCGCCGGTAGCAGCATAGCGGTCAAAAAAGCCTGATAAGCCTGATTGAACAAAAATCTTTAGATATTCATCCGTTTTTGCCTTCAGCCCATTGGAAACAGTCTGCTGCGCATCGTGATTGGTCAGCAGGGAATAAGAAGCTATAATAAACAAAGCGGATAAAAGCCCAAGGCGGCTGGCAGTTTCCAAAAGGATAGTGCCGCTTGCCTTATAGTTGTGCAGTGTGTAGGCATTTTCTTTTCCCTTCTTTTTTGCAACCTGAAAAAAGACTCTCTTTTTCTTTTTTAAAGGAAGGTCATAGTGACGGCTTCTTCCAAGTATGCCAACCACGACATAAGAAGACAGTATAAAAAACAAAAACGGAATATCCGGATACTTTTCTATGTATATGGCAAGCTGTAAAAAAGGAAACGTCAGCATTAATGTAAGAATCAGACTCATATAAGTGGAAATGGCAATGTTCAAAAGCAGGGCAAGAAAGAAGCCTACAAATATGGCTGCAACAGTTATGGCAAGATACTGGTCGGCAAAGCCAACTGTAACTTCCCTGCTCAGGGATAAGTTAAAATAGGAGCCGTATTCTTCAAATAAAACAGAAATAAAGGTCTGGAAGCCACTGTTGGCAATGACCCGGCATTGAATGATGGAATAGGTAAATATCACAAAAAGAACAGGATATACCGTATTAAATATGACTGCATTATAGTGTAAAAATGCTAGTATAAAGGAAAGCAGCAAAAGTACCGCCATAACAAGGACAGCATTATATCGGATGGAAAAGGCAGAAAGAATCCCGCCTATTGTCCCCCATGTGGCGCAAAAAACAAGTAATGCCTTTACCGTACAAAGCACAGCCATATTTGGAGTAAAGGAAGCAGGCTCTGCCGGAAAGGAAAAACCATATAAAGTTTCATCGGGTATGGTGTTTTTCTTGGTTTTAGGAAAGAACATCTTCGACTCCTTTGTGGGTAATATGCAATAAGGTTCCTTGGTTCAACTGTGATTTTTCATAAATGGTTCTGCCCAGATTTTCCACCTGATAGGTGCTTTCATAAAAGAGCTGGGAGAAAGCAAGGAGAAATTCATCCTTATTTCTAACAAAGAAGGTGGAAAAGTCGCTTCTTTTTATGGAATAGCAGCTTAGGAAAAAGCTTTCCCCTGCCATAAGAAGTTCGTTTCCCAGCATGAAAGCATAATCAATGGTTTTATCTAACAAATCATAATCCCCCGGTTCAGATGAAAGCACGTCTGGGGAATAAAGCTCTGCTAGCAGAAAAAAACGGTTGGAGGTAGTGGCCTCGTTTTCCTTTACCATAAGGTCATCCGATTTGGCGGAAAGCTTCCAATGGATTTTCTGCAGTCTGTCCCCCGGACGGTATTCCCGTACATCTGTTACGTTGGAGGATACGTTTCCTTTTAAAGAAGTTTCTTCATATTCGTCAAAGCCTTCACTGTAAATCCTGTTGTGATAAGAAACCTCCCCGGTGGCTGTAGGCATAATCTGCACCTCTGTCTGGGCGCTGCAGGGTCTGGAATAACGAAATAACTGCAAAAAGTCATAGGTGGTGATTTCCAACAGCCTTGTCTGGTAGCATCCGGATTTTTTGTAGGTAATGGGAAAGGAGTTGACAGAATGTTTTTTTGCATAAGCAGGAAGCACCAGCCTTTCTAATTGTGGCTTTGGATAAAAGCAACAAAAGCTGTGAAGGGTAACTTCAAAATGGGTAAAGGGAATATGGGACTCGTTTTCAATGGTGACGAAAAGAGGCAGGGTGGCAGGCTTATCTGCAATATATGCTTTGGAAGCAAGGGAAACATTTATATGCTTAAAACCATAGCTGCATGTAAAATAAGAAATCACAGGAAGGAAACAGAGCAGCAAAAACAGCACAAGAAAAAAAGATTGCCTGTAATATATGGTAAAAAGCAATGTGGCAACCGAAAGCATGATATAAGAAATCCAGTTTCGTATCAGTCTATTCATAAAATCACCCAAAATCCCTTATTTGGAAAGCTTGGGAACGGGAACCTGCCCCAAAAGGCTTTCTATTACATCGTAATCGCTTAGTCCTTCTGCCTTTGCCTTGGTGCTTAATATAAGGCGGTGGTTGGCAACACTGTAAAAAACAGATAAAATATCATCAGGCGCTAAGTAGTCCCGGTTGTTATAGAAGGCATATGCCTTTGCCAGCTTTAAGATGGCAATGCTTCCTCTTGGGCTGATGCCTTGGGACAGATAGTCCGTATTTCTTGTTTTCTCCACGAGGTCTACGATATATGTATAAAGGCAGTCATCTACGAATACCTGCTCAGTTTGTTCCTGCATGGCAAGCAGCTCGTCAATGGTAAGAACTGCCTTTACGGAGCTTAACTGCTCTGACGATTTTCCCATTAAGATTTCCGCTGCGCTTGTCCGGTCAGGATAGCCGATGCTTAAACGGACAAAGAAGCGGTCAAGCTGGGAATCCGGAAGCTTCTGGGTGCCGGAAGCGCCAATGGGATTCT
The DNA here is from genome assembly GCA_023664735.1 of Robinsoniella sp. GTDB lineage: Bacteria > Bacillota > Clostridia > Lachnospirales > Lachnospiraceae > RGIG3040. The sequence continues at coordinate 560 of JAMPFB010000007.1, read as the reverse complement.
GGGTGGCAATAACAAAAAAAGGATTAGGAAGATCAGAAGTTTTTCCGTCTACCGTAACCTTTCTTTCTTCCATGACTTCTAACAGGGCGGATTGGGTCTTTGGAGAAGTACGGTTGATTTCATCTGCAAGAAACAGGTTACAGAAAATAGAGCCTGCCATAAAATGAAATTCTCCGGAATTTTTGTCATACATCTGAAATCCCAAAATGTCGCTTGGCAGCACATCCGGAGTAAACTGCATTCTTTTATAATCCATGGAAAGCGTTCTGGATAGCGCCACAGCAAGGGTAGTCTTCCCCACGCCGGGAATATCCTCTAATAAAATGTGTCCTTTTGCTAGCAAGGTGCAGAGCACCATATCGATAACAGTATCCTTTCCTCTTAATACTTTCTTGATTTCCTCTTTTACGGTTTCTAATGAACGATTCAAAGAACAGACCTCCTTAAAGTATGTATTTATCCTATTTTAAGTAACAGTTCAGCCCACAAGCGCAAGGCGGGTTTCATGCAGAGCATGTTTTCTGCGTCGCCACGCTTTCGCTCTATAAAAACGCAACAGT
>JAMPFB010000079.1 GCA_023664735.1 Robinsoniella sp. | reverse complement strand
TCTGGAGAATGGATGCGGGAACTGGAAGGGAGGCAATATGGCGGGATAATAGATATAGCCGGTGGAAATGGAAAAGTCATAATGACTACAAGTACGGGCATAATTATCGGAGAAGATGTGGAGTCGCCGGAATCCCGTCTATCTTATTTAAACATAAAGCAGGGAAATCTGGATTGTGAGTTTCAGCCGGATAAGACATCTTACAAGGCAGTGGTCAGTGAGTCTTTGGATTCTATTGACTTATCCGCAAGGGCAATGGAAGACCAGGCTTCCATTACCATAAAGCAACCGAATCAGATGGAAAAGAAGCTTGCTAATGGCGGCAGCATTTCCCTTGGGTTGGAAGAAGGAGATACGGTATTTGAAATAACGGTGCTTGCAGAGGATGGAATGGCGGAAAAAACCTATTATCTGACAGTAGTAAGGGCTCCTCTGTACAGAGTCTCCATAAAAAAGACAGTAGGAGGATATGCTGCGGGAGCCGCTTATGTGGAAGAAGGGGGAAGCGTTGTTTTGACAGCGGTTCCAGAAGAAGGATTTCAGTTTACCTGCTGGAAGGAAGGAGATGCAGAAATTGCCAGTGATAGGGAATTGATGTTAGATGATATCCAAAGTGACAGGGAAATTCAGCCGGTGTTTGAACCGGTGCCGGATCAGAAGATATCCTTTGAGCAAAAAGAAATATCCGCAGCCAGAGGAGAAGAGATTATATTAAAGTTGACAAAAAAAGAAGAGGAAGAGGGGTATTGCGAGTATAAATGGAGAATCTTAAACGGCTCAGGTTCTTCTGTAAAGGGGTTATGGTATGAAGATGGATATCAGGCACAAGTCATAATAGGGGAAAGAGAAGAAGAGGAGACTCTTTATGTCCAGTGTTACGACGATGAGTATGAACACAGCATTTGCACGGCTGTCATATCAGTCGTAAAGGAGGTAAAGACCTATCAGATAACTGCAGTTTCCAGTGATGAGCAGGCAGGAGGCGTCACAGGAGGAGGCAGCATGGCAGAGCATGAAAATATGCTGCTTACTGCAAAGGCAAATCCGGGCTATTATTTTGTGGAATGGCAGGAAAACGGAATCTGCTGCGGCAAAGAGGAGTCCTTGATTCTTTCAGGGGTCACAGAAGATAAAAGCCTTACAGCAGTATTTGAAAGAAAGAAGCTGGAAGCTGTTCAAATTGCAAGAAAACCAAGCAAGCTTTCCTATAAAGCAGGAGAGCTGTTTGATAAAGCCGGAATGCTTGTAAAGGCAGTCTATAATGATGGAAGCTGGAAGTTTATAGCAGATTATGATTATAGCCCTAAGACCCCATTAACTGCAGATGATGGCTATGTGAACATTGTTTATGAAGATGAAGGAATCAAAAAGCAAGCAAGAGTAACGGTTAAAGTGTCTGGCGAGGGTTCTGATAAAGAAAAGGAAGAAGAGGAAGACGAAGAAGAGGAAAATAAGAAGCCGGAAGGCGATAAAGAGCCGGAAGGCGAAAATAAGCAACCAGAAGGCGATAAAGAGCAGGAGGAAGAAAATAAGCAGCCGGAAGGCGGTAAAGAGCCGGAAGGGGAAAATAAGAAGCCGGAAGGCGATAAAGAGCCGGAAGAGGAAAATAAGCAACCAGAAGATGGTAAAGAGCCAGAAGAGGAAAACAAACAGCCAGAAGGCAATAAAGAGCAGGAAGGAGAAAACAAGCAGCCAGAAGGTGACAAAGAGCAGGAAGGGGAAAACAAGCAGCCAGAAGGCAACAAAGAGCCGGAAGACGAAAATAAGCAGCCGGATAACGAAGAGAAAGCTGAAGGAAACACCACAGACAACTATACTCCGGATAAGAAAATTCCAAATAACGATACGAACAAAGCACAGGAAGGAGAAAAAACGGAAACAGGTGCAGGTTCAGGGGCGGTAGTTGTCGGAGCAGCAGTACAAGTGGGAAATTACAAATATAAGATAACAAAAATAAATAAAAATGGAAGCGGACAGGTTCATCTGACAGGAATAAAGAAAGCTTTGGTGACGGTAAAAGTGCCGGGAAGCATAAAAGTAAAGGGAAAGACTTTTAAAGTAACAGGAATCGGGGATAATGCTTTCAAAAACCAAAAGAGGCTAAGAAAGATAGTCATTGGGGAAAATGTGCAAAAAATTGGAACAAAGGCATTTTATGGCTGCCGTAAGCTGACTTCCATAACGATTCAATCAAAGAAATTGACTGAAATCGGGAAAAAGGCATTTCAGGGAATTTCTAAAAAAGCGGTTGTGAATGTACCAAAGAAAAAATATAAAAAGTACGTAAAGCTTCTGAAAGGAAAGGGCTTAAAGAGCACTATGAAGATAAAGAAAAGATAAAGATTAGCATACAAATGTATTGGGAGAGAACTTATGAAAAGACTTTTAAAAAGATTAATAGCATTATGTTTGACTATATGCTTACTGCCGTTTGCGGACTATTCCACAGCGCTTGCAGCAGGAAATACACAAGCAATAGAAACGGAGCCTGAAGATATATCCGTAGAACTTTCCGGGGAAAATAATGGTATGGAGCCTTCTGCTATATCGGAAAACGATGGTGGTGAAAAGGAAATGCTGCCTGAAACAGTAGAAGCAGACCGTGCAGGGGAAAGTGTGGACTGCAATATGCAGATACATGTCCAAATTGATAAAAAGGGATATGTTGCATTGAACTGGCAGGAATATGAAGAGGGTGCAGCCGCCTATCGGATTTATCGAAATGAGCAGCTTATTGCTGAAACCGAAGAAACGGAATTTCAGGATAGGGGACTGGAAAGAAAGGCAGCTTATATTTATAAGGTTGCTGCGCTGGATGAAGAAGGACAGGAAATGGCACAGGATTGCAGCATCCAGATAGAGCTTCCTGATAATTACGAGGTGGGTTATAACAATTCGGTTGTCTTGGAAGAAGACATGATTGTGTACGATTTGAATGTTTACGGAGAACTAGATTTGAATGGACACAGTCTGACAGTGTTAAATTGCGCAGACTTAGGAGGGAGTCCCATATCTTTTCATGGCGGTTCCCTGTTAGTGAACCATGACTTGGAGATAAGATGCTCCCAATATAGAATGAATGCAGAAGAAGACTATTTATATGTAGGCGGAAATCTGAAATGGAACATTTGGTCAAGCCATTATTATGGACAGATTATTGAACTGGAGAAAGGCACTATAGAAGTGAAAGGTGATTTTTTGGCAGGTGAAACAGATACCTTTTTAGCTTCTGAGGACTTCTATACCATTTTTAACGGAGAAGAAAAACAGACAATCGAGCTTTATGGAGGAGATGCTGCCTTTGGACGGGTGGAGCTGGCAAATGGCAGTGAGGAAGGGGTTTATGCAAAGGAGCCGTTTCTTTGCAGCGAACTGATTCAAAATGATACAAGGCTGATGATAGGAGCCGATGAGGTCAAAAGCGGCTTTGAGCTGGAAGAGGACATGATGGTGGAAGGGGACTTTTGCCTTGGCGGGGGTACATTGGATCTTGCAGGGCATACCCTGACTGTTCAGGGAAATCTGATTCAGACCGGAGGCACAGTGTTTGTAAATGGTGGAAAGCTTATCATAGAAAAGGACTACCGAATCCAGTCCAGAACATACAATGAAGAGGAAGAAGCATTAGAAGAATATGAATATGGAAAAAGCACTGGCATTCTGAATATGACAACGGATGGGGATGAGGTGCTTGTAAAAGGAGGATTTTATACAAATTCCCGGATGGATCATCAGGGATTTCTGACAAGAGGAACTATGGAAGTAAAAGGGGATTTTTATGAGTATACGGAGTCCTCTTTGGGAAATTTTATCGCTACAGATGAGCATAAAGTAATTTTATCCGGAGAAGGAAAACAGACGGTAAGCTTTGGGATAAACCGGGTCTCTGCCTCAAGATTTTCTAATCTTGAGCTGCAAAACACAAGTGAAGAAGGCATTGTATTTGTAAACCGCCCTTATGTAGCAGGAGAAATAAGCGGAGGCGAAAGCCGGATAGAAGGGGCGATATCAGCCGGAAGCAAGACAGTCTTTCTGAATCAATATTATGGGGGCGATATTTATTTAGCCAGTAACTTTGCCATCAGGGAACCTGTTACCTTTGGCGGCGATGTAACCACTGCCAGCTATTTGACTCTTTATGACCGCATGACGGTAGAGGGGAATGTAATAGTACTGAAAAACTGCGTTACCTTTATGGGTGGGGAGATGATTGTAAAAAAGGATTTCACCGTACAGGGAGGAAATGGCAATTACGGCATCAAGATGACGAATGAGGCGGACAGGCTTTCCGTTTATGGTGATTTCTATTATGATGCATCTGGTTCCATGAGCAAATCGGCAGGTACCATTGAGGTAAAAGGCAATGTAGAAATTGTAAAGGGATTTATGGCGGAAGGTTCCCATGTATTTCTGCTAAACGGTGATGGAAAACAGGAAGTAAGCATGCAGGAAGGAAATGCATTTTATGAGCTGTGGGTGGAAAATTACAGTGAGGACGGTGTCCAAATACTAACGGATATTATTTTTGATTCCATAAAAGAGAATGGCTGTAACGTCACTTATTTTTCAGGAATGCTCTCTAAAGATGAAGTAGTGGACGGAGATTATGAGCTGACTGTAGAGAATTTCAACTTAAATCAAAAACAACTGACGGTCAAAGGCGATTTTGTGCAGAGTCAGGGGATTTTGAAGCTGAATAAAGGAACGCTGGTGGTAGAAGGAGATTTCATCCTGTCAGAAGGAACCGTTCAAATGAAAGGGGGAAGCATTATTGTAAAAGGCAGCCTGATTCATGAGGGCGGAACCATACAGGTGGAAGACGGCAGCCTGATTGTGGAAGGGGATTACCGGATACAGAAGCGGAGCGGACAGGAAGGCGCTTATAGCTATAGCGCCTGTGACGGACTTCTGGATATGACAAAAGAAGGCGGCAGGGTTTTGGTAAACGGTAATTTCCATACCGCTTCCACAAGGAACCATACCGATTATTTTACTAATGGGACTTTGGAAATAAAGGGCAATCTGATTCAGGAAACAGGAGGAAACGAATATAATCTGGCTTTTGACAAGGAACATCTGCTTTTGCTAAGCGGAACAGGGAAGCAGTGCGTGGACTTTTTGCCGGTAAAATTGGAAAAACCCGATTCTTACATTTATTATCAGGGAAAGTCTTGTATTGCAAATCTGGAGCTTGCGAACCAGAGCAAAGAGGGGATTGAATTTTTGAATGAGCCGATTGTAAATGGAAGGATAAAAGATAATCATAACAGGATTGAGGGCTCCATTTCTATTATAGGAAGTAATAACATTGCATTTGAGGACGGATATTATGGCGGCGATGTGGCTCTTTGGTGTAATGTATTGTCTCGTAAAAGCCTGTATATCGCAGGTGATTTGCAAATTCATTCCGGTCTGTTACTTTATGCTAATTTAGAAGTTGAAGGAAATTGTGACGTTATAGGAGGTAGTATTGATGTAAAAAGCGCCTGCATGAGCGTTGGAGGAAATTTGTCTGTTAAAAATACTTCTTATGGGCTGTATTTTTCCGGTAATGGAAAAGTAGTGGTAGGCGGCAATCTGGATTATCAGCCGGACACCTATAGGGAAGGGTATTTGAAAATGGGAACCCTTGAAGTGAAGGGGGATGCTGTTTTTAATGAAAATTTTCGGGCATCTGGCAGTAATACAGTAATATTCAGTGGGGAGAAAAAGCAGACGGTTCAGGCTGTCTTGGCTGGATTTTATGGAATTGAGCTTAACAACAAGAGTAAAGAAGGGGTTATTGCCAGTACATTTTTATCCTATTCTTATTTGAATGCAAATGGCTGCCGAATCATATACGGAGAGGAAAATGACCGGGAATATGCCATTACAGGATTTACCCTGCAGGAAGATTATGCTGTGAAGGGTGATTTATATCTGATGGATGGAAAGATGGATTTAAACGGACACACCATGACAGTGGAAGGAGATTTGATTCAGGCTTCCGGTGATATGGAAATAAACGGCGGTGCCTTAATTGTAAACGGCAGCTATCGTATGCAATACCGCACTGGCTTAGAGGGAAGCTATCGATATGGAAGCAGCAAGGGCAGGCTGGTCATGACAAAGGAAAAGGATCAGGTATTGGTTTGCGGAGATTTTTATTGCAGTACGACGAAAAGCATGGAAGGTCTTTTAACAAACGGGACAATGGAAGTGCGTGGGGATTTTCGTCAAAATGCGGCCGCCAACTTTATTGCAACGGGCGAACATACGGTCATTTTGGGCAGAAAACTGGATGGAGATGGTAATACATATGTACAGACCGTGTTTTTTGAAAAATATCCGGGAACTGTCAAGTTCCATAAAGTGGTGTTGACGAAGCTGTATGAAACGGGATATGTGTTTAAAAATGACCTATCCCTTATTAGCGATGAGATTCTTTATGACTATTGTGATGAAGAGGCGCCAAGCGCAGTGACGAATATTTCGGTAATGGAGACAGAATGCGCTTCCATTACGATAGCATACGAAGGAGCATTGGACAATGAAAAGGTTCTTGGTTATGAGATTTATAGAGATGGAACAAAAATCGGAGAAACAAGTGAAAAACGCTTTCGTGATACAGGATTGAAGGCAGATAGGGAATATACGTATCAGGTATTTGCTTTTGATGAGTATCGGAATGTTGCCAAAGATTCACCGGAATGTGTGGGAAGGACGTTGGTAGATGAGGAAGCGCCAGAGGCGGTAAGAGGATTGTATATAAAAAGTGTAACAGGCTCATCTATCACTATTGCATGGAGAAAGGCTGCGGATAATGTTGAAGCAACGGACTATAAAATATATCGTAACGGCAAAGAAATAGCAGCTACAAATGGGGAATTGCTGTATAGAGATACAGGGCTTTTGGAAGGAAAGGTATATATGTATCAGGTGTCAGCTTTGGATGAAAGCGGAAATGAATCTGAGCTTGGCGAGGAAATAGAAGCTTCTGTCATATTTCCTCAAATAGATACTATTTATCCAGCAGATGGAAGTACCATAGGGGGAGAAACAGCAAAGCTGACAATAATATATAAGTACAAGAGCAGTGCGTTAGAAAATAAAGTAACGGCTGAATATTATGATGAAAATAATAGGGAATGGATTTCTATAGCCTCTGGACTGGAAGGAGAAGTACTGTCACCTAATCAATACTATGTGGCAAGATGTATATGGGATATCTCTGAATTTACTGGTACGCAGCAGATGAACGTCCGTTACAGCATTACAGACGTGGATGGGAATTCGGATAGCAGACAGGTTCGTTATGAGATTAACAGAACACCGCCTAAAGCGCCTGCAAATGTAAAAGCAACAAGCGTTCAGGGAAATGTAAAATTATCATGGGAGCCGTCCGTCAGCGCAGATTGTACCGGCTATTTGATTTTCAGGAGGGATATGGAAAGCAATACCTGTGAGAATATCGCACAAGTTTCAGGAATTTATACAGAAACTTATGTAGATAAAAAGGCAGTAGCAGGAAAAGAATATGAATATTGGCTTGTGGCGGTGGATAAATATGAGCAGAAGAGCGCTGTTTCTTCGTCTGCTTTTGTTGTAGTAGGCTCAGATAAGGAAGCACCTAAAATCATAAAAATAAACTTAAATGAACGTGTCAATCAAAAGGCTACCATATCAGTAGAAGCAAGCGATAACAAATCGGTAAAAAGTGTGGTATTGTATTACCGGGCGATAGGACAGGATATATGGTATTCCTTAGGTGAAAAACAAGCGGAAAAAAACTGGCAGGATAAGGAAATTGCTCAATTTGACTGGTATACAAACAGAGTAAGTGATGGAAGGTATGAGATAAAGGCTGTTGCAAAAGATGCTGCCGACAATCTTTCTGCTGCCGTGACAAAAGAATGTGAAGTGGATAATACAGGTGTATCAAAAGTTGAAATTTTGGAAGGAAGCGCTACAAGTACAGAAATTCAACTAGTCTGGAGTCAGCCCTTGGAAAAAGATATATCCTATTTTGTGGTTGAAAGAAAAAATAATAGAAGTGCTTCCATATTAAAATCAAATATTAAAGCAACAGGGTGCAGAATATCGGATTTACCTTCTGAAACGGAATATGTATTAAGAGTGGTGGGGTATGATTTACTGGGGAACAGGGGAGAACCATCAGAATGGTATACGATTTCCACAAGCAAAGATACGATAGCTCCTATTATTAAACGAATTGGACCAAATATATCTGCATATAACAGCAAACTGCATCTGGAAGCGGAGATTGAAGATAATTCTGCTGTTGGGCAGGCGGTATTTTCTTATTCATATGACAAGATAAATTATGAAGAGATTGTCACTGTGAATAGCTATGAAAACAGCAAAAAAGAAGTCCTGTCTTATTTGTGGGATATAAGTGACATAAAGGAGGGAACTGTCTATGTAAAATTTGAGGCATACGATAAGGAGGGAAACCAAAATGGAAACACCGAAGAAGTCATAGCAGAATATGTCATTGACAGAACACCGCCAAAAGCAGTGGAAAATGTGCAGATATCCGGTACAGGCGGTGCTATAAAGCTTCAGTGGGAGCAGGCAGAGGATGTATGTGGATATGAAATATATAGGGCAGGGGAAGGAACAAATTTTTATATGTTGCTTCATACAACCACATCAGACTATTTTGTTGATAAAAACTGCTCGCATAAAAAAACATATACATATCAAATTGCTGCAGTGGATCGGGCAGGGAACCGCAGTGAGCTTTCCGAGCCAGTTATCTGGACTGCAGAAAAAGATACAGAAGTGCCGGCTATTCATGCCTGTACCATAAAAGAAAATGAGGTCATCGGTGGAAATCCTACGATTAAGCTGACGGCTAGTGATAACGTTTCCCTAAAGGAAATCAATCTGAAATATCGGAAAGTGGGAGAATTTGCATGGGAGAAGATTGGAGATTATGAAGTAAGCGGCGACATTTACCGGCTGGAAACCGTATGGGATACCACAGGACTTGAATCAGGACAGTATGAATTTCAGGCGATGGCAATAGACACAACCGGAAATGGAAGCATTTCTTATCAAAAGCAGTTTATATTGGATGTGAATGCCCCAAAAGCGCCTGATATATCAGTAGCGGAAAAAAACGGAAAAGTCCTGTTAACTATTTCTGAAAATGAGGAACCGGATTTTTCCCATTACAATATTTATAAAATGTCCAGAGGGGAGGACGGCTATCGCCTGTTAAAACAGGTAACAGCAAATCAGTTTGAAGACGGGGAAATATTGCCTGAAACCAGATATTATTATTATGTGGAAGCATGTGATAAGGCAGGAAATGCTGCAAGATCATCAGAAGCCTATATTCTGACAAGCGATACGGATGTAGTGCCTCCCAATGCAAAGCTTTCAGATGTTATGGGAATTGAAGGGAGAGAGATTACTTTTAGCGGAGAAAAGTCAACGGATAATGTCAGGATTGAAAGCTACGAATGGGATATGGGGGATGGCACCATACTGTACGGAAAAAATCCAAAACATATCTATCAGACGGCAGGAGAGTACAGGGTTATCCTGACTGTTACGGATGAAAAAGGAAATCAGGCTTCTACTACGGCTATTGCAAGTGTGAAAGATAAAACAAATTGCGGAATCCATACAATATATGTAAAGGATTCCATGGACCAACTTATGGCAGGAGCTGCAGTTTATATATGCTTTGCAGATGGGACCGTAAAAGAAATGGAAACAGACGGCAACGGAAAGGTAATTATTTCCGGAACTGCAGGGGTTCATGCAGCAGCGGTTTTTGTGACCGGATATCTGATTGCGGAAAAGGATTTCAATATTAGTGTATATGAGGACTTATCCACTACAATAATCCTTCAGGAAGGAAGCATGGTGGGTGGTGAGATTACTGCAGAGAAGTTATCTATAGAGGATATTAAAAAATATAATATTGATGTGACAGATGAGGATAATTTTTTTGAGTATTCTTATAAAGTACAGGCGTCATTTGATAGTGCTGCGGTTCCGTGCTTTGAGTTCCAGTTTGAGGGTTCTGCAAAGAAAACCAGTATTGGAAATGGAATCGGATTTGCAACAGGTTCTGGTGGAAGCAGTGGGGGAGAAAATAAAAATAACAGTGAGATTTCTACCTCTGCACAAGTAGTATGTGCAGGTGACAAACCTGTAATTGCCTACTGTACCACGGCTCCGGCTTCTGTAAAATGGCTGAAGGATATGTATGTGGTCACTGTCACAATACAGAACTATGCAGATGAAAAATATGTGATAGAAGACAGTAATGTAATATTGAATCTGCCAAAAGGAATATCTTTGGCAAAATTGGCAGAAGCACAAAAATTTTCGCAGTCAATGGGAAGCATTGCGGGAAAATCCAGCGTAACTGCTTCATGGATTATAAAAGTGGATGAAGCAGGAGAATATCAGGTATCGGCGGACTTTAAGGGAAGGCTGCAGCCCTTTGATAAAGAAATTACTGCAAAAATTGAAAATACAATAAAATTCGGTGCAGACAGCGGAGCCGGATTACACCTTTATGTTTATCCGGAAAATACAGCATACATTGGCGAAAAGTACTATTTTCAATACCAATTAAAAAATGAATCGGAAAATCCGGTTTATTATGTGACCGCAAAATTCGGCGAATATCGTACTACAGATTTTATACAGGTGGTGGACACCTATGTAAATGGAGAATTGACCCAGTCCGTGCGAAACAGTACAGGAATTAAGTATTATACGGCATCTACTGAGGGCGCCCATATACCGGTACTTTGTGAAGGGGATTCTATTACAGTAGAATCCTTGGGAGCAGGGCAGAGCATTTATGGCACTTATTGCGAATATTTTCCGGGAGGGGGCGACCCATCAAGCGTATATTATGAACTTTCAAATGCAGTTGTAAAAAAACTGAGGGATTCCAATGCGGATATAAAAGTTACAGTCATGCCCATTCAGGGACATATGACAAAAGCAAATATAAGGATAACCCTGCCTGTGGAAGATGATACATATGAAGAAACAGAAGATGATTCAACTGGAAGCAACAGTAGTGGAAACAAAAAGAATCCTGACAATAAAAAGCATAAACCATCTACTGGAAAGCCCACTACTCCAACAGGAACAAGCACGGAAAGAGATCCAATCAATGTGATGACAGGTGCATTTGAATCAGAACAGTGTGTCATGGCAGTGGCTGGAGTCAATGACATCCGGTTCCAGCTGACTTATAATTCCAAGGAAACAGATATGGAAGGAAACCTTGGATATGGCTGGCACCATAACTATGAATCTAAATTAGAAGACCAAAACGGCTTGTTGAAGGTATGGCTTAGTCCTTATGCTTCCCTGCTTTTTGTAGATGAAGATCTGATGAGCAATAAAGTGGAAGGCACTTATCGGGATGGCGAAATCTGGCTGGGCGATATGAAGCCGGAAAATGTCAAGGGGAGAGGAGGAGTTTCAAGGAGTACCCTGTCGGAAAATTCAGTATCAGGGAATACGATTTCGGAAAATAGCATACTGGAAAATTTTATGCCGGAAAATGCATTCCTGCCAAAGGAATCAGGAAATGAAGAAGAAAGTGACGATGAAATCAATGCACTGGCAGATAATGCGGAAAAGCCCTGCAGCTATGTTCCAATCAGCGAAAATATGAATGGATATTCGGTGGAAAAAACGGATGAAGGATATATTTTCCGAACCCCGGATAGGACAGAATATCATTATGACGAAAAAGGGCAGCTCATAAAGAGGATCAATGAAAAGGGACAGGTGCTGAATATCTCCCATCCAAAAGGGCAGCTTGTGATTTCAGAGCCTTATACAGAGAAAACAATTACAGCGGTAATGAATCAGGATGGCAATATTGTAAGCCTTAGGGATAACGGAGGAAATCAGGTTACCTTTGCTTATGATGCGCAAAAGAATCTGAGCGCAGTAACAGGTAAAGGGGGCACCAGCAATTATTACAGCTATGATGAGGGGCATAGGATTGTGGAAGGAAGGGATACCAATCACATCCTGTTCGTTCAGAATACTTATGATGAAAAAGGAAGAGTGCTCATTCAGGATGACGGTAATGCTGCAACAAAGCCCGTGACGTTACAGTATGAGGATAATGAAGAAAACGGCAATACGGTAATTACCATGGACGATATGAACGGTGCCGTAAAGACTATCACCGCAAACAGCCTTGGAAAAGGGCTTCGTTATCAGGATGGAATCGGAGGGATATTTTCCTATGCATACAACGAAAAGGGAGATATGGTGTCCTACCGGAATGCAGACGGGACGGGAGAAGAGTAT
>JAMPFB010000078.1 GCA_023664735.1 Robinsoniella sp. | reverse complement strand
GGCGTTTTTATAAGGGCTCCTTAAGAAAACATGCTCTGCATAAAGCCTGCTTTGCACCTATGGGCTGAACTGTTACCAAAAAAGGATATGAAATAAAAAGAGGACTGTATAGTCCTTTTTTTTGTACACATCTTTTTGTAGAATACAGATATATTCCAAAGGTAAAAACGGAAACAGATAAGTTTACAATCATATTATGAAAGGAGAATCATTATGAAAAGGAAAAAGGATTTTATATTTATGACGGTGGTGCTGTTTTTGGTTGCAGTATCCTCCTTTGCAGGAACCGCATACAGCCAGAGCGCAGATACATATGGATTGAAGGATTGCTGCTTAAAGGAACAGGAGCAGGAATGTCTTTTAAGGATCAAGACGGTTTTAAAGGAGTACCATTGTGAGGAAAGCGGAGTGACAATGACTAAGACGATTGACAGAAAGGGAAATAGACAGTACCGGATAGTGATTCATCATAAGAAGCTTAAGGAAATGGATTCTGCGAAAAAAGAAAAATTAAAAAAGGATTTGGAAAATATTGGATTCTATCAGAGAAATTTTTCCATATCCTATGAATTTCTTCTTTAAAACCTGTCAAGAAACACATGACAAGCAATTGCTTAGGGATTATAATATAGCATATCGGAAGCTCTAGTGTGACTATTTAGATCATGCAAAGCTGCATAAAGGAGATAAGTTATGAGAAATAATCCAAAGCCATATGAGATTTACGAGCATTTTAAAGGAAACAGATATCAGATTATTACTTTGGCACAGCATTCTGAAACCGAAGAAGATATGGTAGTCTATCAGGCAATGTATGGGGAATACAAGATGTATGTGCGTTCCCTTACTCAGTTTATGGGAATGGTAGATGAAACGAAATATCCGGAAAAAAAGGGACAATATCGCTTTCAAAAGGTAAGTGAGGAAGCCGCAAACGAACCGGAAGCAGAGGAAGCTTTAGAAGCTGTAAGCAGCCCGGAGGCGGAAAAGACGTTTGAAGCTACGGATAAGGAAAGCAAAGAAGTTACACAGGAAGCGGGCATTGATCCTATGGTAATGGATTTTCTGGATGCGGATAATTATGAAGAAAGATTAAATATTTTGGCGGCTCTTCATCACAGGATTACGGATGACATGATTAATACCATGGCAATTTCTCTGGATGTGGAAATCGAGGATGGTCCTATTGAAACAAGATACGAGGAATTAAAGCATTGTCTTGTGACCTTCCAAAAATATCAGTGCAGTCGTGTGCGCTGACAGGAAAAGGCAGCAGGCTGTATGCGGTATTTTGAAAGCGCTTCCAAAATAGAATTTTGTTTTCAGAATGTTTCGGTTGTCAGATAACTATTTTGGAGGGATATTATGGCATATAGCTTAAAACATAAATTAGTAGTAGGAGTAAGCTCTAGAGCTTTATTTGATTTGAGCAGGGAAAATCAGATTTTGGAAAGCGAGGGAATGGAAGCTTATTGTCAATATCAGGTGGCACATGAAAGTGAGATTCTTTTACCGGGTCCCGGATTTTCTCTAATCAGGGCATTGTTACGGCTGAATGAGCTTCCGGGGAATGAGGGCAGGGTAGAGGTAATTATCATGTCCAGAAGCAGTACAGATGCTTCCCTGCGAATCTTTCATTCCATCAGGCATTATGGGCTTCCTATCACAAGGGCAGTGTTGTCGGGCGGTGGTTCTCTTTGCCCATATTTAGAAGCTCTTGAAGCGGATTTGTTTCTATCGGCAAACGAGGAGGATGTGCAGAGTGCTATAGATTGTGGCATTGCAGCCGGTATGGTTATCAATGGAAACATCCATACCTATGGAAAGAATGCGGATTTGAAGCAGATTAGAATTGCCTTTGACGGGGATGCAGTGTTGTTTACGGATGAGTCGGAAAAGCTTTTTCAAAAGAGCGGGTTAGAGGCTTTTGAAGAAAATGAAAGAAAACAGGCATGGAATCCATTGCCGGAAGGACCTTTTGCAAAATTTTTAAAAACCATTTCAGAGATTCAAAAGGAATTTTCGGGTCAAAAGGTGCCTATCAGAACTGCCCTTGTCACATCCAGATGCGCACCGGCACATGAGCGGGTCATTCGTACGCTGCGGGCATGGAATGTACGGGTAGATGAAGCCTATTTTCTTGGCGGGATTTCAAAGAAAGACGTGCTAAAGGCATTTGATGCGCAAATATTCTTTGATGATCAGATGATTCATGCCCTTGCTGCCTCGGAGGTAGTCCCTTCTGCAAGGGTGCCCTATAAAAACTCCGCATAAAGGAACAGGAGAAAAAATGGAATATAACAGAATCGTGGCAGGCCGGTTTGTGGAAAGACCAAACCGGTTCATTGCCTATGTGGACATTAACGGGAAAATAGAGGTCTGCCATGTAAAAAATACAGGGAGATGCAGAGAGCTGCTGATAGAAGGCAGCAGGGTATATTTAGAAGAAAGTGATAATCCAAACAGAAAGACAAAATACGACCTGATTGCTGTAGAAAAAGGGAACCTTTTGATCAATATGGATTCCAATGCCCCCAATCAGGCGGTAAAGGAATGGCTGAATGATTCAAAATGCCCTCTTTTTAACGGAAAAGAGGAGGTTTTTGTAAAGCCTGAGTGTAAATATGGAACATCCAGATTTGATTTTTACATAGAGGCTGGAGGCAGAAAAATATTTATAGAAGTGAAGGGAGTTACCTTAGAGGATCAGGGAGTAGTAAAATTTCCGGATGCCCCTTCGGAAAGAGCCATAAAGCATTTAGAAGAACTGATTTTAGCAATGGAAGATGGATATGAAGCTTATGTGATGTTCGTTGTCCAGATGAAGGGAGCGGACTGCTTTCAGCCAAATGCGGAAACCCACCCGGAATTTGCGGACGTTTTAAGGAAAGCTGCCCAAAAAGGTGTAAATGTATTGGCATATGATTGTCAGGTAACGGAACATTCCATGAAAATAGACAAGCCGGTAAAAGTCAACCTGTTACATAAAAATAAGAAATATTAAGAAATAATTTATTGATTTTAGGGAAAATATGAGTAAACTAGAATATATTGTTAAACCACTGCTAATGTGGTATAAGGAAAATTTAAGAGCCCTGCCATGGAGGGATGAACCGGAGCCATATCGTGTATGGGTTTCGGAAATCATGCTGCAGCAAACCAGAGTAGAAGCGGTAAAACCATATTTTAAGCGTTTTCTAAAGGAGCTGCCTACCATCAGGCATCTGGCAGAGGCCAAGGAGGATAAGCTGCTAAAGCTTTGGGAAGGGCTGGGCTATTACAACCGGGTGCGCAATATGCAAAAGGCGGCAAGAATCGTTATGGAAACATACGGTGGGAATATGCCTGCTGATTATGAGCTTTTGTTAAAGCTTCCGGGAATCGGAAGCTATACAGCAGGGGCGGTTGCGTCTATTTCCTATGGGATTCCGGTGCCTGCCGTGGATGGCAATGTGCTCAGGGTGCTTTCTAGAGTAACCGGAGATGACAGTGATGTGCTGCATCCTGCCACGAAAAGGAAATATGAAGCGCTGCTAAAGGAGGTCATGCCAAAGGACAAGGCAGGCATGTTCAATCAGGCGCTTATGGAGTTAGGCGCCATAGTCTGCGTGCCTAACGGAGAACCACGGTGTGCAGAGTGTCCATGGAACTCATTTTGCAAAGCAAAGGCGGAAGGACTTATTGATGTAATTCCAAGAAAGGCAAAAAAGAAGCCAAGGAAGATAGAAGAAAAAACAATACTCATTATCCGCCATGGCAATGAGACTGTTATAAGAAAACGGCAGGAAAAGGGATTGCTGGCGGGACTTTATGAATTTCCCTCCATGGAAGGCATAAGAAGTGAAAAAGAGGTTTTGAGCTATCTGGAGGATTTGGGTTACCGCCCGCTTCATATAAAGAAGTTAGAAGAGGCAAAGCATATTTTTTCACATATTGAATGGCATATGATAGGATATGCCATAAAGGTAGAGGAAATGGATTTCAGGAACAGCGGAGCGGAAGATGAAATGAAGGAAAATCCGGGTAAAAAAAACGGACATCTGCTTGTTCTGCCACAAGAAATTAATCAGATATATGCCATACCATCTGCATTTGAAGCATATAGTAAATATGCGGACATCAAGCTTTTTGCAAAAGAAAAGAAAGTATAAGGAAAGTGAGAGAGCATGAATTATGAAACTGTTATCAATTGTTGTACCATCCTATAATTCACAGGATTATCTAGAGCGCTGTATCGATTCCCTATTGATTGGGGATGAGGATGTGGAGGTTTTGATTGTGGATGATGGTTCCACGGACAAAACAGGAGAAATTGCTGATGAATATGAAGCGAAATATCCGGAAATCGTCCGAGCCATCCATAAAGAAAACGGAGGGCATGGCTCTGCCGTCAATACAGGATTGGAACAGGCAAAGGGACTGTATTTTAAAGTAGTGGATAGTGATGACTGGGTTAAGTACAGCGCCTACAAACAGATTCTGGATACGTTAAGGCGTCTTGCAGGCGGCGAAAAGGTGCTGGATATGCTCATCAGTAATTTCGTATATGAAAAAGAAGGAGCAAAAAGAAAAAAAGTGGTGGCATTTCGCAATGCACTTCCTGAAAATACTATGTTTACATGGGATGAGACAAAGCATTTCCATAAGTCCCAAAATATTTTAATGCATTCAGTCATTTACCGGACAAAGCTTTTGAAGGACTGTGGTTTAAAGCTGCCAGAGCATACCTTTTATGTGGACAACATTTTTGTATTCGAGCCCCTTCCCTATGTGCGCAATATGTACTATCTGGATGTGAATTTCTATCGCTATTACATTGGCAGGGAAGACCAGTCTGTAAATGAAAAGGTTATGATAAGCCGTATTGACCAGCAGCTTAAAGTAAATAAAATGATGGTGGACTATTATGTTTCCACCAAAATCCCCAATGAAAAGGCTGCAAAATATATGCTAAAGTATTTGGATATCATTACTACAGTTTCTTCTATTATGTTGATTTTAGCAGATACGGAGGAAGCTTTGGAAAAGAAGAATGAACTTTGGCAGTATATTAAGGAAAAGGATAAGAGGCTGTTTTTAAAGATGCGGCTTGGCTTCCTTGGCGGGACGATGAATCTTCCGGGGAAAAGTGGGAGGAAGATGTCGGAAGGGCTGTATCGATTGGCTAGGAGGTTTGTGCAGTTTAATTGAGGATGAAGGATTAGGGATTAAGGTTTGTGGAGGGGGACGCAGGCGAGGGATGTGGGCGGATTTGCTGCTGTGTTTTGGATGGGGATTTTACTAAACAGCCTGAGGAGGGTTTTGGCAGGCGGACGGGGCGGTATATAGCGCCGTCCATGGCGCAATATACCTAAAATTGCCATCCGTGGCAATTTTACCCTAGGTTATGAACAGGCTGTTAAGTAAAATCCCCATCCAAAACAATGCAGCAAATCCGCCCACATCCCTCGCCTGCTGTTTTTTGGCAAAAAGGCTTCTTTCGGTACACAGTAGGAGGGGCTAGGGCATATACAAGTCTTCCGGGCCTTGATGAAGGCGCCGGTCCTTACGCACCGTACTTTGGTGCGTTAGTACCGCTGCGTTTTCATAGAGCGAGAGCGTGCCCGGAAGACTTGTATATGCCCTAGCCCCTCCTACGTCCTTCCTTCAAGAACCCTCTCTTACATTTTTAAGAACCCTGCCTCTTATGTATAAAATGTTTAAAGCAGGTATTTATTCCGGGTCTGTAAACAAGCAGATACATAATAACGGATAACGCCAAAGCAGTGAACACATCGAACACAGAATGCTGCTTAATAAACATAGTGGATAAAACAATGGAAACACAAAGAAGCAGGGAAATAATCTGGATCCCTTTGTGTTTTTTTAGTGTTTCATTTTCCATGATGGCGGTATGTGCCATAAGGGAATTGTAGCAGTGGATGCTTGGAAACAGGTTAGTGGGGGTATCGACGGTATACATGGTTTTTATAAGCGTGGTAAAAATATTGTTTCTTTCAAAGGTAAGCGGGCGCAGGTCGTGTCCGTTTGGAATTAGGAACGAAATCAATAGAAAAAGAGTCATTCCGGTACCCAGTGTAATGCAGAGCTTATAGTAGTCTCTTTTGTCAAGGAAGATAAAGGTGATTACCGTGACTGCAATGTATGGAAACCAAAGATAGTAAGGAATTACAAAATATTCAATAAAAGGAATATAGTCGTCTAAACGCATATGTACTAAAGCAAAATTAGTAGTGACGGTTCTTTCCAAATAGGAAAAGGCAAGCATGTAGAAAGGGAAATATAAAAGGGGCAATAAGGCATGTTTGTATTTTTTTAAAAAACCCAATATCTTCTGTTTCAAGCTGATAACCTGCTTTCATTTCTTAGTAAAGTCAATGTTTGGTAAACAATGCTTCTTTTATTTTATAAATAGATTTTTTTCTGTCAATAATATTGTAGAAAAATTCATTTTATTTTCATAGAAAATTTAGTTTTCACCTATAAAAAATTGTGATATACTTTTTAATGGTAGTATTTTACATAAAAATCGGAGGTAACAATATGTATTCATTAGATGAAGTGAAAAATGTGGATTCTGAAATTGCAGAAGCCATTGTAGCGGAGCAGGAAAGGCAGAACAGTCATATTGAGCTGATTGCATCTGAAAACTGGGTAAGCAAGGCTGTTATGGCGGCAATGGGAAGTCCCCTTACAAATAAATATGCGGAAGGCTATCCCGGAAAAAGATATTACGGAGGCTGTGATTGCGTAGATGTAGTGGAAAATCTGGCAATTGAAAGGGCAAAAGAATTGTTTGGCTGTGAATATGCCAATGTGCAGCCTCATTCTGGAGCACAGGCAAATATGGCAGTGCAGTTTGCGGTCTGCGAGCCGGGGGATACGATTATGGGCATGAATTTGGCCCATGGTGGACATTTGACTCATGGAAGCCCGGTCAATATGTCCGGTAAATATTTCAATATTGTTCCTTATGGCGTAAATGAGGAAGGATTTATTGATTATGATGAGCTTCGCAGGATTGCATTGGAGTCAAAGCCAAAGATGATTATTGCAGGCGCTTCTGCATATGCAAGGGCAATTGATTTTAAGAAATTCCGTGAAGTTGCGGATGAAGTTGGCGCAGTCCTTATGGTGGATATGGCACATATAGCAGGACTGGTTGCGGCAGGCTTACATGAAAGCCCTATTCCTTATGCGGATGTGGTTACTACGACTACCCATAAGACATTGAGGGGACCAAGGGGCGGCCTGATTCTTGCTAACAAAGAAGCGGCAGAAAAGTACAATTTTAATAAGGCTGTTTTTCCGGGTATTCAGGGCGGACCATTAATGCATGTGATTGCAGCAAAGGCTGTCTGCTTTAAGGAAGCACTGTCAGATGAATTTAAAAAATACCAGCAGGGTGTCATTGACAATGCTAAGGCCCTTTGCAAAGGACTTATGGACAGAGGTGTCAAGATTGTATCCGGCGGTACGGATAATCACTTGATGCTTGTGGATTTGACAAATTTTGAACTTACGGGAAAAGAAGTGGAAAAGCTTTTGGATGCGGCACATATTACCGCCAATAAAAATACGATACCAAATGACCCGAAATCTCCTTTTGTAACAAGCGGTATCCGTTTAGGCTCACCAGCAGTAACA
This sequence comes from Robinsoniella sp., assembly GCA_023664735.1. Taxonomy (GTDB): domain Bacteria; phylum Bacillota; class Clostridia; order Lachnospirales; family Lachnospiraceae; genus RGIG3040. The sequence goes on along the minus strand of JAMPFB010000078.1, from coordinate 4,683 downwards.
TCAAGAGGAATGAATACAGAAGATATGGATAAGATTGCAGAAGCAATTGCGCTTGTTATTAAAGGCGGAGAGGAAAAAGTGGCAGAAGCGCAGGCAATTGTAAAGACCCTTACCGACAAGTACCCTCTTATCTAATACGATAAAGCAGATGGGTATTTGCAGAAGAGCTTAGAACAGAAATATTCCAAATATTGACAAGCCTTGCCAATGTCCGGACAAATATAGGTAGAATAGGAGTGTGTGGATATGGGGGAGCTTCAGTTAGAAGATTCCAGAGAATATGTTGGAGAATACAAAATGGGATTTTTTGGTTCCACAGAGCGTATTAGCGTGAGAATCAGTGCAGAAAAGGTAAGCGGCAGAGGTTACCGGCAAACGGCAAACGGCAAATATGAAATTGCGGAATTTCGATATGATTTTTCACAGGTTACCAAGATTACCGGAAGTCAGTTTGATAAAAAACCATGCAGCATGATTATTTTCAATGAAAATGACCGGATTTTTTTGCCGGGACTGAGTGTGCTGACGCCTACTTTAGAGGGGACCTTTAATCAGTTCAATGACCTGATTTATGAAAAGGAAGCAGAGGATATTAAAAGGCTGATTCTTGGAGGAGCTTTTACAAAGGAAGGAAAGACACAGCTTCAGGATGAGATGGCAGTCTTTCGGGAGACCGTTGCAAAGCTGAAGGATTTAAAAAAGCAGGGATATATAAATCCCATGGAATACTCAGAGCTTCGAGCTAGACTGATGGATTTTTATGCTTAGATGAGTATGTAATTATGCAATGAAGAAAGTATGAGATAAGTGCGGAGGACGTCTCTTATTTAGGAGACGGCTCCGTACTTTTTTGATTAATTTTTGTGAAACGGTTACGGTTTAGGGACAAGGGCCTTTCTGTATTATTTCTTATTATCTAAATTATCCTTTAATTCGGAAAGCAATATCAATAAAAAAGATGGAAGCAGTACGCCAAGCCTTCCCACGTTTTCTAAAATGGATAATAATTCATTGATGATAAGCCATATGGTAACAAGTAATCCAAAGACTGTATTTTGGTTAAAGGTCAGATTTATTTCTTCGGCAAATTTAAATATTAAAAAATCTGTGCTTATCGCCACTAAAATGGTTAATAGATATCCCGTCTTTTTATAAATTCCCATGATACTTACTTTGCTGCTCCATCCGTATTGAGGATTATTAGGGAATTGCAGGCTTTCCTTTTTGGAAGCTAACATTCCTGCTATGTAATCAACTATCATAAGTATAGTAAGTAAGATTAAGGCAGGCAACAATAAGCCCAATTTATTACTAATCCATGTTCCGCATATAATTATAATATTTTTAATCCATTTTATTTTTTCACTCATAATGCACCTTTTATATTTTTAACTCTATTCGCAAAGCAGCTTTTCTATTTTTTTCAATGCTCGTTTTTTTGTTTGATTAATGGATTGGCGTGATTGATTGAATTTTTTAGCTATGTATTCTGACGAATATCCATTTACAAATACTAAATATATAATCATAATTTCTTTTTGTGTTAAGTGCTTAGGCAAGCTTAATTCAATAAAAATATTTATAGAATCATAAGAGGATAACTTGTTTTGTAAAAAATAAGTTTGTTCACAAGTTAAAGCACTCATTGCTATTTCCTGTTTCAGATAAATAATGTTTCTTATTTTTTGACAATAACAGTTATAAATGGAACGGTTTATATACGTAACAATAACAGCATCGGATGGGTTTCTAAGATTGGAAATATTCATGTTTTGAATTAATTCTACAAAATAAAGTAAAAGCTCAGAATAAGAATCTTCGACATTTAATTTCCGGGCATATTTTCTTAATAGAGGCTGGAAGTGATCTATTAAGCCCATCATCGCATCATTGTTTTTCTTTTGTGCACTAATAATTAATTCTTTTATCATTAATATCATCTCCTTAGTTGTTAAGGAGGTTATTTAAAAGAAAATGTAAACGTGTTATATTGTTATTGTAAAATAAAAAAACTTTTACATATAATTTTTTTTCGCTATTATTGTAACAAAAAGCTAAATAATTAGTCTTAACTATTAAAAAGGAGGTTGACAGATGAATGAAAGTGATTTTGGAGCCATTTACGAGAAATATGTTTCCAAGGTTTTTGCGTTTGTAATGAAACTATCAGGTAATTCTGATATAGCAGAAGAAATCACACAAGAAACTTTTGTAAGGGCATATATATCATTGCGCTCTTTTAGAGGTGAATGCCGGCTGGAAGTATGGCTGTGTCAGATTGCTAAAAACTTATTTTACGACATTATGAAAAACAGAAAACGAGAATTAAATATAAATTTAAAGATGAAAGCAGATTCTGGCTATGATTACAATATTGAAAATCAAATGATTATGGAAGAAGAAGCTGGAAAGCTAAAGGAGGTTATAGCATCTTTGAAAGAACCTTATCGTTCTGTCATAATAGATTGTGTATTTTTAGAATTAAGCTATAAGGAAATGGCTATGAAATACCAGAAAACGGAAAACTGGGCAAGAGTAACTTGTTATCGGGCAAAACAAAAAGTAAAAGAAAAATTTCAATTAAATTTGGAGGGATTGTTATGAAGTGTGATATTATTAAGGACTTGCTGCCATCCTATGCAGATGGCTTGTGTAGCGAAGAAAGTAGGAAAATGGTAGAGCAACATCTTGGACAATGTGAAAAGTGTAAAAAGTATTATGAAAATATGATGTCTGACTTTTCAAAGCTATCAGAAGAAGATGACGTTTTTGTAAAAGAAAATTTAAAAGAAAAAAATCTGCTTGCCAGAAGTGAGCAATGTATTAAAGCTATGCAGATAAAAAAGATGATACAATATATAAATGTTATTTGCATAATCATAAATGTCTTATTTATTATAATTGGTATTGGGTTTGCTTATCATGAAAATAATCCTAAATATCCCCATATAACCTTAAAGGCTCAATATTTACCGGTTATATTTCTTAGCCTGTTACCATGTATTTTAGCTATGATTGAATTGTGGTCTTTGAAAAGAATGAAACATTATATTTTCCGAATTGTAAGTAGTATTTTTTTACAGGGGCTTTCTCTTGTGCTGGGCTTTATTTCTGCAATCTGCCTATTTGTTATATTGCCGCCACTGGAATCTATGACTGATGTTACGGAAAATTATTTAATGGTAGATAGCGAGACGGAAAAATTTGCTTCGATATATAGTGCGGTATTTCCTAATGAGATACCGGAGCATGCTTCTAATGTGAAGTATTATTATCAGCGAAAAAAAAGCTTTTTTTCGGAAGAAATAACAATAAAAGCAACATGGGCACTGCCTGTCGAAGAGTATGAAGATACAAAAAATAAAATATGGAATGATTATTATGTGGAAGAAATGGAAAAAAATGAATGGTCAATCATAGTAAAAGGCGTTCATTATCCTGAGCAGGCAGCTTTAAACTTTATTTATGATGATAATAGTCAAACAGTGAGCTATGTTTTTAAAGTAGATAAAAGTTTTTGAATTATAACTGTTTAGAATTTCGATGGATTATAATAAGTCTTGGACAGACAGATTCTAAACAGTTATCTTATTTTCAATTTTTAAAACATAGCCAGTAAAATATCTATTGAAGCTAGAAAGAGAAATAGTACAAATTTTCTTTGCAGGATTACCAATTATAATATGTTCATTACTTTTAGCAAAAACTGTTACAAAATGCCAGACTCCATCAGATATTTCAATTTGTGCAATACATGGCAATACCGAATGGTGAATATTATTTAAATCATCTATGTAATAAGCATTGCCTGCATAGCCTAATTTTTGTGCTATAAGGCTTAAACTATAGAAATCCATTTCCGAGTTTTCGTAGTTGTACAATTTTTTTAAATAATCCAGGGAAAAAACTTCTCCATAATAAAGCAATAACATATTTAGAGAAGCTAAACCGCAATCTCTTTCTTCTGTTTGATGTACAAATGTATATTTTTCCAATATTTTACCTCCATAAAAATCGTCAGAAAACCATAATGATAGAAATGATTTTCATGCAGAAATTGTTTTTTGTAAAAAATCTGCTGCAATTGTAATTGCAGCAGATAAATGTAGCCAACGAGCATGTTACTGTATGTTAAAATTCATTTCCCATAAAAGTCCATATGGCATTATAGGCAAGCTTTCTGACTTGTGTATCCCCACCATCAGTAATATCAATGACTTCTGCATGACTAATTAATTCATTTTTAATGCTATCACCGATGCCGGGAATTTTGCTAAGGGTTGGAGCTGCATAATAGGCTACGGCATGTGCAAAGATTTCTTTTCCGATTTCTAGTTCTGTCATACCCGTTACCATTCCTCTTTGCAGGAGGGATTGAGCTTCACCCAGACAATTACTTTTTTTGCGATACTTAGGATTCATTGGCAAATGTGCATTGCCGCCTTTAATTTTTTTCATTTCGTTTTTACTTAGTTTTTTCATGATATGACCCCTTTCTGATGTTGGCTACATATATGAAAGAGTAAAAATGTGCTTTTATGTAAACAGTATCAAAAACAACATTTCTAAATCGTCCAAAATTGTAACAGTTCAGTGCTCAGGCGCAGAGCAGGTTTCCTACAGAACACGTTTTCTTAAGGAGCCCTTATAAAAACGCCAGCGCTTAGCGAGGTATTTTCGAGC
>JAMPFB010000077.1 GCA_023664735.1 Robinsoniella sp. | reverse complement strand
AGTATACGGGTAAATCCACGATGTTGCAACTGTGGGGTCACTTCATATTATCTAATGCCCCAAAGTACGGGGCATAAGTGCCGGCGACTTTGCCAAGGCCCTGAAGACTATCCTATGCCCGCCAAGCTCCACGCCCATCCATCCCATCCCCACCAAGCTCCCACTGTGTATCGAAAAGCCGTAAATGTTAGAATGCTTTATATCTAAAAGCTCTATGTGTTTGAAAGCTTTATGCGTTTAAAGACCCTATGTATTTGAAAGATTTATATGTTGGAAAGCCCTATGTATTAGGAAGCTTTATGTGTCGGAAAGCTCTATGCGTTTGAAGGCTCTATATGTCAGAAAGTCCTATGTATTAAAAAATCCCTATGTGTTAAAAAAACTCTATATATCAAAAAGTCCTATGCATCAGAAAGCTCCATGCATAGGAAAGCTATAGCAGACTGTTTGAAAAAATATTGAAAACAAGCCTTCTTTTTTTGAAAGGTACAGCCTGAGAAAACCAGCAACAGCGGGATGAGAGGGGATTGGCTTCTTTGTTTTGGATGGCGCTTTTCCTTAACAGCCTTTTCAATACCTAGGGGAAAATTGCCATGGACGGCAATTTTAGTCATATTGCGCCATGGAGGGCGCTATATGACGACCCGTTCGGCCTCCACAGCTTTCCCAAGGCTGTTTAGGAAAAGCGCCATCCAAAACACCGAAGCCAATCCCCTCTCATCCCGCTGTTGCGTCCCTCCAGCCACTACCCCCCCCACACACAACCAATCAAACCTTCTCTTTTTTTTCAAATCATAACAAACTACTAAAAGGTAAACATAATAGCCCCATAAGCAGGCAAATCAAAGGAAATGGAATACTCCCTTCCATTGGACTCTTCTTTCTTAGCAGCAATTTCTTTCGGAATCACCGCTCCGTTTCCACCAAATTCTTTCGCATCGCTATTTAAAAGCAGCTTATATTTTTTCCTTTTGGGAACTCCTACTTTAAATTCCTTTCTTTCCATTGGAGTCATGTTTAATATGACTAACACATTATTCTTTCCATTGGAAGCCTTTCTGAAGTAGCTGTAGGTGCTGTTGTCCATATCATCTGCTTCTATCCATTCAAAGCCAGCCCAGTCATTATCAATTTCATACAGGCATGGATATTGGCGATAGATTTCAAGGAGCCTTCTCATGTAGTTTTTCATTCCGGCATGAAGAGGGTCCTCCAAACAATGCCACTCTAACTCTCTTGCCTCGCTCCATTCACATTCCTGTCCAAAATCCTGCCCCATAAAGAGAAGCTTTTTGCCGGAATGTGTAAACATATAGGTATAGCCCACTCTTAGGTTGGCAAATTTATCCACCATAAAGCCCGGCATCTTATTAAGCATAGAACATTTTAAATGGACTACTTCGTCATGGGAGATAGATAAAATATAATTTTCTGCACTGTTATAGCTCATGGCAAAAGTCATTTTGTAGTGGTTGTTTTTTCTGAAAATTGGGTCCAGCTTCATATAATCGCAGAAATCATGCATCCAGCCCATATTCCATTTAAAGCTAAAGCCCAAACCGTCTTCTTCTGCCGGCTTGGTTACCTTTGGCCATGCGGTGGATTCTTCTGCAATTATCATTGTACCGGGGAATCTTTTTGGAACAATGGAATTTAGGTGGCGGAAAAATTCGATTGCTTCAATATTTTTGTTATCGCCATATTTATTTGCAACCCATTGTCCATCCTTTTTTCCATAGTCCAGATACAGCATGGAGGCAACCGCATCCACTCTCAGCCCATCAATATGAAATTCTTTTATCCAGTAAAGTGCATTGGCAATCAGGAAATTTACCACTTCTGTTTTTTCATAGTTAAAAATCTTGGTTCCCCAGTCAGGGTGCTCGCCCTTCCGCTTATCGGGATGTTCATACAGACATGTGCCGTCAAACTCGCTAAGGCCAAATTCATCCCTTGGGAAATGCGCCGGTACCCAGTCTAAAATAACTCCGATTTTATTTTTATGGAGTGTATTTACAAGATACATGAAATCCTTTGGAGAACCGTATCTTGAAGTAGGTGAATAATATCCGGTCACCTGATAGCCCCATGAACCATCAAAGGGATATTCTGCAATGCCCATAAGCTCCACATGGGTGTATTTCATTTCTTTTAAATATTCTACGATACGATCTGCAAAAAGCCTGTAATTGTAGAAAGAATCCTCTTCACGGGAAGCAGGATGCTTCATCCATGAACCAATATGACATTCATAAATAGCAACCGGCTCTTTATTCCAATCCTTTGTTGCTTTTTCACTCTGCCAGCTATTGTCTGTCCACTTAAATCCGGTAAGGTCGGTAACTTTAGAGGCATTGCCCGGTCTTAATTCGGAATAATTGGCAAAGGGATCCGCTTTATATATTTTTCGATTATCTTTTGTAGTTATAACGTATTTATATAAATCGTTTTCCTGTACTCCCGGAATAAACAGTTCAAAAATACCGCTAATGGACAGCCGGTTCATATTATGGCTATAAATGTCCCAGTTATTAAAGGAGCCTGCCACATTTACATACATGGCATTTGGCGCCCAGACTGCAAAATATACTCCTTCCGTACCATTTACTACCGCTTTGTGTGCGCCTAATTTTTCATAAATTTCATAATGGTTCCCCTGTGTGAACAAATACTCGTCATACTCAGAAACAAAAATATCATTTTCTTTCCTTTTGCTTTGTACCATACCATTTCCCTCTCTTATTCATTAATTTAGAAAATCCTTCTCCCTAAGTATAATCATATCATCCCCATCATATCTCTTTGCAAGAATAATATCCATAAAGTGGGATACACTCTTTTTTTCCGCATGGATAATTGCCTTATCTACCATTTCTTTTACTTCCTCCACCGTTACGGCATGTTCAATTGTCTGCATGTCGGAAATCCTTGTATACAGAGCCAATATACCCATATCGTCAATAGCATATTCCTGTTCTCTTGCATATTCCTTGGCATAATTTACAAGTCCGTCATTATCCAGTGACTGAATATCGATTCTTGCATTGAATTTCACAGCAAGATCTGGATAGAGCAAGGTCAGTCTTTCTATTTCTTTTTTTGTATCTTCCATAATAACAAAGACTTTCTGCTCCTTTAACCTTTCCAAATGGAATAACAGGTTTCCAAGCGCATCTGCAGGCAAATCTCCCGCCTGTTCAATAAGAAGTGCGCTGTTTTCCAGATTTTCCAATGTGGCTCCAATATTTTTTTCTGCTAACAGCTCCCCGGTAATCTTAGCCATCTTTCCGGAAAACTCAGGATATTTTTCTTTTAGCTGCAGAACCACATTCTGGGCTGCTAAATTTGCACCTGTTCCATGCTCTCCGGTAATCAGCATATTTCCTGTTGCAGCAGAAAGCTTCATGGCATCTAATGCTTTTGCGATTTTACTCTGTTCCTCCTTATTGGGAGCAAAGGAAGCAAAACGGCTTTTTTCTTCCTTTGTCAGAGAACGCAATGGGGCTTCTTCCTTTGGCACGAATGTCTGAAGAACATCCGTACTCTGCAAGGTAACCGGTTCTCCAATGGAAACATCCGGTATGGGAATTTCTATTGGAGCTGCCATTGCCGCCGGTGCAGATTCCTGTATCGGAGCTTCTGGCGCTATTGCGACAGGCTTTTGTGCCGGAATTTCCGGTACTGCTGTGGCAGGCTCTTGTACTGGAGTTTCCGGTACTGCTGTGGCAAGCTCTTGTACTGGTACTTTCGGTGTCACCGTGACAGGCTCTTGTTCCGAAGCCTTCAATGCCGCTGCAGTAAGCTCTTGTCCCGGAGTTTTCGGCGCTGTCATGACAATCTCCTGCTCTACAGCTTCCGATGCTATCGTAACAGGTCTCTGTATTGGAGTTTCCAAAGCTGGCATAGCTCTTTGCGCCAAAGACTCTGAGGAGCTCTCTGGCAGAGGCTCATTTATTGCTGCCACTGGCTCGGTTGCTAAAGCTTCCGTAAGTGGTTCTGCCGCCGGCTTAAGCTTTGGCTCTTGCTCTGCTGATTCTTTCTTTGTATCCTCAAAAAAAGAACTGTCAATAGCAATGGGCTCTATGGGGGCAGACTGCTCCTTAATTTCCGGACTGTTCAAGGCATCTAATAGCTTTTCTTCCAGTCCGAAAATCTCTGCTGTATCAAAGGTTACGGAAGATGTCTGCTTTGGTTTTTCTGCATCTTCTTTCTTTATTTCTTCAACAGGCTCTTCTATTCGTTTTTTCTTTTCCTGTTGTTTTGCTTCTTCTTCCAGACTATCGTGTTTAAATACATCCTCTGCCGGGCTAATCAGATCTAAATCTGCCTGAACGCTGGCTCTTGCTATGGCATCAAAATTACTGAACATGGGACCGGTCTGCTGAATGACTCTTTCCCGCATTTCCTGCATACGGCGTTCTTCATTGGCTCTTTTGGTTTCTTCCCATTCCGCCATAATATCTTCCAGACTAAGCTGTCCGGTAATTTGTCCGTCATCTGAACTTTCTTCCGGCTCAGAATATGCTGTTCGGGATTCCACTGCCAAAGGCGCTTGCGGATTTTCCGGTTGTACGGAAATACTCTGAATTGGCTTCTGAATGGGTTGCTCTGGTTCTACAAAGATATTCTGTGTTTTTTGAACTGGCTCAGCTATCGGCTCTTCTCTCTCTGCCTTCTCTGCTGAAACACTCTGAACTGGCTCAGCTATCGGCTCTTCTCTCTCTGCTTTTTCTTCTGAAACACTCTGAACCGGTTCCCGTGTCATTTGCTCCGGTTCTACAGGAATATCCTGTGTTTTTTGAACTGGCTCAGCTATCGGCTCTTCTCTCTCTGCCTTCTCTGCTGAAACACTCTGAACCGGTTCCCGTGTCATTTGCTCCGGTTCTACAGGAATATCCTGTGTTTTTTGAACCGGCTCAGCTATCGGCTCTTCTCTCTCTGCTCTCTCTTCTGAAACACTCTGAACCGGCTCTTGTGTCGTTTGCTCCGGTTCTACAGAGATATTCTGTGTTTTTTGAACTGGCTCAGCTATCGGCTCTTCTCTCTCTGCTTTCTCTTCTGAAACACTCTGAACCGGCTCTTGTGTCGTTTGCTTCGGTTCTGCAGGAATATCCTGCGCTTTTTGAACTGGCTCAGCTATCGGCTCTTCTCTCTCTGCTAAAACACTCTGAACTGGCTCCTGTGTCGTTTGTTCCGGTTCTATAGGAATATCCTGCGCTTTTTGCATTGCCTCGGCTATCGGCTCTTCTCTCTCTTCTGAAACACCCTGAACTGGCTCCTGTATCGTTTGCTCCGGTTCTACAGGAATATCCTGCGCTTTTTGCATTGCCTCGGCTATCGGCTCTTCTCTCTCTGCTCTCTCTTCTAAAACACCCTGAACTGGCTCCTGTGTCATTTGTTCCAGTTCTACAGGAATATTCTGTGCTTTTTGCATTGCCTCAGCTATCGGCTGTTCTCTCTCTTCTCTCTCTGCCGAAACACCCTGAACTGGCTCCTGTATCATTTGCTCCGGTTCTACAGAGATATTCTGTATTTTTTGAACTGGCTCTTCCACTGGCAATTTCTGCTCCGGAAGGTTAGCTTGAGCAAACTCTTCTGTCGATTGCTCTTGCTTGACAGGCATTTCCTGCACAGGTTCTTCCATGGGCTCTACAGGCATTACTGCAAAATCTGTTATGGGTGCTGTGTCCATGCCCCGCTCTGCTGGCGCTATTACTACGGCTTCTTCTTCCAAAGCCTTGGCAAATTGTTCTGTTATTTCATCCGGTGCTTCTTCTACCGGCTGTACTGCCGGAACCGAAGGGGTGGCCTTTTGAACTGACGGTGGAATTTGAATTGTCTCGGCCGTTAAAATATCTTCCTCAGCAGGCTTCTTTTCTGTTTCTTCCGGAGGCTTGCTTTCTTTATTTTCCTCCATAGAAGCAAGGAGATCCTCTTCCGTAATAGGAGTTAGTTCAGCCGTATCCTGAAGGAGTGGGGCAATAATGGCATTTTTAATGGAGTCATCTGTAATTGCGCCCATAATGGTATCGCTTGTGGCTGCCTCTGCCAAGGTAGCAAAAGGCATTGCCATAGTTGCATCACTGGCACCCATGTCCTCTTCCGCCATAACTTTTGCAAGGCTTCTAGCCAATTCCTGCTGAAGATTCATAGTGCTGTATTCATTATCAACATCTATCGTCTTCACTTTAATGTCTAAATCATCATCCGGCTGGGTTACAGGGATTTCCTCAGGCGCTTCTTCCGGTTCTTCCTCTAAAGTCTCTCCTTGTGCAATCTCCGGTTCTTCCACTGCCGGTTGATTGTACATATCATCCTCCGGCTCTTCGCCTTGTGTTTCCTCTGTCTCTTCTTTTAAATTCTCTTTTAAATTCTTGGATGGAATCTTTGTGGTGGGGGCATTAGAAGGCTCCACTGCCTTAATCTCAATAGGAAGGGCACTATCTTCCGGCTCCTGCTCTGTTTCAGTCTCTTCCTTTTCTTCAGGAACAGGCTCCTGCGTCTGAAATCGCCTATCATATTTTTCCTGTTGGCTTGCAGTTAAAGGACAGTGCAGCATTTTCAGCTCCATTGCCTTAATCACATATTTTCCTTCACCAAACCATAAAATCAGCTCGTCACATTCTTCCACACATCTAGTTGCCAGTCCGATTCTATGGTATAAATAGGCAAGCTCATATGCCCATTTCTCTCTATAATCCCTTTTTTTGTATTCCTCTAATACGGCAATCCGCTCTTCTAGGCTTACGTCCTGAGCCTCGTACAGACGATACTGTAAAATAAACTTTCCGGTATCCCTTGGAGCAATCTGAACAAACTCTTTATAGTATTCCACTGCCTGAACAGTTTCTTCCAGCTTAATGGATAATTCGCATAATGAGTATACTATCTTTCTGGAGCCGGGATTTCTTTCATATGCCAGCAATAAAATTTCTTTGCTGTCTTCATAGCGGCGATTAATTTTATAAAGCTCGCTAATCTTGCAAAGCATCATGACGCTTTTTACCCTGCGCCAATCAATAGTATCTGCAATTTTTACAGCTTCTACAAATTTCTTTTTATCAATCAGGGCATTAATTTCCTCCGCCCGGATGCGATATTCATACTTATCCAAGTGCCTTCACCTCGTAGTCAGAATTTTACACAAAATTCCCTATTTTCATACCCTTTAGTTTATCATAGGAGTAGGGCAATGTCAAAAAAATAACGCATAAAATATAAGGTAACCGTTCAGCCTGATTTTTAAAAGATAGCGGCTAGGCAGACGCAACAGCGAGATGAGAGTGGAATTGCTTCAGTTTTTTTGATAGGACTTTTCGATACACAGTGGGAGCAGGCAGGGCATAGGATAGTCTGATGGACCTTGGCAAAGTCGCCGGCACTTATGCCCCGTACTTTGGGGCATTAGTACCGCTGCGTCTTTGCAGAGCGAAAGCGTGTCCATCAGACTATCCTATGCCCTGCCTGCTCCCACGTCCTCTTATCCAACTTTACTAAAAAGGCTGAACTGTTACGAATGATTCATGCGTTTTTTCTGAACTTTTTGTAAACTTATAAGAGCAAAATATTGCTTAATTGAGCGAACTGCTCAAGCGTTAGGGCTTCTCCACGGATGGATGGGGAAAGGTTCATTTTTTCCAGCGCCCCTGTAATCTGTTCCTTCGTAATGCCCAAACCTGCATTTACTAATCCGTTTACTAGTGTCTTCCGTCTTTGGTTAAAGGATGCCCTGATTAGCGCAAATAGAAACGTTTCCTTTTTTACGGAAACAGGCGGCTTTTCATATCTGGACAGCTTAATGACTGCGCTTCCCACTTTAGGTCTTGGCATAAAACAGCTTGGAGGTACATTTGCCACGATTTCCGGCTTTGCATAGTATTGGACGGCCAGAGAAAGGGCGCCATAATCCTTTGTACCCGGACCTACCTGCATTCTGTCCGCCACTTCCTTCTGTACCATAATCGTAATGCTTTCTAAGGGCACATGACTTTCAAAAAGACCCATAATAATAGGTGTGGTAATGTAATAAGGCAGATTGGCGACTACCTTAATGGGCTTTCCGTGATTTTTTTCCTCTGCTATTTTGGAAATGTCCACCTTTAAGATATCTTCATTTAAAACTGTCACATTATCATATGCAGACAAGGTATCCCTTAGAATGGGAATTAAATTTTTATCAATTTCCACTGCCACTACTTCTCTGGCGCTTTCAGCCAGATACTGAGTCATGGTACCGATTCCCGGTCCTATTTCCAAAACAAGGTCATCCTTTGTAATTGCCGATTCCTTTATGATTTTTTCTAAAACATGAGTATCAATCAAAAAATTCTGTCCATATTTTTTTTGAAAATTAAAATTATATTTTTGTAAAATCGCAATGGTATTTGTAGGATTTCCAAGTGTAGGCATAATATATCTCCTTTATTGCCTGCCTGTAAATTCAGCAGCTTTATATAATATTCAAATCGTTCTTCCTGCCGCATGGCAGACTCCGCCAGAAAAGAATTGTCTGAAAATTCTGCCATCTACTTCATATATTCCCGTTAACAAATGGAAAACAATCTCCGGGCATTCTCGTTGGTTACTTCTATCACCTGTTCCTTGCTGACTCCTTTTATCCGGGCAATTTCTTCTGCCACATATGGGATATTCAGGCTGGAATTGCGCTTTCCCCGAAAGGGCACCGGCGCCAGATAGGGACAGTCCGTTTCTAACAATATTTTATCGAAAGGAATGTATTCTACTGCTTCTTTTAATTTTTTGGCATTTTGAAAGGTAACCACTCCCCCGATTCCAAAATAAAAATCCATATTCAAAAATTCTCTTGCCATTTCCTTTGTATAGGAAAAGCAATGAATTTCCCCACCGATTTCTTCTGCTTTTTCTTCCTTCATAATGTCCAACGTATCCTTTGCAGCTTCTCTGGAATGAATGACTACCGGAAGCTTTACTTCCTTTGCCAGTCTAAGCTGTCTTCTAAACCACTTTTGCTGCATCTTTCGCTCTGGCTCGTCCCAATAATAATCCAGCCCGATTTCGCCTACGGCTACCGCCTTTTTCAAAGAAAGCTGTTCCTTCAGCCAAAGAAAATTTTCTTCATTCAATTCTGCCGTCTCACTTGGATGAACTCCCAATGCCCCATAAATAAAGGGATATTTTTCCATCAGGCTTATTGTGCTTTTTATGGACTGCAGGCTGGCTCCTACGTTGATTACGTATTCTATGCCATTTTCCTTCAGACTGTTTAGCAGGACTTCTCTGTCCTTATCAAATGCTTCGTCATCATAATGGGCATGGGTTTCAAAAATCATGTTGCCTCCTGTTTTCGGGTATTTTGCCATAAAATAGTCATAAAAATCCAGATAGTGATATTGCTGTTTTCACCGGATACTATCAGGGTTTTGCTGTTTTTTACATTTTAACTGATTTTTTATGATTTTCAATTAGTTTTTATCTTTTTAAAATTTTTTTAAATTTTCTTCAAAAAAAGGCTTGCGTTTTATGGACATGTGTACTATAATAACTCTTGCGTTTTGATGTTAGCGCGATTAGCTCAGTTGGTAGAGCACCTGACTCTTAATCAGGGTGTCCAGGGTTCGAGCCCCTGATCGCGCACTTTATAAGTACCATTTTTAAGGACCTGTGAGCCTTGGGGATGGTGCTTTTTTTTGCATTTATTTTCTTGCAGCTTACATCTGCTTTGCGCCTATGAGCTGAACTGTTACAATAAATTTTGCCATTTTATCTTCATCCAGATTCACTCCACAGGTATAGTATTCACATTCTATCAATTTTCCAATGCCTTATTCATGCATACATGCGGGCAATCTTCATCTAAATAAATTTCTCCTACAGCTCTGTATCCACATTTTTCATAAAATTCTTTTGCACGAACCTGTGCCGAAAGCTGAACCTGCTTTCCGCCTTCTTTTCGGATTTCCTTTTCTGCCGCCAGCACGATCTGCTTACCAATATGTTTTCCTCTGAATGTTTTTTGAACTGCAATTCTTCCTAGCCAGAACAGCCCTTCCTCTTCCCCTTGATAATATCTGCAGGCTGCTATGGGCTGTTCCGCTTCATAAAATACCAAATGTGTGGCAATGGAATCTATGTCATCAAATTCTGATTGAAATCCCTGTTCCATCATAAAAACTTCTTCCCGTATTTTCTTTTCGTCTTCTGTTAAATGATTTGTTTTTATAACCATGGTCTCTTTCACAGTTATCTTCCTTCCGTGTGATTGCTGAAATGTGTATTGATGTAAAAATGATAGAAACAAGTATATCATAAATGAGGGGGGATTGATATGGTTTAATGGAAAGATTCCAGTAGATTTTTTCAGTAATATGGAATATAATATATACAGAAAACTTGAGATTTCAAGAATACTCTAATTCTTTGTTAATTAGCCAATTAAAAGAAAGGATTATAATATGAATTTAGCTAAAATTTCAGCCAATGGGCAAATTACAGTTCCTATTGAAATACGTAAGCTATTAGGCTTAAAATCTGGGGATAAAATATTATTTTTTCAGAATACAAATGGAGAGATTGTAATAGGTAACGCTTCGGCACAAGCAATCCGCAAAGCTCAGGCGGCATTTACCGGGGTTGCGGAGGAAATCGGTATATATAACGACGATGACGTGCAGTCTCTTGTGGACGAAGTTCGATACGGAAAGGATAGCAGATGAAAATACTTGTAGATACCAACATTTTAATTTCTGCTATTCTCTTTCCAAGGTCGGCTGTTGCAAAAGCACTTCTGTATATTTCAGAGAATCACAATATGGTTTTATGCGATCAAAATATTACAGAATTTCGGGAAGTACTGCTGCGAAAGCGACCTGACAAATTACCCGATGCCGAAGTCCTTCTTGCTGAAATGTCTTATGAATTGATTCCTGCCGCCTATTATGCAGAAAAATTAATCAGAGATGTGAAAGACCAGCCCATATTGAATGCAGCAATCATTTCCAATGTAGACATTATTCTAACCGGTGATAAGGATTTCCTTAGTCTTGATATGGAACATCCCCATTGCATGAGTGTTACTGATTTTATGGGGATAGAGAATATAGAATAATACTACATGCTATCTTGCCCTCGGTCTTTACTCCGATACGGGGTTTCCTGCATTCATCACATTTAGCCATGAACCATCAAACATCAATAACAAATCCCTATTATTTATTGTTTTCTCATTTTCCTCAATATAAATATAGCTACAAATATTTTTTATATACTGCTACCAGTGGCTGCGGATTTTTTCTTATGTAAACCACGATCTCTGAATCTTCTAAAAATCCTTCCTGATTTTTGTAGTACAATTCACTTTCCGTTTGTTCAAACTTATCAGATATAGGATTCTTATATGCAACTAAGATTCTATAACACATTGTAACACCCATATTTGGAATTTCATAACTTATTCTTCCTCTGTAATCAATATTTTCCTTTCTTATTTGTATTGGTATTCCTTCAACTGAATATAGGGCATTTTCAATACACCATTTTCTCTGCTTTCGCTTTTTATAATTTTTATAAAATCGAAATACAGCCATCCCTAATAGTATAATAATTAAAATACTTGCCCCCTTTACAAATTTTATAAATTCATTCAAGTCTTTTTCATTGTCTGCCACACCTGAAAACAGAAAAAAAGCAAATATTGCTATACAAATAATGATAGGCCATATAAAATCTGTATAATCCAAGTTATACCCTCGTGGCATTATTTCTTTTTTCAACACTATACCTCCTTGTATAGTAAGTTAGTAAGCAAGATGTTAAATCGCCTTAATTAAAAACATCTCCATTGGTTGCTCATATTTTGGAATATCAATAACAAAACCGCCACAATCTTTGTATCCCAATTTTCTATAAAAGTGCTGTGCTTCCTCATCAACCTGTGTAGATGTCAATAGCATACCGTATCCTTGTGATTTCATATCAGCTTCCCAATATTCCATAAGTGCTTTCCCAAAGCCTTTTCCCTGATAATTCCAATCAACGAACAGCATACTGCAAAATGGTGTGTTGTCCCAAAAAAGATTAAATCTTAATAATCCTATTGGCTTGTTGTCTTCCAACAGAATATAACCTTGCTTATCACGAACTTTCTTTTCAAACTCATTATTCGGCAAATGTCCGTCAAGGCTATACCAAAATTCCTTATCATTTAATTGTACATATCTAATTTCAGTCATTTTATTTATCTCGCTTTCAAATCCCGCATATAATTCTGTAGTTCTTCCCAACCGTCTGCAGATGTTTTCAAGGAGTTTTGGATTATTTTATTAACACAGCGCAAGGGCTGCCGCAGGCTTATGGGAAAAGCCTGAGCTGTCCTTTTCGTGCTTTTTAAGGAGGCATTTTATGGCAAAGAGGTATTACTGGCTGAAACTGAAAGCAGACTGGCTTTTGGACAAGCGCATCAAGAAACTGTGCTCCATAGCGGACGACAACACGCCAGACAAAGAACCGAGAGCGGTATTTTCCATGTCATGCTCCGAGGGATTGACCGTCAGGTGATTTTCCAAGACGACGAGGATTGCGAGAAGTTTCTCCAATCTCTCGCCGCCTGTCAAAAGGTCACGCCTTTTGACCTCTATACCTACTGCTCCAAGAGGGGGGAGGACTCCATCGGTTATTCCCAAATAATTTTATCGGGGGAAACCGTTCCCTGCTCCGTGAGCCAATTGCGTACAAAATCTTTAAGAGAGCCTACCTCGT
>JAMPFB010000076.1 GCA_023664735.1 Robinsoniella sp. | reverse complement strand
GCAAAAGCTTCCACAATTTTTCAAAAAACCTCTCTGCTTTTATTTCCTGTTATTGGTAAATAGAAAGCATTGATGTTCTTTGACTTTGTAGAAATGATGATAGACTGGTTTTCCCCGAAAAGTTAGAAGATAAATGCTTTTGTATATCTTATCATATGACTTGTATCTATTTCAAGAATGAATTTATAAAAAAATGATAAATTATGTGTGAAAATTCCTCACAAAACTCTTTTGCACATTTCAAAATTTATTGTCATCAGGCGCTCTGTATATTTCAATATGAGCAGCCGGTTCAATAACTTCATAAATAGTCATATATCTATTGATTGTGCCAATGGAACTAATATCATTTATTCTCATCGCTTTTATCTTTGTTTAAATAAGTGCTCGATATACATAGAAATGCAGAACCTAAACACATATTTACAACCCAATTGCTCCCATCATCGCTAATCATACCTATGAGAGCGCTAATAAAAAAACATATGGAAGCAACCACAAAACATATAAAAGCTATTTTATCATTCTTATTCTGATTTTTCATTGCAATCATCTCACTTATCAAATAAATTTTAATGTGATTATACTATATTTGGATGTTTGCTGCAAGGTATGTGGAATTGAATTTCTTACTTTCCGTAACAGTTCAGCAACAGGCACAAAAAAAGTGCCCTTCAAGCCTCTCAGACCCAAAGGACACTCTTTTCTTCTATTTTTATTTAAAGAACCCTTTTTTCTTCTTCTCTTTTCCTTCCTTGCTGTTCCCTTCATCCTTGGAATTATTTTTTACCGCTTCTAAGGTATTGCCTGTTTCCTTATCATATTGTCTGAGCAGCTCCTTCGCCTCATGGGACAGCTTATCCGGCACCTGCAGCACAAGGGTTACGTAATGGTCTCCCCTGACTTCCTTATTCCGAAGGGTAGGCACGCCTTTTCCTTTTAACCGCACCTTGGTATCTGTCTGGGTTCCGGGCTTTACATCATAAATGACCTTGCCGTCTACGGTGTCAATCATAATCTCGCCGCCAAGGGCTGCCACCGGAAAGCTGACTGGAACGGTTGAAAAGATATTATAATCCTGTCGCTGGAAGATGGGATGTCTTTGTACGACCACTTCCACAAGCAAATCTCCTCTTGGTCCGCCATTGGAACCCGGCTCGCCTTTATCCCTTATACGGATGCTCTGTCCATTATCAATACCTGCCGGAATGGAAACCTGAATCTTTTTCTTGCTTGCAATATATCCTGTACCGTGGCAGTCTCCGCACTTTTCCTTAATTACCTTTCCCGTACCTCCACAGTCGGGACAGGTCTGTACATTCCGCATAGTTCCAAAAAAGGACTGCTGCGTAAACACCACCTGACCCTTTCCACCGCACTTGCTACAGGTTTCTTTTGTAGTGCCGGGCTTTGCGCCGCTGCCCTTACAGGTGGGGCAGGGGTCTTTTAAAGTAAGCTCAATCTCCTTTTCAACACCAAACACTGCTTCTTCAAAGCTAATCCGGATACTGGTACGCACATTGGCGCCCTTCATGGGACCGTTACTGGTGCGCCTGCTCCTGCCGCTTCCAAACAAATCTCCGAATATGTCCCCAAATATATCTCCAAAATCAGCGC
This sequence comes from Robinsoniella sp., assembly GCA_023664735.1. Lineage (GTDB taxonomy): Bacteria > Bacillota > Clostridia > Lachnospirales > Lachnospiraceae > RGIG3040. Next base: position 11,533 of record JAMPFB010000076.1, on the reverse strand, counting down.
TATTAAAATCAAACCCGCCAAATCCGCCGGCTCCGCCGTTTTCAAAGGCAGCATGCCCAAACTGGTCATATTGTCTTTTCTTCTCCGGATCACTTAAGATGGCATAAGCTTCCGAAGCTTCTTTAAATTTTTTCTCCGCTTCCGCATCTCCCGGATTCATATCCGGATGATACTTTTTTGCAAGGGCTCTATATGCTTTTTTTATTGCTGCTTCATCAGCATTTTTATCTACTCCAAGCACTTCATAGTAATCCCGTTTTTGTTCCGCCATGTCGTTCTCCTCGATTCTATCTCTCTATCTTACATTTATGCTGAAATAAAAAATACGGTAAAGCCATACCGGACAGCCGTTTCCATACTAAGATACTTCTATGTCAAGATATTTCTATAACTATAATATTCTACACTAAAATATAATTCGTATCAGTCATATAATGTATCAGAAACCATGTAAAAAATCAATATTTCATTTCTAAACAATTGATAAAATTTTCCAGATAACAGGAAGTGGGAAGTACCATATGGCTTTACCCCATATGGTACTTAATAGGTTCTTTTATACTTCTCTGTAATCTCCGTCCACTACATCGCCTTCCGGTGCAGGACCTGTGGACTCTGCACTGCCCATATCCGGTGCAGGACCGCCTGCTGCCTGAGCCTGCTCATACATTTTTGTAAATAATGACTGGGCGCTATTCATAAGCTTTTCTTTCTTGGCATTCATTTCTGTTACCTGATCTGGTGTCAGCTCTGAATCCTTTGTAGACTCTAAATATGCTTTTAAATCTGCAAGATCGGCTTCTACCGGCGCTTTTTCGCTGTCGGATAATTTATCGCCAACTTCGGATAATGCCTTTTCTGTCTGGAATACAAAGGAGTCTGCGTCGTTTCTAGCATCAATTCCTTCTTTTCTTGCCTTATCCTGTGCTTCGTATTCTGCTGCTTCCTTTACAGCCTTTTCAATGTCTGCATCAGACATATTGGAGCCTGCTGTAATGGTAATGTGCTGCTCTTTTCCTGTTCCTAAATCCTTTGCGGATACGTTTACGATACCATTTGCATCAATGTCAAAGGTAACCTCAATCTGAGGGATTCCTCTTGGCGCCGGTGCAATGCCGTCTAACCTGAACTGTCCTAAAGACTTGTTGTCCTTTGCAAACTGTCTTTCACCCTGTACTACGTTAATATCAACTGCGCTCTGATTATCTGCTGCAGTAGAAAATACCTGACTTTTCTTTGTAGGAATGGTTGTATTTCTTTCAATAAGCCTTGTTGCCACGCCACCCATTGTCTCGATGGAAAGTGACAGAGGGGTTACATCCAGAAGAAGGATTTCGCCTGCGCCTGCATCTCCGGCAAGCTTACCGCCCTGAATGGAAGCTCCCAGAGCCACACATTCATCCGGATTCAGGGACTTGCTTGGCTCATGGCCTGTTAATTGTTTTACTTTATCCTGAACTGCCGGAACACGGGTAGAACCGCCTACTAATAATACTTTTCCAAGCTCGGAAGCGGTAATGCCTGCATCCTTAAGCGCTGTAGTTACCGGAACTGCAGTCCTTTCTACCAAATCATGGGTAAGTTCATCGAATTTTGCTCTTGTCAGATTCATATCAAAGTGCTTTGGCCCTTCTGCTGTTGCAGTAATGAAAGGCAGGTTGATATTGGTGGTGGTAGCAGAGGATAACTCTTTCTTTGCTTTTTCTGCTGCTTCCTTTAATCTTTGAAGCGCCATCTTATCATTGGATAAATCAATGCCTTCATTTTTCTTAAACTCTGCCAGCATATAATCGGTAATCTTCTGGTCAAAGTCATCACCGCCAAGACGGTTATCGCCTGCTGTGGACAATACTTCAATAACGCCTTCACCGATTTCGATAATGGACACATCAAAGGTACCGCCGCCTAAGTCATATACCATGATTTTCTGTTCTTTTTCATTGTCAAGTCCGTAAGCCAATGCTGCTGCAGTAGGCTCGTTGATAATACGCTTTACGTCAAGTCCTGCAATCTTACCTGCGTCCTTTGTTGCCTGACGCTGTGCATCATTAAAGTAAGCAGGAACTGTAATAACTGCTTCCGTTACCTTTTCACCAAGATAGCTTTCTGCATCTGCTTTTAATTTCTGTAAAATCATAGCAGAAATCTCCTGTGGAGAATATTTCTTGCCATCAATGGTCTTCTTTACGTCCGTACCCATATCTCTCTTAATGGAAGAAATAGTCTTTTCTGCATTGGTTACTGCCTGACGTTTTGCAGGCTCACCAACCAGTCTTTCTCCGGTTTTTGTAAATGCCACTACAGACGGGGTTGTTCTCACGCCTTCCGTATTTGCTATGACGGTAGGCTTACCGCCTTCCATAACTGCTACACAACTGTTTGTCGTACCAAGGTCGATACCAATAATTTTGCTCATAACTAAGCCCTCCTAAAATAATTTGATAAATTTTTTCTACTCCACTACAGCTACCATGCTGTGCCTTACTACTGTTTCTCTGTATTTATATCCTTTTTGCAGCTCCTGTGCTACTATGCCGGATTCATATTCTTCACTTGCCACCTGCATTACCGCATTGTGAAGCTCTGGGTCAAATTCTGTTCCAACCGCTTCAATAGGCGTGACTCCCAGATTTTCCAGCTCTGTCATAAGCTGCTTGTAAATCATCTGCATTCCATCGGCAAAAGCGCTTCCTTTTTCTTCCTCTCCTATTGATTGAAGTCCTCTTTCAAAGTTATCAACTACCGGAAGGATTTTTTCAATGACGCTTTTGGCTCCAGTTTCAAACATGGCTGACTTTTCCTTTTCAGAACGCTTCCGGAAATTATCAAATTCCGCCATCTGGCGTTTCACACGATCTTCCAGCTCTTCAATTTTTTCTTTTGCCTTATCCTTTTTCTTGTCTTCTTTTTCTTTTTTCTTAAATATTTTTTTCTCTGGCTTTTGCTGATCCTTTTCCTGAACGCTTTCCTCTATTTCTTTTTCTGATTCTTCTTCTGCTCCGGAGGTTTCCGGCTTTTCCTCAGTTTTCTCTTCTGCATCTTCTGGTGTGTCCGTCATATCTTCCGATATATCTTCTTCTATCTCTTCTGATATGATTTCTTTTTCCTGCTCTGCCACTTACTTCATTCCTTTCTACGTTTTTTTGTATATGGAATCTAACTGCTTCATCAGATTCTGTAAAGTACCTACTACCTTTTCGTAATCCATACGCTTCGGTCCGATAATGCCAATGGTACCTTTCATCCCTTCTTCCAGCTCATAGGTGGCAGTTACTACACTGCAGTCCTTCATGGACTGTACCGGCGTTTCCGCACCAATGTATACCTGAATGCCCTTTTCCTGACTTTTTTCCAAAGTATCCTGCACCAGACTGGTCAACAGTTGTTTTTCTTCAAAGGTACTTATGATTTCGCTTGCCTTCTCACCATTGCTCAGCTCCGGATATTTGAAAATATTGTTGGCGCCGGAAGTATAAATCTGCAAATCCTCTTCCTCACGGATAGCCTCTGCTACCGCATCCATCACATCGCTTACAATCTTGCTGTGTATGCCTGCCTGCTCTTTTAGCTTTGCAATCATGCCAAGGTTGATTTCCTCTAAAGTCAACCCGGATAAGTGTGTGTTCAGAAGAATGTTCAGCTTTAATATAGTCTCATCATCTAAGGGCGCTTCCAGATTTAAAATATTGTTTTTAATAATATTCCCTTCCACTACCACAACTGCCAGAATCTGATTCACATCCACACGGGAAAGCTGAATGAATTTCAATTTATTGCCCTGATAGCTGGGGGCTGAAATCATGGTGGCGTAATTAGTGTTGACTGCCAGAACCTTTGCTACCTGCTTTAGAAGCTGTTCCATCTTTTCTTCTTTTTCAAGAAGCATGACTTTCATTTCATCTACTTCCCGTTCCTTCTGCATAAGCTCATCCACGTAAAGCCTATAGCCTTTGTCAGATGGAATCCTGCCTGCAGAGGTATGGGGCTGCAAGATATAGCCAAGCTCCTCTAAATCCGCCATTTCATTTCGTATGGTAGCAGAGCTTAAATTCAAATCCGTATATTTTGAAATCGTCCTGCTGCCTACCGGTTCTCCCGTTTCCAAGTAATTACGAATAACGGCTTGGAGAATTTTTAATTTTCTTTCATCTAGCTGCATCCAATCACTTCCTTATTGTCTACCTTAGAAGAACCTTTTTGGAATTGTTAGCACTCGCTTTGGTAGAGTGCTAATATGTTCTGTACCTAATGTAGCACTGTGAATTAGTATTGTCAACATTATTTTGCCATAAAATTCTAAAAAAATTATGAAATTGGGAAAAAAGGGATGGGGGAGTGGTTGGAAGGACGTGGGAGCAGGCAGAGCATATAGTAGTCTTGCGGACACGCTCTCGCTCTGCAAAGACGCAGCGGTACTAACGCACCAAAGTACGGTGCGTAAGGACCGGCGACTTTGCCAAGGTCCGCAAAACTACTATATGCTCTGCCTGCTCCCACTGTGTATTGGTAAGCCCCCGGCAATTGCGCCCAGATAAATGCTACTGGATGCTCTGCCTGCTCTCACTGTGTATCGGTAAGCCCTCCGGCAATTGTGCCCAGATAAATGCTACTGGATGCTCTGTGGAAAATCTGCTCTGTGTCTGTAAGCTGAACTGTTATTTTTGTATATGATAATACCCCTCGCTCTCTTGTATTCCCGTATTTAGGGGGAGCGAGGGGTGGTTTTCCACTTTCCATTATATATGTTGCTTTTAGAAGTCAACTTCCGTTCCGTAGTATGTGCAGTTGAATAACTGTTCCATGGCTGTCTTATCTATTTCTCTTGGATTGGAGCCTGTGCAGGCGTCTCCTACGGCACGTTCTGCGATTCCTGCTACTTTTTCTTTAAATTCATCTTCAAGAATGCCAAATTCCTTTAATGTTTTTGGAATATTCAGCTTCACGTTAAATTCGTCAATCTTTGCGCAGAGGCTGTTGATAAGCGCTTTTTCAGAAATGCCTTCCAGTCCCATTCTGCGGGCAATTTCTGCGTATCTGGCTGCTGCCACTGCGTTCTTAGCATTGTATTTGATAACGTATGGCAGATAAATGGCATTGGCACAGCCGTGTGGAATATGTCCGGTAGAGAAGGCTGCTCCAGTCTTGTGTGCCATGGAATGTACGATTCCCAATAAAGCATTAGAGAATGCCATACCTGCCAGACACTGTGCATAATGCATCTCTTCCCTTGCCACCATATCCTCATTGTAAGAGGCGGGCAGATAGTCAAGCACCATCTCGATTGCCTGTAGAGCAAGAGGGTCTGTGAAAGGTCCGTTTAGGGTAGAAACATATGCCTCGATAGCATGTGTCAAAGCATCCATGCCTGTATACGCAACCTGCTTTTTGGGAAGTCCCATTACAAGGTCAGGATCAACAATTGCCACATCCGGAGTAATATTGAAATCTGCCAGTGGATATTTCACGCCTGTCTGATAATTGGTAATGACAGAAAATGCAGTTACCTCCGTTGCCGTCCCTGATGTTGTAGGAATCGCACAGAATTTTGCCTTCTGCCTAAGCTCCGGAAAGTTAAAGGGTGTAATCAAATCTTCAAATGTCGTCTCCGGATATTCATAAAATGCCCACATTGCTTTTGCTGCATCAATTGGCGAGCCACCGCCCATAGACACAATCCAGTCCGGCTCAAATGCACGCATTGCTTCTGCACCCTTCATAACTGTTTCAACAGATGGGTCCGGCTCAACGCCTTCAAAAAGCTCTACCTCCATGCCGGCTTCCTTCAAATAATCTACCGCTTTATCCAAAAAGCCCTGCCGCTTCATGGAGCCGCCGCCTACTACTAAAATCGCCTTTTTGCCCTTTAAGTTCTTCAGCTCCTCAAGGCTTCCTTTTCCATGGTAAACATCTCTCGGTAATGTAAATCTTGCCATATATAACCCTCCAAATATAAAATAGTATTATTATTTTGTGAGAAACCTTGCAAATGTCCCTCAATTATTTAGTATAACGAACCGCTTCCGAATATGCAATCAAAATTCGGAAATTTAGAAACATTTCATTTTAACGAATCTTAGCTTTTTTGGCATTCGTCCACTTGCTATAATAATTCTTTCCGTTGTCCTTTACATAATAGCGCATTTTGTAATAATAGGTTTTTCCTTTTTTCACATTTTTATCCATGTAAGAGGATGTACTACTTGTCTTTGCCGAAATAGTCTTAATCTTTTTAAATCCCTTTTTGGGTGAAGTAGAACGCCATATTTCATATCCGGAATAACCTTGTTGGTATTTCCATGTCAGATATGCATATCTGGAAAAATATCCCCCATAACCTTTTACCTTAAATCCGGATGGTTTCGCCTTTTTAATAGCTGTCTGTGCATCTTTCATTGTCAATACATAATCCGAGCCTTCGCCTCCTGTTACTTTCACATAATAGGTTCTTCCCTTTTTTAACGTCAGCGGAATCGTTTCTGTAGTAGCTGAAGAAATATAGCGCTCTTTCAGGCCGGAGACTGTGGAAGCAATATCCTTATTGCTGTATACAGTTATTTGAATGCTTCCCTGAGATTTATTTTTAATGCAAAGCTGATAGGCAGTCTTTTTCTTGTCTGTGGTAAACCGAAAGAAATCTACATCTTTTTTCGATTGAATCCTTGCGGATTTCCCCTTATTTACAGTGACCTTTGTGGCATCCGCAAAATCATCTCCTGCCTCGTCCGGAACTTCCTTCACTGAAAATTTATAAGAAGTGGAAGCATCCCAGACTCCTTTAACCATTACATAATAGGTGTGGTTCTTCTGAAGCTTTGGCAATTCTATATCTGTGTTCCCGGAAGATGCCCAAAGATCGATATGATTATAAGAAGCGTCATTTCCTTCATAAATATACGCTTCACAGCTATCCGTCCCCGTAGTTGCAAGTGCCAGCTGATAAAACGAATTTCCTCCTCCTGTAGTAAAACGGAAAAAGTCCTTTTCCCCTTCTCCACTTACTTCAATCCTGCCATTCACGGTGCTTCCTATTGCAACATTCGCTGCTTCTGCAAAGGTATCTCCATAATCATCACTAATACGATTTAATACAAAAGCACTTTCTCCAACGCCCCCTCCACTACAATAGATATAATAAGTATGGTTCGGCTGGAGCTTAACTGCCTTAGTCTTGTTTCCACTGCTATACATATTCAAGTCAATCAATACATTTCCGCTAAAGGATGGGCTGTCATATATTTTCATATATTTGGTTCTTCCATTAGATACATTGTACATGGTCAGGCTGTAAAAAGCCCGTCCACCGGGTGTCGTAAACTTATAATATTCCTCCGAATCTGCCTCCGTATAGCTCTGGGAAATTCTTGTTCCCAGCAAAAATCCATCCGCTGCCGTAAAACTATTACCTGCACAAACTGTTTTCTCCGGAATAACAAGCCCCAATAATGCAAAAACAACAGCCAGCATTTGAACCATCGTTTTCCATTGTCTTTTTTCACTTTTTTTCATTTTCCTTTTTCTCCTATCTTTTTATACATATAAATCATTCTGTTTTTTATTTCTTCTATCATCTGATATGTCAATCCGCTAATTTCACACATCTGATATGCATTTTACTTATCCTGCATATCTGATCTGCACTTTGCTTACTCCACACATCAGATATACCTTTGGCTTACTCTACACATCCGATTATTTCTTGAATATCTTCTATATTATATTGCTCCATATAATCCTCAATTCCCTGTATGGTTTCTTCCGTTGTATAAGGATTCACAAAATTCATGGCGCCTATGGAAACCGCCGTAGCTCCTGCCATCATAAATTCGATGGCGTCCTCACCATTTGCAATGCCTCCCATGCCAATAATTGGAATTTTTACTGCATGTGCAGCTTCATATACCATACGCACTGCTACCGGTTTAATGGCAGGACCGGAAAGTCCTCCGGTTTTGTTAGCAAGGGCAAACTTCCTTTTTTGGATATCTATTTTCATTCCTGTTATGGTGTTGATTAAGGATATGGCATCTGCCCCTGCTGCTTCAGCAGCTTTTGCCATTTCTCCAATGCTCGTAACATTGGGGCTTAATTTCATAATAACCGGCTGTTTTGCTTTTTTCTTAATTTCTTCCGTAATATGATATAAGGCATCTGCTTTTTGCCCGAAAGCAATGGCGCCTTCCTTTACGTTTGGGCAGGATACATTGATTTCCAGCATGTCAACCGCCTGTTCTGACAATCTTTCTACTACTTCCACATAATCCTCTACAGATTTTCCACAGACATTTACGATTATTTTTGTATTATAATTTTTTAGAAATTCCAAGTCTCTTTTGATAAAAACATCAATTCCCGGATTCTGAAGCCCAATGGCATTTAGCATCCCTCCATAGGTTTCAGCAACCCTTGGGGTAGGATTGCCGGGCCATGGTATATTGGCAACCCCTTTCGTCACTACGGCGCCAAGCTTATTTAAATCTACAAATTCTCCATATTCCATTCCTGAACCAAAAGTTCCGGAAGCAGTCATGACCGGGTTTTGAAAAGTAACTCCTGCTATGGTTACTGCCATGTTTCTCTTCTTTTCCATCAGATATCCACCTCCTCTGCCAGATAAACGGGACCATCCGTACAGACTCTTGCGTTATGCACAAAGGAATGCTGATCCATTTCCTTTGTTTTACATACGCAGCCTAAACATGCGCCAACGCCACATGCCATTTTTTCCTCCAAAGATAAATATGCCGTCATGTTTTTTTCTGCAGCATACTTCTTGATTGCCCGAAGCATGGGCATAGGCCCGCAGGAGAAAATCACGTCACCCTTTAAGTGGTTATCTTCTATGGCATCCATAACCGTTCCCTTGCTTCCCGTACTTCCATCCTCTGTTGCTATGTAGACTTGTCCATACTGCATCAGGTCTTCCTGTAAAAACAATTCACTGCGGTAACCAAGTATTATTTTAATGCTGCTATTATCTCTTCCGGCTCTTTGATTAGCAGAAGCTAACTCTTTTGCCAATTGAAGCATGGGTGGTATTCCAATGCCGCCTCCCATTAAAAATACATTTTTTCCTTCTGCAGCTTCTAATGGAAATCCGTTCCCTAAAATGCCCAGAATGGAAATATCATCTCCCTTTCCATAGCCGGAAAATTCCTTTGTGCCCTGCCCTGCAATCCGATAAACAATCCGAAGCCTTTTCTGCTTTTCATCCACTTCACAAATGCTAATAGGTCTTGGCAGAAGGGTTGCCTGATTTTTGGGATAAATGCTGATAAATTGTCCCGGATGGGCGTTCTCCGCAAGGGATGTCTCAATCCACATGTCAAAAATCCCCTGCGCTATTTCCTTTTGGGAATATACAACTGCTGTTTCTTTTTTCTTTTTTTTCATTTTGCCCTCTCTATACTTTCTTGCTTTATTTTTAATTCTATCAAAATTTGTGTAACCATTCTGCCCACAGGCTCTATAGAAACCTCATTCTGCCCGATATGCAATAGTTCCTCCTGCAATGGTAAAATATATCTTTCCCTGAAGCGTCTCACCTATGAAGGGAGTATTATGGGATTTGGAGCATATGTCCTCTTCCTTAAATATATACTGTTTCTTATCATCGAAAATAATCAGATCCGCCACAGCCCCTTCTTCTATCGTTCCTGCCGACAGATGGTAAAGCCTTGCAGGGTTTAAGCTCATCTTTTCAAATAGTCCGGGCAGGGTAAGGTGTCCCGGCGCTACCAGATTAGCAACTGCTAATCCAAATGCTGTTTCCAGACCAATAATGCCGCTTGGCGCTTCTGTAAGCGGCTTGTCCTTTTCTTCCTTTGCGTGAGGCGCATGATCCGTAGCAATCAGGTCAATTGTGCCATCCTTCAATCCTTCAACAATAGCAAGCCTGTCCTCCTCTTTTCTTAAAGGTGGGTTCATTTTTGCCAGAGTCCCTTTTTTTATGACGGCCTCCTCCGTCAATGTAAAGTGGTGGGGAGTAGCTTCTGCGTGAATGTTACTGCCCTGCTCCTTTGCCTTCCGGACAATTGCAACCCCTTCTTTTGTACTGATATGCTGTACATTTAAAGAAACTCCTGTTTTTAAGGCAAGAGCCACATCTCTTTCAATCAAGGATATCTCCGCCTTGGAGCTGGAACCACCTATTCCAAAATGCGCTGCTGCCTCCCCTGCATTGACTCCGTTGTTTTCAATATAAGAAGGATTCTCTTCGTGAAGGCTGATAGGCACCGCTAACTCTTTTGCAGTCACCATGGCTTTTTCCAAAAGCTCCTGATCCATAAGCGGAATGCCATCGTCCGTAAAGCCAACGGCGCCTGCTGCCTTCAGCCCTTCCATATCCGTTAATTCCCTGCCTTTAAGCCCCTTTGTAACAGTTCCACATGTTTCCACATGAATGTTTGTTTCCTTTCCTTTTTTTAATATATAGGAAAGCGTCTCTTCGTTATCTACAGAAGGCTTTGTATTTGCCATCAGCACCACTGTAGTGAAGCCTCCCTTTGCTGCAGCCTTTGCACCCGTCAGAATATCTTCCTTGTAAGTAAACCCCGGATCTCTGAAATGCACATGCACATCCACAAGGCCGGGACCTATTTTCCTTCCCGAAGCATCCAAAACCTGCATATTTTCTTCTTCTCCGCCCTGCTTCTTTCCACAGGCGCTAAATTCTTCCGCAAGCTTTTTTTCATCCAGTTCCTTATCTATCCTCTTTATCCTTCCGTCCTGAATAAAAATATCCGCCTGTACTTCCTGAAGCTTTACAGGGTCTACGATTGTTCCGTTTTTAATCAATAGCACTATTTGTATTTCCTTTCTTTGCTGGGATAAATTGTGTTTCAGATAGATTATACGTTATTTTGGGGGTTTATACAATTATTTTTCCATTATCCCTCTGCACGCCCGGTAACAGTTCAGCCTTTTCTAGTAAAAATGGATAAATCCCATCTTCTATTGAAACACCACTGCCTTTTCAATCAACTCTATCTTAATCACCACATATGGATAAGAAGCCGCACTTCCCTTTGCATCCTCATCTGTAGGTCCCATTAAATTGCTGTCCATATAAATAGCATTTTCTGTTTCGTATACCTCATCTACAGTAATGCAGTATCCCCCTGTAGGCTGTTTTCCGTAGCCTGCACATATGTATAAGTATCCTGCCTCTTCATAGGTGAATTTAAATGGATTTTCCTTTTTGCCTTCAATAGAGGTTTTTAGTTCCTCCGGTAATTCATCATCGCTGACCACTGTAAAGTCCAAGTCCTTTATTTTTTCTTCCTTATCCACCTTTTTTGCACATCCTAAAAGCAATATACCCACAAATAACACACTAATCATTACAATACCTTGTTTTTTCATAAATGCATCCGCCTTCCATATATAATTCCAAACTTTCTTCCTTCATTTTATTCCTTTAGGCTTGTTTCTTATACATCTTTTCGTAACCGTTCAGCCCACAAGCCCAAGGCGGGTTTCATGCGGAGCAAGTTTTCTAAAGGAGCCCTTATAAAAACGCCAGCGCTTAGCGAGG
>JAMPFB010000075.1 GCA_023664735.1 Robinsoniella sp. | reverse complement strand
TAGAGCGAGAGCGTGGCGACGTAGAAAACATGCTCTGTGTGGTCCTTCCTCTGCGTCTATGGGCTGAACTGTTACAAGCAGGCTGAACCGTTACAAAAAAATATTAAATTTTAGGAAATTATATTGCGCAATTTCATATTGTTATGCTAAAATACATAAAAGCATTTATATTCTAACTTTCTGGCGAAAAGCCGTTCTGAATTCAATTCTGAAAAGTCAAAGAACATCAATGCTTACAATTTACCAATAAAAGGAAAAGCAGTGAGGTTTTTTGAAGGATTGTGAAAGAGCAGAAGGCGCTTGTGAGAAGAAGCTTTTAGACCGCCACAGAAAAGCGAATACCTCCTGCAAAAAGGAGGAAATGCATGAAGAAAAATACGAAAAAGAAAACCAGCAGAAAAGTCATTTTTAATCATAAGGACACCGTATTCCGCATGATTTACAGCGGCAAAGAGGAATTGCTAGAGCTTTATAATGCCGTAAACGGCACCTGCTATGAAAATCCGAATGAATTGGAAATCACCACACTGGAAAATGCCATCTACATGAACATGAAAAATGACGTATCCTGCATGTTGGATATGTGGATGAACCTGTATGAACATCAATCTACAGTGAACCCTAACATGCCTTTAAGGGACTTGTTTTACACGGCAAGGTTATATGAGAAGCTGATAGTTGGAAAAGACTTGTATAGAGGAATCTATAAGGAAGGCAGTTGATGAATGCATAAAAGAGGACATTTTAAGGGAATTCCTAATAAAGAATAAATCGGAGGCGATTCAGGTGAGTATATTTGAATATGATGAAGAGCTGCATAAAAGAACTTTGCTGGAAGAGGGATATGAGAAGGGAAAAGCAGAAGGAAAAGCAGAAGATATTTTAGAGTTATTAGAAGAATTAGGAGAGGTTTCAGAGGAAGCAAGACAAAATATTCTTTCAGAAACGAATCTTGAAATCTTGAAGAAATGGCATAAAATAGCGGCCAAAGCAGAATCCATAGAACAATTTTTTACTCTGTTTTACACTGTCTGAAGCCCTGCCAGTATTTCTGTAAGGCTTTATTTTATACGATAGGATAATAGTCAAGCGCATCCCAAATAAAAACTATGAGACTACCACTCTAATTACTTAGTGCGGTAGTCTCATTACGTTTTGTACATACTGTCATAAAATCAGACAGAACATGTTTTCTAACATTCTTTATTACTCCGTAGAGTCGTCACCATCTGCTCCTCCGGCTTCCTCTTCGGAATCAGATATATCTATTTCCTCTGTCTCTCCTGCCGAATCCGCATCTTCTTCCACTCCATTATCACTTACTGTTTCCTCTGAAATGGTCAGGTATTTCAGCTTGCCAGCTACATCCGTTATATCATATGTCTGGCAAAGCGCATCCACATATTCGCCTGCCCTGCTCTGTGACAAGGTATCAGAAATGGATGTATTGGAAGCTTCGTCAAAGCGTCTGGAAACAAATTCAACTACATGATACTGATTGCTTGATTCATCCGGAATAACTGTCAAATCTCCTTCTTTTCTTTCTTCGGAAAAGAGCCAGTCTGCGTAAGCATAAGGAACAGAGGATTGAGTTGCACCTTCTGTAAGGCTCTGCTCTGTTTCTGCGTCCTCATAGGATGCTTTGTTGTCTCCTGTTGCATACTGGACACAGAGAGCTTCAAAGTCTTCGCCTGCTTCTCTCTTTGCCTGCATTTCTTCTGCACTTGCTTTTACAACCTCCATAGCAGCCGCCGTTTCTTCCTCCCCGGCATCCTCGCCTACGGTAGCAGAGAAGGTAAAGCTCCTGTAATCTATCAGGTCATAATCGTCCTTATTTTCTTCATAATATGCGGTGATTTCTTCATCAGACGGCTTGTTCTTTTCAAGCAGCTCCTGAAAGTAAGCTGCTGCTAACAGGCTTTCTTTTTCAAAAGGCTCAATTCTTGCCTCTGTCGCATATTCGCCATAATTGTTCTTGTAATATTCTTTTATGCTAATGCCTGCTTCTGTTGCTGCAGATTCCAGACTGTCCTGAAATTTTTTATAGTCTTCAGCATCATCATAGGTAAAGCCCTGTGCTTTGCTGTCATCTACTAATGCCTTTACTTGTTTTAACTGTTCTACCGTCATTTCATCGAAGGCATCCTTCCAGCTTTTGCTTTCATCATATTGCTGGTCTGCAAAATCCTTAGAGGTATCTAATCCCATGTAAGGAAGGATGGATGAATACATATTCAGGTAATTATTGACAACCACATTGTAACAAAAATCGTATTCTACCTTTGATACTTCATGGTCTCCGATTTTCACATAGGTACCATTGATTGCATTTTGCCGCCTGATTACAGAGCTTCCTATGGAAAATACGATAGCTGCCACGATGCAGATACATATAAGGGAAAAAACAAGCTTGGTAAGCTTTGCTGATTTTTCATCCTTTTTCTGCTGTGCCAGTCTTGCAGCCTGCTTCTTTTCATATTTTGTCATGACCTTTTCTGACTCTTTTTTTACTTCTTTTTCTTTCGACACTTTGTTGTTCCTCCTTCATATTGTGGCTTATTCCTGTAAATCCTGCCACAAACTGCCCTTCCGAAATACTCCGGATTCATGCAATTAGAAACAGTATAACACAGATACTCTCTAATTGTAATTACTAATCTTTCATGGACACACAATTTTCAAATTTTCAAGCATTTTTTCGTAACAGTTCAGCCCACAGGAGCAGAGAGGGTTTTTCCCAGAGTATGTTTTCTTAAGGAGCCCTTATAAAAACGCCAGCGCTTAGCGAGGTATTTTCGAGCTTAGCACTGTTGCGTTTTTATAGAGCGAAAGCGTGGCGACGAAGAAAACATACTCTGGGGGAAACCCTCTCTGCTCCTGTGGGCTGAACTGTTACATTTTTTCTTATTTTTTTCCGTAAATGCTTTCCTGAAGAAGCCTTTTATTTGCTTCAAAATCCACCTGCAGCACTGCCATGCTCCGAATGGTGGCATTGGAATAGGTTCCCTCCGCTGGAATTGCCTGCTGCACTAGGTCATAGGTTAGGAGCTTGCTTCCATTTAAGCTTAATTTAAAACATTCGCCTTTTGTAAGGTTCGTTGTAAGGTTGGGAAATAATCCGTCAACCAATTCGCCGGAATTTACGGCAAGCGCTGCGGGCATTTTTTTCATGACTGCCGCAAGTACTTTTCTTTGCCGTTCGGTTCTTCCAAAATCGGTGCCAATATAACGGTTTCTTGTATAAGCAAGCGCCTGCGGGCCATTCAAATGAATCATGCCGCTTAGGGACGTATCCAGATAATCCGTTCCCTCCGGTCTGCCCTCTAGCATGTTGTATTCAACCAGATAGCCATTTACATAGTTTACTTCTCCATTTGTCAGCTCTAAATCCACGCCTCCTACCGCATCTACCAGATTGGCAAATGCCTGAAAGTTCACAAGGGCATATCGGTGGACTTGGATATCAAAATTTTGCTGGATTGTCTCCATCAAAAGCTCCGATCCCCCATAGGAATAAGCTGCATTCAGCCTGTTACCGTCATGCCCCGGAATGTCCACATACATATCCCGAAGCAGGGATGTCATGGTAATGGTCTTTGTTTTATCGCTAATGGATACGAGAATCATGGCATCGGATCGTCCATCCTCACCATTTTCCCTAGAGTCATTTCCTATCAGCAAAATATTGATGACTCCATTTTCTTTCATAGGCTCTTTGGAAAAATTTTCCACCTTCTCATATTTCATCTTGTCGTATACGCTTCCCACAATGGCATACAAACCGCCCATGCCCACAAGGAGCAGCACTGCCAAAATTGCCACAAGCTTTTTCCAGCCGGAAAATTTCTTTTTCTTTTTTCTGCCTGCCTTGTCTGTTTTATTTTTTGCCATATCCCTTTCTCTGCTTTTTCTATTATCTCCTTTTTTTCTGATGCCTTCTTTTTTGCTGTTTCCTGCAGAATTTTTTCCGGTACTTCTTTCCATTGCACTTCTTCCTGCCGCATTTCTTCCTGAAGCATTTCTTTCCGTAGCGCTTCTTCCCGTCTCATCTTTTTTATTTGCAGTTTTACGGTTTTCTATTTTACCGGACTTTGTCCTGTCCGCTTTTTTTGCAGTTTTTCTGTTATTTATATTTCTTGGTACATTAGGATTTCTCTCTGGGATTTGTTCTTCAAAATCCAAATCCAGACCATTTTGATCCTCTTTTACAAATCCCCTCTGTCCCCCATGTTTTCCTGACGTTCTTTCCAAATCAATCATCTGAATGGTATCGCTGCCCGGTTTCGGGTATTCGCCTTTTGGATATTCGTCTTTCGGGTATCCACCTTTCGGATATTCGCTGGAAGAATGAAAAAGCGCTTCCTGCTCCTTTTCGGTAGAAATATTTTTTAACTCCTGTTCTAAAAATCGTTCCAGCCCCTCTTGAATCAATTCATTTTCACTTTTTGGTCTTTTTTCCATAATAAGCTCCCATGTTCCTTCCTTTCAATTCCTAAAGTTTCTGGCACATGTGATTCTAACACTTTTCAGTAAGGAACGCAACGAAAGGAAAAGGGATAGATAACATTTCTCATTCTGTACAATTTTTTTGTATTCTTTATTATTAATAATAATAATACAAAAAATGTATACAATATATAATAGAGTATTGACGTATAGAAAATTGTACAGTACAATACAAGTACAGAAAACTGTACTTGTATATGTGAGGTGTTTTATTATGTTGGCGGTAAATTATACAACTCTTCGTGATAATATGAAAATGTATATGGATAAAGTAACTGATGATTATGAAACTATGATTGTCACAAGAAAAAACAACAAGAATGTAGTTATGATATCAGAAGAGTCATATAATAATCTTATGGAAAATATTTATGTTATGGGAAATAAAGAAAATTACGATTGGCTAATGAAAGGTAAAGCACAGTTAGAAAAAGGTCAATGCTCTGTCCATGAGTTATTTGAGGTAAAAGGCGATGAATAAAATATTTGCGGATACTGGCTGGGAAGATTATCTTTATTGGCAGACTGAAGACCGAAAGACACTAAAAAAAGTCAATCAGTTGATTAATGATATTGATAGAAATGGTAACGAAGGACTAGGCAAGCCAGAACCTCTAAGTGGAAATTTATCTGGTTATTGGAGTAGAAGAGTTAATGATAAAGACCGCCTGATATATAGAATAGATGAAGACAATATATACATTTTGGCTTGTCGATATCATTATGGAGATAAATAGGTTAGAATATATAACAAGATTTTATATTTTGTAATCTTGGTAAAAAATCTTGCAGAGTAAAATACACCCACAACACAAAATGTCATTCTATGCTGCGGGTGTATTTCTTGTGTGTAAAAGTAAGAACTTTTAAATTGTCTTATCAGAATTATACTTTAAAAAATTCTATTGATTCGGATAAGGCAACGGCCAGTTGCTTCAAGCCTCCGGCTGATTCTGCCAGCAGGCTGATGGTTGCATTTAATTCCTGCATGGATGCTGTGGTTTCCTGTGAAGAAGCTGCATTTTCTTCGGAAATAGCTGACAAATCCTGAATGATGTCTACTACCTTCTCCCTTGCTAGGTCGCATGCCTTCGCCTGATTATTGATTTCCATTGTTTCTTCTCTGGAAGCTGCAATGCCGGCATTGACATTTTCAAACCGCTCTTTGGTAGCATCTAATTTTTCCTGTTGTTCTTTCAGCCTGAGGTTAACCTCTTCCATCATTTCCATGGAATTGCTTGAATCCTCTGACAAGCCTTTAATGATTTCGGAAATACATTGTGCGGATTTATTTGACTCCTCTGAAAGCTTTTGAATTTCGGAAGCTACCACCGCAAAGCCTCTTCCTGTTTCGCCGGCGCGCGCTGCTTCAATGGAAGCATTTAGGGACAGCAGGCTTGTTTGTCCGGCAATATTTGTAATCATCTCCACAGCCTCAGAAATTTTCATTACCGACTCATCTGTAGCTGTTACATTTTTAGATACGCTCTTTACGGCTTCTACTGTTTTATCGTTACTCTCATTTAATTCGTTAATGATTCCCGTTACTTCTGCTCCTGCAGTCTGCATTTTTTCTGATGTACGTTCCAAATCAGCAATATCCGCTGCAATCGTCTCAATAGCCTGTCCCATATCGCTGACCTGCATGGTGGCAGTCTCCACATCCTCTGCCTGAGATACCGCACCTTTTGAAACGTCTTCTACTGCAAGAGAAATCTCATCTGCATTCTGGCTCGTATGCGCTGCCATGGATTCCAGTTCGCTGCCTGCCTTCTGGACATTTGCGGCAAAGTCCTGAATATTGCTTACCGTAGCATGTAAGGTTTCCATACAGCTCTCTAAGCTACGTCCCATATCTCCAATTTCATCTTTTCTTTTCAATACGTTTTCTGCCACTCTGGAGGCAAGATTCCCTGCTGCAAGGTTGTCTATTGCTTCTTTTGTATCGTCCACTGCTTTTCCAAGTCTGGTAGATACATATACTACAAATGCAATAGCGCCTATTAACACAATGACCGTAATCAACAATATATTATTCCGCTCAGATGAAATATAGGAGTCTATCTGTTTGCTGGGCTCCCCTGCAAATACCATTCCAACCACTGTTCCATCCGGATTTTTTAAGGGAATGTAATATGTACAATAATTTTCCCCATTGATAATAATATCGGTAGAAGAATACTCCTCACCCTTTAAAACAACATTTGCTACTTCTTCCGATGCCTTAGTTCCTATAATCCTTTCTCCCGTAGAAGCATCTACAAGGGATGTAGCTTTTCTGGTATCTCCGTAAAATAATGTGGCATCCGAATCCATGCCATTTGTATATGTATCAATCTTCTCTACATTTTGGCTGATGTTATAATCTCCCTTTAGCATATCCCCTGTATCACTCAATGTATATGGCTCGTCATTGAGATTATCATAAGCTGCCCTGATAGCTATACAGCTTGCCTTTAGCTGCTTCAAGGACTCTTCCTGTAATCCTTTCTCCAGATTGATTTCGGCTGTAAAAATACTGATGATTCCTAAAATAAACAATGGAATCAGTGACATTGCCAATAATTGGACTTTCATGCTGTGGAAAAAGTTTTTCTTTTTTCCTTCTTGTTCCATTTCATCCTACCTCCATATCAGTTCTACTATCCTTGTGTGTAATGGGAAGAAAAAAGTTGATGCTTTTACCGGTAAAACATTGACTACAGCACTATAGAAAAAGAAAAATATCAGAATGAATAAAACCAAACAAGAAGCATATAGTGGTTGCTTTAATAACATATGGAATATGAATGGCATACAAAATATGAATTCAATAAACATATGTGGTTATGCAAATAAAAATAATTTAGTGCTTTTGTAACTTTAAGACAATTGAGTAACTTATTTTGCCTGATAACAGTATACCTCTTTACTTCATATTACAGCAAAGACATATTTTTTTTGATAATAGCACAAACTTTTCAAATAATCAACAGATTCCGTTCTTGAATTTAATTATAAGATGTAACAGTTCAGCTACAGGCACAGAGAAAGGGCTCCTTAAGAAAACATGCTCTGCGCATCCCTTTCTCTGTGTCTGTGGCTGAACTGACATTAAGATATTTTATAAATTTTTCGTAAAAGCCTCATATGATGCCTAAACGGTTTCCATAACTTTCCAAGGCGGTTTAGGAAAAGCACCATCAAAGCAGAAAAAATCTTAAGAATACTCAAAAATGCTATAGTTTTTTATTATTACATATGATATACTAGAAGTCAACATAAGTTACACAGAACTTTTATGCTGCAGTAACAGTTCAGTACACAGCCAAAAAATATGCTCTGCGGGAAATCCTCTCTGCGACTGTGGACTAAGCTATTACGTGCTATGCCATAAAAATTATAAAAGTGTAGCTTTTTTATAATATAACAATATACTTTAAAAATAATGCAAAGGAGAGATGCGACAATGAACAAAAACAGAAAAAGGATATTTTGTCTGTTAGCAGCTTTCGTGCTTTTCATTACTAACAGCTCCATAATATCAGTTTTCGCTGTGGAAGACACCGCCAAATCCACGGATACCGTACAATTGGAATCCTCCGACGAGGCAGCATCTTCTACAGAAACCAAACCAGCCAATACCACAACACCTGCTGGTAAGACAAGCCCTGCCATGGAATCCAAATCCGCAACAGAACCAGATACCGGTTCCCAAAAAAGCGGCTCCATTTCCGGCAATGCTGCTTCCGGCGCAAAGCAGGATGTGGATACTGCTCAGGGCTCTGCTGTGATTGATTTAAGGGCAGGCGCAGGTGAGCGGACTATTTATTTTGATGCCACTCAGTCTAAGGTAAATTATTCGGGTAAT
This sequence comes from Robinsoniella sp., assembly GCA_023664735.1. Taxonomy (GTDB): domain Bacteria; phylum Bacillota; class Clostridia; order Lachnospirales; family Lachnospiraceae; genus RGIG3040. The sequence continues at coordinate 4,967 of JAMPFB010000075.1, read as the reverse complement.
GACGGCCAGCCAGGTGGAAAAGTAATACATAACCCCAATAGTATACCTTCTACGGCTAATGACTCCAAAGTATATTATTATGCATGGAAATCAACAGACATTTCCGCTTCAACAAAGGGGGAAATGACAAAGGAAGCCTCCTACACACAAGGAGCCAATACATGGAAAGATGTCTGGTCTGTAAATCTGGATGCAGAATATGACCGTATTGTATTCGCCAATTATCCTAATATAAATTCAAGCAATTTTCAGACAGGCGGCACCTGCACAGAGGATTTGACGATTCCTGATGCTAACGAAATAGCCAATCCCTGCTTTTATGCAGATAACGGTGACCAATGTGTATATGAAAAGCAATATGCGAATGGAAATGAGGTTTCTGCCAAACGCAGAAGCGGCATATGGGATGAAGCTCATAAGGTTACCACAAAAGGAAATAAAATTACCTATACTGCTGGCACCACTGGCATAGAGGTTTTGGACAATAAAAAATTATATGTTAATACTACCTTTTTTGATTATTTTTCTGACTTAGAGCTTAATGGAATCGACAGAGGGGACGTTGATACAGGTTCGTCTAGCGGTACGCCTAAATTTAATTATACCAACAGAACTTATATGACTCATAAGTTGTTTAATATGGCACTTAGTGATTATTATGGCGACAGCGTGGTCAATCCTCTATATTTTGGACATTTCCAGTGGAAATGGAATAGTGAAGGCACTTATTTCAAGAGTATTGGAAGTGATATGGGATTACATGGTTATAGTGACCGGGATCAATTTTACCATAACAACAACTCGGAATACCGGAAAGACTGTACTCAATGTAGTGAAAATGAAGGCTCAAATAATCATTCTCACAACACTTCGGTTGCCACTCAGGGATTAGTAGATTCTTCCCTGTCAGCCGACGGCAAACTACAAATGAGCGGTAAGCAGGCTCCCTTTTTTGACGAAGGCTTTTTGAAGGGTGCAAACTCCTATAATACTGCACTTGGTAAGGTTTATCCTTCCGTATATTTCCCTTTTACAAAGGTAGACGATTATTGGACGTTTGACAGTAAAGCTACAAACCTGCGTATGACTTATAACGATGCCATTGACGATTATTTCCTAGAAGAAACCCAAGTTCCTATCAAGGGATACACAAATGGTAAGGGAACAACAAATTCCAATTTCTTCCCATTTGATGATGCAGATACAAGCGCCAACGTAAATGCACTAAACTATGGATTTGGAATGAAAATGGATATCAACTTCCGTCTGACACCAGATGGCACTATTAAAGACGAGGACGGCAATTCTGAGGATATTACATTTAAGTTTTCCGGTGATGACGATATCTGGATTTTCATAGACGGTAAATTAGCCCTAGACATTGGCGGCGGTCACGGAATAGTAAGCGGCGAATTGAACTTTAAGGATAAAAAAGCTACTGTTGGTATTAAAGACCCGTCTGATCCTACTGGTAATGGTGCTCAAAGTTATGTAAAAACCGCCACTGGAGAAAATAACACTGCTGTAAAAAACTTTACATTGGTGGGAGACAATACAGAGCAGCATACTCTTACCATGTATTACATGGAGCGTGGACTTTGGGAATCCAATATGTACATTAGCTTTAACTTTCCGGACAATAATGTATTTTCCGCTGAAAAGGAAGTAGATACTACCGGTATTGATTCTTTGTTTGCTAATAATACGAATTTCAAAAACAATGTGAAAAATCTTGTTTTTGATTTGGACATCCGCAACCTTGCTACCCATTATGGCGCTCGTTCAGTAGATGATATGAACGCAGTTGCTTCCGGAGTCGGCTTTATCATGCATCAGGAGTCCATCGCAGATTATGGTTCGGTAAGCAGCGGAAAAGCAGAGCCGGCAAATGGTGCAAGATACATTCTTTATGAAAGGGATGCCGATGGCAGCGAAAAGCTGGTCGATGATTCCGCTGACACTAACATGACAGTAGAAAATGGCATTATCGGCTTAAAGGACAAACAGCTTGCAAAATTTACCAATAAATTCAGACGGGGCAGTTACATAGTAGTAACCGAAAAAACAAGCTCCATGATGACAGGCCTTTCCGGTTTATCCGGTACTGCTGCAGAGCAGTTATTAACTGATGTTTTTGACACGAAATATACGATTTGCAACAAAGATGCCGAGGTTTCAAAGACAGACCTACAGGCTAATACGTACTGGGTAACGGGAAGCCCCTTAAGCTCTCTGACAGACCAATCCGGTGTAGTAGCAAATGATGGAAGAGAAGAAAAGCTTGTAGAGAACGCTGAAGATATGAATGGCACGCCCATTACTCATACTAATATTAAAGAGCAGCCTGCAAATGCTATTTTATTTAGAAATTACACAACTCCTGACAGCGAAACTGTGGATATAGATTTAAGGGTAAAATACACCAACAGCTTTAAAACCGGCGCCATTGCCATTAAAAAGGATAAGGCAGAGGGCTCAGCAGATTTAAGTGAAAACACGGAATACCGCTTTACGGTAACCTTTGACAACGTAGCAGGCTTAAGGCTGGAGGATACTTGGGATGCTTCTTCTCAGCCAACAGCTGATAACAAGATTGAGACGACCTTTACTTTAAAATCAGGAGATACAAAAACCTTTACAGGCATCCCTGCGGGAACAAAATACACTATCGAGGAGGAAGAGCCTTCTGATGGCAGCACTTTGAAATCAGTAACGGATTCTCTAGCAAGTGGTACAGTTCCTGCTAAAGTTGGAAAAGATACGGCTACTATTTCATCGGCCAACGTAGTAAGCGGTTCGGTCACAGCAGATGATGACACTTCCACTGTGCAGACCTTTACCTTCTATAACTCCAAGGAGGAAACAATCAAGACTGGCGCCATTGCTATTGCAAAGGCTCAGGCAACAGGCTCTGCAGAATTAAGTGAAAACACAGAATATCACTTTACAGTAACCTTTGACAACATAAGTGACCCAGATTGGATAGATAATTTAGATGATTCTTATACGGTAACAGGAGACAAAGCTCAAAAGACCTTTACCTTAAAATTAGGAAACCCCCCTGAAAAAATTACGGGTATCCCTGAAGGAACGAAATACACCATCAAAGAAGAAACTCCTTCTGATGGCAGTACTTTGGAATCAGTAACGGATTCTCTGGCAAGTGGTACAGTTCCTGCTGGAGTTGGAAAGGATACGGCTACTATTTCCTCTGACAAGGTAGTAAGTGGTACAATCACAGCAGATGATATTACTTCCACTGTACAGACCTTTACTTTCTATAACTATAAGGATATAGTAATTGAGACTGGCGCCATTGCCATTACAAAGGCTCAGGCAGAGGGTTCTGCAGCATTAGGTGCAGACACGGAATATCGCTTTACGATAACCTTTGACAACATAACTGACACAGATTGGAAAGATAGCTTAGGTTCTTCTTATCAGGTAACAGGAGACAAAGCTCAAAAGACCTTTACCTTAAAATTAGGGGAAATTGAAAAAATTACAGGCATTCCTGAAGGAACGGAATACACTATCAAAGAGGAAACTCCTTCTGATGGCAGTACTTTGGAATCAGTAACGGATTCTCTGGCAAGTGGTACAGTTCCTACCGGAGTTGGAAAGGATACGGTTACTATTTCCTCGACCAATGTAGTAAGCGGTACAGTCACAGCAGATGATAACACTTCCACTGTGCAAACCTTTACCTTCTATAACTCCAAGGAAGAAATAATTAAGACCGGCGCCATTGCCATTACAAAGGCTCAGGCAGAGGGTTCTGTAGAATTAGGTACAGACACGGAATATCGCTTTACGATAACCTTTGACAACATAACTGACACAAACTGGAAAAATAACTTAGATTCTTCTTATCAGAAAATAGGAAATACGGTTCAAAAGACCTTTACCTTAAAAGTAGGAGGAACTGAAAAAATTACAGGCATCCCTGCCGGAACGAAATACACCATTAGCGAGGCGGCTCCTACTGACGGAAGCACTTTACAGTCAGTAACAGATTCTTTGGCAGGGGGCACAGTTCCTACAGGAATAGGTAAGGATGGCGTTACGATTTCTAGCAGCAAGACAGTAAGCGGTACGATTATGGCAGATGATACTACTACTACCATCCAGACTTTTACTTTCTATAATATGAAGGAAAAGACGCCGGATCCGGAGCCTACACCTGATCCGACTCCAGACCCAACACCTAACCCAACTCCGGACCCAGAACCTGCTCCGGAGCCAAAAACAACAGCACTGAAAATCACCAAGGTGGATTCTGGAGATTCCGACATCACTTTAAGCGGAGCCGTTTTCCGGTTAGAAAAGTTAACTTCCGATGGCTCAGTAGACAAAGGATTTGCCACCCAAGAGCTTACTACTCCAAAAAGTGGCGTCATAACCTTTAGCAATTTATCCGATGGCTCTTACCGGCTGACGGAAACGAAAGCACCATCCGGTTATGTACAATTAAAGAATCCTGCTACTATTGTTATTAAAGACGGAAAATACACTTTAGAGAATAATGGGGAAAAGACAATTACCAATAATACGATTTCCTTTATTATCAAAAACAACAAGCAGAAGGCTCCTGCGAAAGAGGATCCTCCTAAGACAACACCTAAGGAGACTCCTAAGAGCAATAACGCTTCACCTGCAAAAGTTTTCAGCCTGCCAAAGACAGGCGGCATAGGAACCCTGCTTTATACATTGATTGGCGTTGCATGCATGGGCGGCGTAATTGTATTCTTCTATATCAGAAAGAGAAAGAAAGCATAAAATCAGGAGAGGTTCGGCATATAGCCGGCCTCTCCTTTTTCTATATTTTATACTGTATTTTCCTCATCGTGGAAATCAATTTTCAGTCAGCGGCTCGCTTCCCACAGGCGCCAGAACAGGTCTTAGACAGAAAATTTTCTACGTCGCCACGCTTTCGCTCTATAAAAACGCAACAGTGCTAAGCTCGA
>JAMPFB010000074.1 GCA_023664735.1 Robinsoniella sp. | reverse complement strand
ATATATGAGTTTCCATACATAGAGCTTACCGATACACAGTGGGAGAGGGCAGAGCGAGAGCGTGTCCGGAAGACTATCCTATGCTCTGCCCTCTCCCACGTCCGTCTCCCAAAGTCCCTATGCCGCATCCGTTTATCCATCTTTACTAGAAAAGGCTGAACTGTTACCAGTAAACACATGAAAAAGGTATGATGTACCATTCAGCCCACAGCGAAGGGATGAACGTTGCGTCCGTTTAGCCACTCCCTCCCAAAACCTCAAGCTAAACCCACAAATAAGGACATTGTGCAAATATCTGCCCAATGTCCTTATCTAATCTTTTCCTAAAAATACTTCTTATTCCCCCATAGATTTGCTTTCTTCAAATCTAGGTACTCGTTATAAGCTTTTTCCAGAATCTGCTTTTCATTTGCAAACTTCAGCAAATGATAGGCTTCATGATATTTATAAAACCCGGAATCCACAAAATACTCTTCACGCTGTGGTTTACTGTAATAGCTGTCTGCCATCATTAAATACCAGTGGACGTCTTTTTCCACCACATCCTCCGGTACATTAAAGGTATATTCAATTTTTCCTATATATTTAATAATGGATGCCCTTGCTCCTGACTCTTCCAGCACTTCCCGCAGTGCTGTATCCTTAAATTCTTCATCAGGCTCTACAGTTCCTTTCGGCAATACCCAGCCTTCGTATTTATTTTTGAAATTTTTATACAAAAGCAATATCTTGCCCCGAAAAATAACCACACCGCCACAGCTTGTTGCTTCAATCATTGCAATCCCTCCTGCATTTGGTGTGTCCAATACATGACCTTAGAATTAGTATAGAACATTTCAGGAAAGAAAGCAACCCAAATCAGCCCATGACTCTTTTTAGTGTATCTAAAAGCACGTCTGTATCAAAGGGCTTTGAAATGAATTCATCAGCTCCTAATTTAATTGCTTCAACCATTTTAGCCTTTTGTCCGGCAGCCGTTACCATAATTACTTTGGCGTCTTTTTGGAATTCCTTGATTTCTGTTAATGCTGCGATGCCATCTTTTACAGGCATTGTAATGTCCAATGTAACAAAATCCGGCTTCAACTCCTTATACTGGTCAATGCCTTCCTGCCCGTTAGTAGCCTCCCCTGCAATTGTATAGCCGTTGGTTTCAAGAATGGTTCTCAAAATTTTCCTTGATGTTCTCGAATCATCCACAATAAGTGCCTTTGCCATAATATCCTCCTAAATATAATTATGTAGTATTAGTCTATTGAAAATTCTGAATCAATAGATAAAATAAAATGCACCACTTTTCCCTGAATAGTTATTGGGAATACGCAGAACTGCTTTCCCGTAATGGTGGCAGGATTTTCGTAGAAGCTTGGCGGAAGCATGTCTACGTTTACGTTTTCATGGCTTGCTTCTGAAGCAAATAATCCATTGATACAGTTTGTAAATTCGCCAACTGAATCAAGCGCATCCAAATCCACCTTTTCAAACTCTTCATCTGCATAAATAGAAGCCATCCTTAAAAGGCTGTCACCATTTCCGGCAAAACCGGAATATATGGAAGAATCTCCTTCCATCTTTTGAATGGCACAATTATCCACCTTTAACTCGTCTACCAGAAATGCCTTTGATACATAGGCGCCGGAATCAATCAGGCGAATAATCGTTCGGATGGCAATACCGCAGATGCGGTTGCAATACTCGCTGTTATTAGGCAAAAACAGCTTTACTGTCCTGTCGATGTCACCGCTTACCAAATCATCCATATCCGAATGGGTAAAGCCCTGCTTCTCCTGATACTTTGCAAGTTCATCATCTATATCCTCCAGACTCATATAACCTTTGTCAATAATCGTCTGTACGAAAAGCATATACACATTCCCCTGCTTCTTTAATAGCTGACCGATTTGTTCATCTGTCAGATACCCCTTTTCCACTGCAATGTCACCAAAACGCTTGTCCATAATTGCCTGCAGCCTGTTTACTTCATCTGCCTGCTCCTTTGTCATTAGTTTTTCCGCCACTGCAATTAATCCGAGCTTTACACGGATGCTTTTTTCCTGTTCAATCACTTCTTCCAATTGTTGGGAAGTAAGCCGATTGACAGATACTAAATAATTGCCAAATATTTGATCAAACATGTTTCAACCTCCTCTACTTGTACCATTATACACCATAAATGAAAAAAAAGATAGAATTACTTTCCAAAATGTTCATCAAAAATTCTTCTTGCCATGGGAACAGCATAATCTCCGCCTGATCCTGCGCCTTCTACAATAATTGTAACCGCTATCTGCGGGTCCTCTACCGGCGCAAAACCAGTAAACCATGCATGACTGTCCGCTTTTTCCCCGTTAAATTCTGCTGAGCCTGTTTTTCCTGCTGCAGTATAGGAAAGCCCCTTCAGCTTGGTGGCTGTTCCGTTTTCCACCACTCCTGCCATCAGCTCTTTCAAAAATCCGGCTTCATCTACTGTCATGATTTCCGACTCCGTAGTAGGGGAATACTGTTTCATAACAGAGCCGCTGTAATTTTCAATCCGGTCTATTACATATGGCCGCATAAGCTTTCCTCCATTTGCAATGGCACAGGTAAGCATATTCAGGTGAAGCGGCGTCATCTGGGTTTTTCCCTGACCGATTACCGTCTGCATCACATCATAGGTCTCGTCCCCGGCGGTAAGCACGTAGCTGCTTTTGTTGGAAATAATGTCCGTTGGAAGAGGCCCATTGAACAGCAGTCCGTTTAAGTCCTTTTCCATTTGAGCCAAATCCAGTGTAAGCCCAATATTTACAAAAGAAGAATTACAGGACTTTTCAAAAGACCTTTGAAAATTAACGCTGCCGTGGCTGCTTCCATGATAACAGTTGATTTTATGTCCTTCATAAACAAAGCTTCCTGCACACTTATAGGAATAGCCCTCCACATTTCCCTGATTCTGCCTGTAATATTCCAGTGCGGTAATGATTTTAAAGGTACTGCCCGGCGGATACAGCCCCTGTGAGGCACGATTTACCAAAACGCTGCTGGTATCATCCCCAATCAGCTCATCCCAGAGAGAAACAATTTGATTTGGGTCGAAATCCGGCTTGGAAACCATTGCCAGTATCTTTCCGGTAGAAGGCTCCGACACTACAATTGCCCCCGAATAGACGCCCAAAGCATTATAAGCTGCTTTTTGAAGATCCAAATCCAGCGTGGTGACCACATTATCCCCATAATTTTTTTCTGAACCGATTTCCTTTTTTATCCGCTCTCCGATAAAAGCATTGGACGTAAGCAGATGAATATTGCCAAGGGCCTCGACTCCTGTTTTTCCTTTTGTGGAATAGCCCACCACATGGGCAAACAGATTGCCATAGGGATAATCTCTCATTTCCGTTCCGTCGCTTCCTACCAACGTCTGAGCTAAAACCTCTCCATTCCTATCTAGAATCTTTCCTCGGATATTCTTACTTGCCAACAGCTCCTGTCTGGGATTATAGGAATTGTTAATGGTGGTTTCACTGTCTGCTACTACAAAATAAACAAGATTCCCCATCATGGCAAGCATAAGAAATACAAAGAAATATGTGACCAGCATCGTTTCCCTGTTCCGTCTTCTTTTCTTTTTTCTGACAGATGCCTCTGTTTCATTCAACTCCTGATTATTCTTCCTTTTTCCCATCTTTTCCTCCTTCTTTGGAACGTATGGTGTACAATCCCTGAATAATGGAAAACATAATAATTGTAGTAAGGACGCTGCTTCCACCGTAGCTTACAAGAGGAAGCGTCACTCCGGTCAAAGGAATAAACCTTGTGCCGCCGCCAATGGTTAAAAACACCTGAAAAATATAAGTAATGCTCAAGCCCACCGCTATATAACGATAAAATTCGTCTTTAATCTTCATGGAAATATTCATGAACATCAAAAAGCAGCTAATGCATACTAAAATCAGGCAAAGTGCAAAGATGACACCCATTTCTTCCGCAATGGCGGAAAAAATAAAATCAGCTTCTACATAAGGGATAGAAGTAGGGTCACCCTGATAAATCCCCATTCCAAACCAGCCACCGGTTCCAATTGCAAAAAGGGACTGTGAAATCTGATAGCCAAGGGTATCTATATACTCGAAGGGCTCCTGCCATCCAAGCACCCGGTTCCTTACATGTCCAAACAACTGATAAGCTATAAAAGCAGCAGCCGCCCCGCCCCCGATTCCAAGCAGCAGGTATAAATAATTTCTTGTGGCAATGAAAACCATGACTACATATACTACGAAGAAAATCAGGGCGCTTCCCAAATCCTTGGATATGACTAAAATGATTACATGGATTCCGGCGGCGCCTGATGCAAGCACAATCTGCATAATATCTTTTGAGGCAGCCAACAGCCCTGCAATAAAAAACACGAAAAGAATCTTTACAAATTCCGAAGGCTGGAACGTATAGCCAAACAGCGAATAGGAAATCTTGGAACCGTTTGTGACCGCTCCAAGGACCATAACAATCAAAAGCGCTCCTGCCCCCACCAGTCCGTAAATCCATGTGAGCTGCTTTAAAAACCGGAGCTTTCGTAAGAAAAAGGGAATTAGCAGCCCGATTACAAGGGAAACCGCCACTATCTTAAACTGTTTCACGGACTTTTCATAGGATAATCTGGTAAGCATCACAAAGCTGGTTGCAAGCAGCATACACATATTGTTGATAATCAGACGATTTGCTTCTTTGTAAAGCACTCTGAACAATGCAATGGTGGCAAATAAAGTAATCTGCTGAAACCCATAAAAGAAAATGTAAGTAACGTCGCTTGTTTCCAGACAAATTGCGGCAAATCCCATAAAATGCACAAGGAACATACAAATAATCTGCCTTGTATAAATGCCGTTCCTGTCCTCTTCATTGTTATAGCGAAAAACAGCAAAGCATTCATAGGTATAAATCGCCATTACAATTGCAATTGCATATTTAGATAAGTCCGATATTACATGTGCCATAAGTCCACCTATTCAACGCCTTTTGCAAAATGTCCTTTTGTAAATTCATAAAAAGGCTGTTGTCTTTTTTCTTTCTTTCTGAAATATTGCAGCCGTTCTATCGTCTGCTCTTTTGTTTCCACTGTAAAATCCATGCGGAAACGGGAAATCCCCATTTCCTTCAAGCCCTCTATTTCTTTATGGAGAGAATAAGGAACGCTGTTGTATATGGTATTTTCACACCGGTCGCAGTGCACAAGGATGGGAAGCTTCTTTTTATAGCGGTCCTTTAAGAAAACCATGTTCTCTTTTTCCCTGCAATAGCTTCCATTTCCTGTTGTTTTCAAAATACAGCCTGCGCTTTCCATAAGCGGAATGTAACTGTATACAATACATTCTCCTGTAAAATCAGGCTCTTTCCTGAGCATGTCCGCCATCTCATGCCGGCTCCATTCATAGGGCATACATATGCCAAAAAGCCCCTGCTCCTTTAGAAAGCCATAGGCTTCCCTGTTAAAGCAATAAAGGGAATAATCTCCATAAAGAACCTTATCCGGATGATTTTCTTTCAAATATTCCAATAATTCCAAACTGCCTATTAAAAAAGAGGAAAATAAACCCATCTCCTGTTTGTTTAGTATATGCTCTTTTAAATTCTTTAACGTATTTTTACGCACTATCCTTGGAAACGCAACAGAAAGCTCTATGCCCATTTCCAGAAACTGTTTTAAAAAAGGCAGCATGTTCTTTTCCATCCGGAATAAATCTGAAGAAACAGACAGCTTCTGAATCTGTAAGCGTTCCTTTCCCTCATCCCTATCCTGTTCTTTTAAAAAATCCGTCACCGCCTCTAGCTGTTCATAGTTGGAAACTACAATATGATAAGCTTCTGCCGGATAACCTTCCCTGCAGCCATTTTTCCTTTTTTCCTGCTTCCCTTCTGTTTCTCCTGCCTGCGCCATAATTTCCCTGCTGCTTCTTCTAAAAGGCTCTGCCAGCTTAAGGGAAAGCTCTTTTAGCGCCTGCCTTCTTAAATCATTTAACTCTTTTACGGAAACAAAGCAACTGCCTTCTATCAAAACCTTAAGGCTCTTAAATACAAAAGGCGTCCCTCCGGTTTTTTGTATCTGCTTTCTCACTGCCTCTTCATCAACCGGTCTGTTGGAGGCAGTCTGTACTATATTTCCCTTTACGGAAACGGAAATCCCTTTTTCTGCATTTTCTGTTTTTGTATTTTCTGTTTTTGTATTTTCTCTTTTGACATTTTCCGTTTCTGCATTTACCAAAAGCTCTGCCGGTTGTCCTTCTTTTAAAAGTATATGTCCCTCTATCGGAAACCTGTCCGGTTCTTTCAAAAAAGAAGAAGTGATTTCTTCTAGTTCTTTTTTATCGCCAGTCTGATAACAGGGCTTTAAAAGCGTAACCATGGATGCGCCATTTTGTTTTTCAAAATATCCGCTTTCCAAGTCGCTTCTTACATAAAGCTTTTTTAAAAGCTCCATGTCCTTTTCTTCTATTTGGAAGGCTTTCTTAACATTCCCAGCATTTTGCCTATTCTGATAGTACCTGTCTATATATTTTCTATAAATAGATGTAACTCCAGCCACATATTCCGGACTTTTCATCCGTCCTTCTATTTTAAAGGAATCAATGCCTGCTTCTAGCAGCTCTGGTAAAAGAGAGATAGCACATAAATCTTTTAGGCTTAATAAATATTGTTCCTTTTGTGAATTGATTTGCTTCCCCTTATAAAACGCATCATAAGGGAGCCTGCAGGGACCGGCACATCTTCCCCGGTTTCCGCTTCTGCCTCCTAACATACTGCTAAACAGGCATTGTCCGGAATAAGCATAGCACATGGCACCATGAATAAACACTTCCAGCTCTATGTCCACCTGATTTTTGATTTCTTTTATTTCCTCTAAAGAAAGCTCCCTTGCAGGTACGATTCTGCATACTCCATATTTTTTTAACAGCAGGGCGCCTTCTTTTCCGGTAATAGTCATCTGCGTGCTGGCATGGAGCTCTAAGCCCGGAAACTGCTTTTTCAAAAGTGACAGCACTCCAAGGTCCTGAATAATCACTCCATCAAGCCCGGCCTCATAAAAAGGCTTTACATAATCTACAGCCTTAAGAAGCTCCTCATCCTTTAACAGCGTGTTCATGGTAAGATATACTTTTTTATGGAAAAGATGAGCATAGCCGATTGCCTCTAGCAGCTCTTCTGTATTGAAATTATCCGCATAGGCTCTGGCTCCAAACTTGTCCCCGCCTAAATAAACCGCATCCGCACCTGCATTCATTGCTGCATAAAAGCATGGCAGACTGCCTGCAGGCGCTAATAGTTCCACTTGTTTTTTCATATTGCACCTATAAGAAAAAGCTGTCGGTAAGACAGCCAATCCGTACTACTTTTTCAGTTGCTTAAATTCCTTTTCCATGGTTTCCATTTTAATCTGGTAGGAAATCAATTCATGCTTTAAGTCGTAAATCTCCTTTTCCTTCTTTTGGATATCCTCTTCCAATAAGGAAATCTGCTTTTTTGCTTTAAAATAATCATCCGCAATATTTAACTGAAGAAGTACTCCCTGAGTATCCAATGATTGTCTGCGAAATCCATCAATTTTATTATATTCTGCAACTTTATTATTTATGTATAAAGCAACCTTCTGTAAGTATTCCTCGCTTTCATATCCGCTTAATGTGAATACTTTTCCACCGATAATCACTTCTGTATCTGTCTTTGTTGCCATAACTCCACCCCTTAATATGCTCCCTGACACAAGATATGCCACAGTTGCGATTCTTTTATACTACATCTATTATAGCAAAAAAACATAAGAAAACAATACTTTTTGGTGAAATTTATGGAATCATAAGAAATAACCGTTGCCGCCCCCGAAAAAACGGCACAATCAGCTCTCCTCATAAGGAAGCCCAAAGTGAAGATATGCTTCTTTTGTTGCCACTCTTCCTCTTGGAGTTCGGTTGATTAGTCCATTTTTAATCAGATACGGCTCATATACATCTTCAATCGTGCCTGCATCCTCCCCAATGGCGGCAGCCAGCGTATCAAGCCCTACCGGACCTCCATTAAATTTGTAAATCATGGTCTTTAACATATTCTGATCCACATGGTCAAGCCCAAGCTTGTCCACATCTAAAAGATCTAATGCAGTAGCCGCCACCTCTCTAGTAATAATGCCATCGTACCTTACCTGAGCAAAATCCCTTACTCTTTTCAAAATCCGGTTGGCAAGCCTAGGGGTTCCCCGGCTTCTTTTTGCAAGCTCCACAGCCCCGTCCTTTTCAATTTCCACCTTAAGGATTGCGGCTGAATGGAGAATAATCTGGGTAAGCTCTGCCACTGAATAAAATTCCAGCCTGTGTATAACTCCAAACCTGTCTCTTAAAGGCGCCGTCAAAAGACCTGCCCTTGTGGTGGCGCCTACTAGGGTGAATTTTGGCAGCTCCAATCGGATGGAGCGGGCAGCCGAACCCTTTCCTATCATAATGTCAATGGCATAATCCTCCATGGCTGGATACAGCACTTCCTCTACCTGCCTGTTCAACCGATGGATTTCGTCTACAAAAAGCAAATCGCCTTCTGCCAGATTATTTAATATTGCCGCCATCTCGCCGGGCTTTTCAATGGCAGGACCGCTTGTAACCTTTAGATTCACGCCCATTTCATTGGCAATAATCCCCGCAAGGGTTGTTTTCCCAAGTCCGGGCGGACCATAAAAAAGCACATGATCCAAAGCATCGCCTCTCTGCTTTGCTGCCTCGATATAGATTTTCAATGTCTCCTTGGCTTTGGATTGACCGATATAGTCAGTCAAATATTGTGGTCTTAAGGAGCCTTCTATTTTTTTATCCTCTTCTGTTATATTTGTTTCAATTACACGTTGTCCCATGAAATACCTCAGTAAAAAAATGCATAAAATAATATATATATTAGTATAACTTTTTCTGTTAAAAATGCTTCAAAGCTTCCTTTAATATCTCTTCTGTCGTGGTGCTTTCCGTTACGGCAATCTTCTGAACTGCCTTTATGGTATCGCTTCTGGTATAGCCAAGCGCCACTAAAGCTTCTATGGCATCCGCCTTGACCCGGCTGTCCGGCATCCCCATGCTTCTCATATCTGCAGCGCTTATGCCGTCTTCCACAGAGCCTATGCCCTCTAGCGCTTCCGCCGGGCTTACCTTGTCCCTTAAATCTAAAATAAGCCGTTCTGCCGTCTTTTTACCAATGCCCGGCGCTTTGGAAATCGCCTTGATATCTCCTGAGTAAATGGCAAGCCGCAAATCTGCTGCAGACAATACGGATAAAATACCAAGGGCTCCTTTTGGACCAATGCCGCCTACTCCAATCATCTTTTTAAATAAATCCAACTCATCCTTGGACGGAAAGCCATATAACAAAAAGGCATCCTCCTTTACATAGGTATAGGTAAATATCTTTACCCGCTCTCCCACACCGGGAAGCCTTGCTGCAAAATCAGAGGAAATGCGCACGTTGTACCCGATATCATGTACATCCAGCACTACCAGATCCTCTGCAAGCTCTGCAATTTCTCCACATAAATATCCAATCATAAATACCTCGCTGTTAAATTCATCCTTTAATCCTATGTGCAAAACATTTGTTTTGACATGTTACAGTTTAACATAATAGAACATATGTTTCAAGTGTAAAATGGAAAATCGTTAGTGCTTCTGTAATAGTTTAGCTTTGTTTTGCAAAGTGTAAAGGTTGGATAAGGGGGACGTGGGAGCTTGCCGGGCATAGGATAGTCTGATGGACACGCTCTCGCTCTGCAAAGACGCAGCGGTACTAATGCACCAAAGTACGGTGCATAAGTGCCGGCGACTTTGCCAAGGTCCAGCAGACTATCCTATGCCCGGCAAGCTCCCACTGTGTATCGAAAAGCTCTATATATGAAAAAAACTTTATATATTTGGAAAATTAAAAAAACAGTTTAGAGAAAGAACCTTTATATTAGGAAATATACGATTGAAAATCCCCGAAGCTGCCTTTATGAAAAGACCTTCGGGGATTTTATTATTTACTACTTTTTATTTTGGTTTGCATGCCATTCTTACTTATTGTTAATATAATTTACCAGCCCTTCTGCTGCAATGATTTTTTGCATAAATTCCGGAAATGCCTGACCTTTGAATTCCGTTCCTTTTGTTCGATTGTAAATCATGCCGGAATCAAAATCCACTTCCACTTGGTCTCCTGCGTCAATTCCCTCTGCCGCTTCCTTACATTCAATAATCGGAAGCCCGATATTGATGGCATTCCGGTAAAAAATCCGGGCAAAGGTTTCTGCAATGACACAGCTTACTCCTGCTGCTTTAATGGCAATGGGCGCATGTTCTCTTGAAGAACCGCAGCCAAAATTTTTTGTTGCCACGATAATATCGCCCTTTTGCACTTTCTTTATAAACTCTTTATCAATATCTTCCATACAATGTGTCGCCAATTCTGCCGGGTCTGATGAATTTAAATACCTTGCCGGAATAATCACATCCGTATCCACATTGTCGCCATATTTAAAAACTGTTCCTTTTGCGTTCATGTCGTTCTCCTTTTTCTTTTATATCCAATAATCTGCAGTCCGTTCGTGGTTTCCTGTTCCGCCAAAGGTCTGGCGCCATATTCCATGCAGAAAACCTATAGCTGCTCCGGACTGGAAATCTTTCCAGTTACGGCACTGGCAGCAGCAACTGCCGGACTTGCCAGATAGATTTCACTGTTTACATGTCCCATGCGCCCTACAAAGTTACGGTTGGTAGTGGAGACGCACCGTTCTCCTTCTGCCAAAATTCCCATATACCCTCCAAGACAGGGTCCACAGGTAGGCGTGCTGACTACAGCGCCTGCTTCAATAAAGATCTTTAAAAGCCCTTCCTCCATTGCCTGCATATAAATTGCCTGAGTTGCCGGAATGATAATGCAGCGCATACCCTTTGCCACAGTACGCCCCTTTAGTACTTTTGCAGCCATACGCATATCGTCTATTCTGCCGTTGGTACAGGAACCGATAACTACCTGATCAATTTTGATTTCCTCTTTTATCTCGTCAATGGTCTTTGTATTTTCAGGCAGGTGAGGAAATGCTATCGTAGGCCTTAAAGTACTTAAATCAATCGTATATTCTTCCTCGTAAACCGCATCCTCATCTGCTTCATAAATCGTATATGGCTTTTGGGAATGCTCTTTGATATAGGCTTCTGCCAATTCATCTACTGGAAAGATGCCGTTTTTGCCACCTGCTTCAATTGCCATGTTAGCAATAGTAAACCGGTCGTCCATGGAAAGGCTTTTTATCCCCTCTCCCACAAATTCCATGGATTTATACAATGCGCCGTCTACGCCTATCATTCCAATAATATGTAAAATCACATCTTTTCCGCTAACCCACTGGTTCAGCTTACCAGTTAAATGAAACTTAATTGCACTAGGCACTTTAAACCATGCCTTTCCGGTTGCCATGCCTGCAGCCATATCCGTACTTCCCACACCTGTGGAAAAAGCCCCCAGCGCCCCATAGGTGCATGTATGGGAATCCGCTCCGATAATCACATCACCTGCCACCGTCAGTCCTTTTTCCGGAAGCAGCGCATGTTCGATTCCCATCTGTCCCACTTCAAAATAATTGGTAATTTCATTTTTCTGTGCAAATTTTCTTACACACATACAATGCTCTGCTGATTTAATATCCTTATTTGGAACAAAATGATCGGGCACAAGAGCAATCTTATCCTTATCAAAAACCCCTTCCACCTTCATTTTTTCCATTTCCTTAATTGCCACCGGGCTGGTAATATCATTTCCCAACACCAAATCCAAATCCGCTTCAATCAACTGCCCTGCTTCCACCTTATCCAGCCCCGCATGTGCAGCCAGAATCTTCTGAGTCATCGTCATACCCATGTTCAAGCTTCCTCCTTTAGTTTCCCAATGTAAATTTCTTGTTCTAGTTATCTTTTATGATATCATATAAAACGGTATAAATAAAATACATATTATTTATATTTACTATGAATTGTGGTTATGATAAAATTGAGGAAGCATAAAATTGTAAAATAATAAAGAAAGGACCAACTTTTATGGAAAACAACCTACACCTATACTACATTTTCTACACCGTATCCCTCCACAAAAACATATCCGGCGCCGCCAAAGAGCTGTTCATCAGTCAGCCTGCCATCAGTAAAGCAATTTCCAAGCTAGAGCAGAACCTGAACACAAAGCTGTTTACAAGAAGCTCCAGAGGCGTCACTCTTACCTTTGAAGGGGAGCTGTTATTTGAACAGGTTAAAAAAGCTTTTCTTTCTATTAAATATGGAGAACAACAGCTAAAAAGAGCCGCTGACCTTGGAGTAGCCACTCTTTCCATAGGAGTGAGCACAACTCTTTGCAAATATGTTTTGCTTCCCTATTTAAAACAGTTCATAAAGGATAATCCCCATATTAAGGTAAGCATTAGCTGCCAATCTTCCTTAGAGACCATAGCCGCTATTGAAAAAGGCACATTGGATATTGGGCTAGTGGGAATACCTGCAAATCAGGAAAATCTGGTTTATGTTCCTATTGCAGAAATTCAGGACACCTTCATTGCCACAAAGACTTATTTGAAAAATCTGAAAATCCGTGAAGGAACGGATAAGAACCATTTATTTCAAAATGCCGCCTTTATGATGCTCAATAAAGAAAATATGTCTAGGAAATTCATAGACAGCTATCTTTCCAAAAATCAAATCGAAATCGGGAATCTTCTTGAAATCGATACGATGGATTTACTGATTGAATTTGCTAAAATTGATTTGGGCATTGCCTGTGTAATCCGAAATTTTGTAGAAGAAGAATTAAAGCAGGGAACTCTTGTGGAAATTCCTTTAAAACATGCCATTTCCAAGCGGAAAATAGGATTTGTCTATGAGGATTCGGAGCATGTAACGGACAGCATGAAGCATTTTATTTCTTATTTTCCTCAATAGATGCTGCAACAATTTCCCCTTTTCTTTTTTCATACCAGAGATTTTCAAAAATGCCAAATGGGAACGAAAAAAAGCAGCAAATCCGTTAAATAGGTTTACTGCTTTTCGGTTGCCAGCGAAATGGCGGTTATCCATCAAAATGCAAATGGAAACTCAAATTCTTCTGCCACAGAGAAAACAGAATCCCCAGATGTTTTCGTAACTGTGAAACTTGCGCCATTCCACCCGTTCATTTTGACGATTCCTTCTACGCTTCCATCATCTGATGTGAAAGCCAATTCCCCGTTTCCGCTGTCCACAAAGGTTCCCTCTATTTCTCCCAGCCTGTATATGGAGATAATTGCTTCATCTTCTTCTGACAGCCCCTGCCGGGTGATTAGAGAGCTGTACACGCTGCCAGTTCCCTGATTGTCTACAAATGTGCCGTACTTTAACGATTTTTCCGGCATGACAAAGAGTTCGCCTTTTACCTTTGCCAGCTCATTCGCAAGAACATAAGCCCTGTTTTTGGTAATCTCCTCCAGAAAAGAATTCACAAGAAGCGGATAGATGCTGCCGTTTTCTTCGCTAGCGCCAATGCTCATTAAAAGCACTTCTTCCTTCATGCTAATCCAGTTCAGTCGGTCATTTTTTGCGGACAGTCCAATACATGCCTGCCTGTTTCGCTCCCTGCTCCTGCGTTTCGTTTCCGTTCCTTGTGCCTTTCTTATCCTTTTCCTGCACTCTGGACAATACTTTGATATTGCAGAGCGGGGAACATATTCAACACCGCATACCGTGCAATTCTTAGGCTTTAATGCTGTCCACCGCTTTGTGGGTGTGATATGTAATTCACCGACAAAGCCGATGAATTTATAATAAATCTTGATTTCCTGCCGCACCGTTCCGTCTGTAAGCTTCTCACGTTCCGAAACAAGTATCTTGTCTATGAGTGCGTTTATGATGGCTGCGTCCAGTTCCT
>JAMPFB010000073.1 GCA_023664735.1 Robinsoniella sp. | reverse complement strand
GCGCCATCAAAAACAAGGAAGCCAATCCACTCTCATCCCTCTGTTGCTGTTTTATTGTAGGCTGTACTTTTTTAAAAAGAAATTGTTTATTTTTTAGGATGTCTTTAGCATACTGATAAAATAGTCTGTTATAGAGTTCTTATATATGAAGATTTTTAATATATAGAGCCTTTTCCTTATAGGGGTTTTCATATATAGGACTTTTATATGTATGTTTGTTTATTAAATCTTATGTATAGCTATATACATGAGAAAGCACTATATATAAGTCTTAGTCCTATCCATATCTATGTATAAACGCAGAATCAATCTATTTTGAAATAATATTAGAGACATTCTAAAAACAAGCAAATTCTTTTTTAGTACAGCTTGCCACAAAACAGCAACAGAGGGATGAGAGTGGATTAGCTTCCTTGTTTTTGATGGCGCTTTTCCTTAACAGCCTTTTCGGAGCCTAGGGTAAAATTGCCATGGACGGCAATTTTAGTCATATCGCGCCATGGAGGGCGCTATATGACGACCCGTTCGGTATCCATGGCCTTCCAAGGCTGTTTAGGAAAAGCGTCATCAAAAACAGGAAAGCTAATCCACTCTCATCCCTCTGTTGCGTCCGCTTGGCCAATACCTTCAAAAAAACAGCCTAAACTGTTACTCACCCCTTTTTAAAATAGCCACGAACACCTTGTGATAGCACAAAAATCATGATAAAATAATTATTAAAAGTTATTTTATAAACGGAAAAATATTTTAATAGAAATAACCAAAAATCAATACAATCAGGAGAACATCTTTATGAAAAAGCGGAAATCTTTTCAGGAAGTCATTTATGTATTATTTCTTATATTGGCTATTGTTATTTCATTTTGCTGGTATACTGTACAAAACAGCAAGCGTATGGAGGGACGGAATAAAAATTATGCGTTGGATTCAGCGCAGTTGACCGCTCTTAAAATAGATGAGGAATTGAAAAACGCATTGAATTTAGTAAATACTTATACATATTTTATAGAAGAAAGTCTGGACGAGCCGGTAATTACAGGGCAGATGTTAAAGGATATGCAGGAAAACTCCCGGTTTGATGTTTTTATGTTTACAGATATTGATGGAATCGACCATGCTTATAATAACCGGACTGCCGATGTTACGAAAAAAGATTTTTATATTAATGGAATAAATGGAGAAAGTGGTATATCCATTGTATTTGACCCTTATATTTTTAATGAAACAATGGCATGTTTTTATGCACCTGTTCATTATGATGGTAAAATTATAGGTGTGCTTCGTGGGGCATATATGGCAGAAGAAAATTTGCGGGATATGCTGACTACTACATATTTTGGGGAAGAAGCGGGAGTGTATCTTTGTACGCCGGACGGCAGGATAATTGCCAGCTCCAATGATAATGTGTATGATGAAAGAGTAATTGATATGCTCTTAAATTCCGGTATGATTGATGAAGATACAGCAGTAAATGTGGAGAAAGTATTTGAAACTGGCGGAGAAGGGGCTTTTGTTTGTGATTCTAAAAGCAAAACGGACAATATTTGCGTCATGTATTTAAAGGATAACAATTATGTTCTTGTGCAGACATTTCCAAAGAGTGTAACTCAAAGCATGATAAAAGACGAGAATCTTATAGGAGTTAAATTAGAAACTATACTTATAACTTTATTTATCATATATATTATTTCTTTGATTATTCGAGCTGGCAGGGAAAAGAAGCAGTTGGAGCAGGAAAATAAAGAAATGGGTTATATTATAGATGGTGTCAATAAATTGTTTTCACGTTTTGCCATGGTTGATTTTGAGGAAGATACTTATCAATATTTATCAGGCACAAGACCGGAAAACAGCGGGCTTTCAGTTAGCGGCGACTACCAGAATTTATTGGAATATTTGTGTTCTATCATAATTGGTGACAAGGAGCGTAAGGAATTTAAAAAGTGTATTGAGAAGAATTCTATAATTGAGTCAATGAAGGAACAAAATGATTTGCTTTTTGAATGTCATGTATTGCAAAATGGCAATGAAGATTGGGAGCATTTAAATTTTATTTGTTTGGAAAGAAAGGACGGAAAGGCAGCAAAGATTCTTATTATCCGTCAGAATATTACGGAAATAAAAGAAAAAGAGCTGCGCATTCAGGAAGAAATATCTCTTGCAGACCGTAAGGAAAGACAATATCGGGTGGCTATTACTTCCAATGCTTTTTGTACCTTTGAATTTAATCTAACTCAGGATTTAATAGAAAATGATATTGTACGTATGGTAAATGGAGAGCAGGTATCCTTGCTTGAAAAAATTGGGCTGAAAGCTCCATGCAAGGCTTCAGAATGCTTTGAAAAATGGAAGGATTTTGTTTTAAAAGAGTCCATAGAAGATTATTGTAATACAGTAAATTTAGAATATTTAAAAGAGCGCTTTGAACAGGGGGATAAAGAAGTAATTGTTGAATATTGGGGCTGGGCTTCTGCTGAAAATCAGATGTGCGTTCGTCAGTCCTTTATTATGGCTAAAGATTATGATACAGATGATATTATGGTTATGGTTGTTTCAAAGGAAATTACAGAACAGGTTCGGAAACAGAAAGAGCAGACACAGGCTTTACAGGATGCTTTGATGCAGGCGCAGCATGCGAACCGGGCTAAGACTACCTTCCTTTCCAATATGTCCCATGATATCCGTACTCCTATGAATGCAATTATAGGCTTTACAACTATTGCAGTCAGCCATATTAATAATAAAGAACAGGTTAGGGATTGTCTTCAGAAGGTTCTTTCTTCCAGCAACCATTTATTAAGTTTGATTAATGATATTCTTGATATGAGCCGGATTGAAAGCGGAAAAGTGCAGATTAAAGAGCAGGAATGTAATATTTCTGAGCTTATGCACAATCTGGTAAATATTATCCAGCCACAAGTAAAGGCAAAACAGCTTGAATTATTTATTGATACTTTTGAGGTGGCAAATGAAGATGTGATAGCAGATGCTTTGAAGATGAATCAGGTATTCATTAACTTATTGAGCAATGCGGTAAAATATACGCCGGCAGGCGGCACCATTTCATTTCGTATTATGCAAAAGACAACGTTCCATCATGGATATGGGGATTATGTATTTATTGTAAAAGATAATGGTATCGGAATGTCAAAGGATTTTGCAGAGCATATCTTTGAGCCTTTCGAGAGGGAAACAAGCGCTACTAGATCCGGTATTCAAGGCACAGGTCTTGGCATGGCAATTACAAAGAATATTGTGGAAATGATGAACGGTACTATTTCTGTTGAAAGTGAAGTAGGAAAGGGAAGTACCTTTACGGTAGAACTTACCTTAAGGCTGCAGGATGTTGAAAAGAATGCGGAGCAGATTAAAGAGCTGGATGGACTTCGTGCTTTGGTTGTAGATGATGATTTTCATATTTGCGACAGTGTGAGCAAAATGTTAAAGCAAATTGGTATGCGTGCTGAGTGGACAACATCCGGAAGAGAAGCTGCATATCGTGCAAAAATAGCTTATGATGAAGGAGATTCTTATCATACTTATATTATTGATTGGCAGATGCCGGAAATCAGTGGTGTGGAAACTGCAAGAAAAATCCGCAGGGCAGTTGGAAAGGATGCGCCTATTATTATCCTGACTGCATATGACTGGTCGGATATTGAGGAAGAGGCGAAAGAGGCGGGAGTTACTGCTTTTTGCGCAAAACCGCTTTTCATGTCAGATTTAAAATCTGCTTTGCTTGCTGCTAACAATCTGCTGGATAAAGAGGAAGAGGCTGCAGCAGTATGGACTTTAGCTGATTTTAAGGGAAAGCGTATTTTGCTTGTAGAGGATATTGAGTTAAATCGTGAAATCGCTGAGGTAATTTTGACAGAAGCAGGTTTCAATGTTGAAACTGCACCGGATGGAACAGATGCAGTAGCAATGGTGGAAAAATCAGAAGAGCATTATTATGATGCAATTTTGATGGATGTACAGATGCCGATTATGAATGGTTATGAAGCAACCCGGACAATCCGAAATATGCCAAGAGAGGATGTTAAGGATTTACCAATTATTGCCATGACAGCAAATGCTTTAGAGGAGGATAAGGAAGCGGCGTTAAAAAATGGAATGGATGCTCATATTTCTAAGCCGCTTGATATGGATATTTTTATATCGGTGCTCAATAAGTTTTTAAATTAGCTCTTATGGGATTTTAGGGGAAGGTATATATGAAAGATTTTAGTGAAAAAACAAAAATAGAAAATGTTTATTCAAATTATTTAAAAGAAAAAAGCCAATTGGAAGAGCTGATATGCCAATGTCTTGAAGAATTGGAGCAATTAGAAAAGAAAATATCCATGGATAAAGATAGCCATGACAAACTCCGCATTTTTTCACCGAGGCAAAATATGAGGCCGGAAGAAGATGTTATTGGAGAAAATAAGGAAAAATGTAATGAACTTACGGAAAGAATCAATTCCTATAAAAGTAAGCTTTCGGAAATTGAAATCAATATAAAAGCTATCGAGCAGATTAGGGAAAAGGTAGAAATCCAGTCGGGCATGGAAGTTCTTTCCATGAATGAAAATGACCGGAAAAGAATTGCCAGAGATTTACATGATTCTACTATACAGAATTTGGTATATTTGATCCATAAAGTAGAATTTGCTTCTAAATTCATAGACCAAGATCCTGTCAGGGCAAAATTGGAGCTTAGTATAATTACAAAAAGCTTAAAGGATGTTATACAGGAAATGAGGGATTTGGTATATGACCTTCATCCAATGAATTTTGATGATTTAGGCTTTGAAGCTGCTTTAATGAATTACATGGATAATATATCACATGCTTCTTCTATGAAGGTTTCTTCCAAGGTTCATATGCAATATGAGAAATATGATGAGCTTGTATTGATTACATTATTTCGTATTATTCAGGAATGTTGCAATAATGCTATAAAACATTCAGAAGGGAAAAATCTGTTTTTATTGTTAGAAGAAAATAAGGAATTTTTATGTTTAACGATTCAGGATGACGGGGTAGGATTTTCTGAATCAGAATTGGAAGATAAAGATGAAAAGCATTTTGGTTTAAAAATAGTGAAGGAGAGAGTTTCTTTTTTGTCAGGGAGCTTTCGTATAAATTCAACGGAAGGAGGTACAGAGATTCAAATAGAAATCCCTATTGAGGGATAACCGGAATGTTTTTATATATTGCAAATGTTAAAGCGTATTTTTTATTTTTACAGAGCAGCAGTTCAGCCTATAGGAGAAAAACGGGGTTTCTATAGAGTATGTGAATTGAACTGTTACTTTACAGGTAGGAATCGGGGAGGTATAAACTATGTGTGTAAAAGTAATGATTACTGATGATCACAAAATGATAAGAGAGGGTTTAAAGCAGCTTATTGAATTAGAAGGGGATATGGAAGTAATAGAAGAAGCAGAAAATGGTTTGGACTGTATAGAAAAACTAAAAGAGAGCAAACCGGAAATATTACTTTTGGACATCAATATGCCAAAGATGAACGGCATACAGACCTTGGAAGTTATTAAAGCAGAAAAGATGGATTTGAAGGTGTTGATGCTGACTGTCCATAGTGAAGTTGAATATTTGTTAAAGGCTGTGGATATCGGTGTGGATGGCTATATATTAAAGGATGCTGATTCCGCTGAACTTAGAAAAGCAATTTTTTCTGTTAGAGAAGGGAATAATTATATTCAGTCCAGCCTGATTCCTTTGCTTAATTCAAAAATGATTGCCAGAGATGTTGATAGTGAGAAAATTAAATTGCTTACGAAAAGGGAACTGGAAATATTATTGAATATAGCAAATGGAATGTCTAATAAGGAGATTGGGGATAAGCTGCAGATAAGTGAGCGGACGGTGAAAAATCATATTTCCAGTGTTTTTAAGAAGATTGAAGTTTCGGATAGGACGCAGGCGGCTGTTTTTGCGATTCGGAATAATTTGATTCGGGTTTGAATGGTGTGGTATGAAAATTTGTAAGTGTAGGTATTAAAATTTTGTGAGATGTATTGATGGTATGTAACAGTTCAGATTGATTTTTGAGGGGGAGTGGCTAAACGGACGCAACAGAGGGAAGAGAGTGGATTGGCTTTCGTGTTTTTGATGGCGCTTTTCCTAAACAGCCTTGGAAGGAAAGTGGATGCCGAACGGGTCGTCATATAGCGCCTTCCATGGCGCGATATGACTAAAATTGCCGTCCATGGCAATTTTCCCCTGTGTATCGAAAAGGCTGTTAAGGAAAAGTGCCATCAAAAACAAAGAAGCCAATCCACTCTCTTCCCTCTGTTGCTGTTTTTTGGCAGGTTGCACTGGAAAAGACCGGGAGCGTGTCAGGAAGACTATCCTATGCTCTGTATTTTCACGTCCGCATTTCAAAGCCCACTTCATGCCCTGCACCAACTCTTATTTGGTTTCGATAGAAATTGTAAGATTATAAAATTGTTTTATTTGTTGTTACCTATTCTAACAGTTCTTGGAAGTAATTCTTCTATTATTTATAGTCTCGTTAATATTGCCATGTCTTTGCCAACTGTTATTGAACTTTATAGCAATTTATTTTTTTGCATTGTTTATAGCATATGGCTGATTTGATTGCTATTACCAAATTATTTTCAATTTATTTAATCAAAAACATCTCTCATGTCTTTTTACCTATTTATGAAAGGCTGAAACTGTTACAAGAAAATTAATGCAATATCAATTTTACAGAAAAAATTATGCTAAAAAAGTTATGGAATAGTTGGCAAGGAATATGATGATATGTTAAGATATGCCTATGTTATACAGCAGCTTAATGTTAAAAAGTATAGCTAAGCAAACACAATAGCTTTTCTATTATTATAGAGTTTTAAACTTAATAGTCCAATCATCCATAATGATTATTTATAAGTTATCAAAACATAATTCTCTATATATAACAAGACTCAATCAGGAGAAAATTAAATATGGGAAATATGAAAAATGAATATAAAAAGTGTTTTTACTTTATATTACTTTTAAATATTGCTTCTTGGTTTTTATTTATTATATTAGATGCAGTAGCTGAAATAATCTTTGGATCTGATTTGATTTTAGACGGAGGACTTATATCCATTCCTTGTATTTTAACAATTTCATACAGCATTGCTGAAAAAAAGAAATTTGATTCAGTTCGTTTTAAAATAAAATTTAACATTTTCCTATATGTATATTTGTGATTATAACTTTTCTATTTGGAACATTTGATTTCTTTTTATTATCAAAAGGCATTATTCTTATACCGCAGTATGGAAAGTTCCTAGATGGAGTAGAATATGTAATTTTTCCTTTTTCATACGGTATTATTTCTTTATTATTAGGATTTGTAATAAAAATTGTTTCTTATATAACATATAAAGTAAGATTTTGCCGTCGGAAATAAGTATATTTTCTCTTTTGGACATGTTTCACGTGAAACATTTTTAATATTCGATTCCAAAAACACAAGATAATGTTTCACGTGAAACATAAAATCCCTAGATATAGTAATTGCTATCGTGAAACATTTTCAATGTTTCACAAATTTGGTGTGAAACATTAAAAAATAAAGCAAATCAAAGGAAAGTCAAAGGTTCTTTAAGAAAAACATTTCCCGGATAAAACCTGCTCTGAGGCCTATGAGCTGAACTGTTACGAAAATAAGTATATTTCCTTTTATAGAGATTTTAAGCTGTTCTTCTTGTTTTGTAACAGTTCAGTTTATTTTTTTAAAGGTAGTGGCTAAGCATACGGTTTTTGAAAGATTTAGATAAATTGGGTAAGAGTTTGGATTTTGTAAACAAAAGATGAGAATGAATTAGCTTTTTTGTTTTTAATAAAACTTTCTCATATATATGAATATGCATTACATGGTACTTAATCTATATATTTCCATACATAGAGTTTACCAATACACAGTGTGAGACGGTAGAGCATGGGATAGTCTTCCGGACCTTTGCAAAGTCGCCGGCACTTATGCACCGTATTTTGGTGCATTAGTACCGCTGCGTCTTTGCAGAGCGAGAGCGTGTCCGGAAGACTATCCCATGCTCTGCCGTCTCACACGTCCGTCATCCAAACCTCCTCTGCCCTTATGGGCTGAACTGTCCCTCCAATTTTTCTAAATCTTTCAAAAACCAATAGCTAAAGTATCCTTTTAGTGATATAATCATTAAGGACATGTATGAAAGAGTAGGAAGGAAAATGAAATGGGAAGAATTATTGCAATTGCAAATCAAAAAGGCGGAGTAGGAAAGACCACTACAGCTATTAACTTATCAGCTTGTTTAGCGGAAAAAGGAAAATCAGTATTAGTAATTGATACAGACCCTCAGGGGAATACCACCAGCGGTTTTGGTATTGATAAAAATTTTTTAGAGGATACCATATATGAATTGATATTAGGTGAATGTTCCATACAGGACTGCATTATTAAAAATGCAATACCAAATGTTTCTGTTGTTCCATCTAATGTAAATCTGGCAGCAGCGGAAATTGAATTGATTGGCGTTGATAAAAAAGAATTTATTTTAAAAAATGAGGTGGACTTTATAAAGGATAATTATGACTATATCATGATTGATTGTCCTCCATCCTTAAGTATGCTGACAATCAATGCCATGACTACTGCAAATTCTGTATTGGTTCCAATCCAATGTGAATATTATGCTTTGGAAGGATTAAGCCAATTGATACATACAGTAAATCTGATTAAAGAAAGACTGAATCCTGATTTGGAAATGGAAGGTGTGGTATTTACCATGTTTGATTCCCGTACAAATTTATCTAATCAGGTTGTGGATAATGTAAAGAGCAATTTAAAGCAAAATGTTTGCGAAACGGTGATTCCGAGAAATATACGTTTAGCAGAAGCGCCAAGCCACGGAATGCCAATTACCATGTATGAACCAAAATCTGCAGGAGCAGAAAGCTATAGACAGTTAGCAGATGAGATTATCAATAGAAAGGATGTATAAAATATGGCGGCAAGGGGTTTAGGAAAAGGACTTGATTCTCTAATTCCTGCTTCGGCGGGGATTACAAAAAATGAATCAAAAGGAAAAGAAAAAGCATCGGAAAAGGGACAGGAAACCTTAGTAAAGATAACAATGGTCGAGCCTAACAGGGATCAGCCCCGTAAGAATTTTGATGAAGATGCTTTATTGGAGCTTTCAGAATCTATCAAGCAATTTGGGTTGCTGCAGCCTATTTTAGTTCAGGATAAAAAGGACCATTATGAAATCATTGCCGGAGAACGAAGATGGAGAGCATCGAAATTAGCCGGCTTAAAAGAAGTACCGGTTATCATTAAAAATTTAACAGATCAGGAAGTTGTGGAAATTTCTTTGATTGAAAATATTCAAAGAGAGGACTTGAATCCTATAGAAGAAGCGCTGGCATATAAAAGGCTGTTAAATGAGTTCCATTTAAAACAGGATGAAGTGGCGGAAAGAGTTTCTAAAAGCAGGACAGCCGTTACCAATTCCATGCGGCTTTTGAAGCTGTCTGAAGAAGTACAGCAAATGGTGATTGATGAAATGATTACTACCGGACATGCTAGAGCACTGCTTGCAATTGAGGATTTAGAAAAACAATATATGTATGCCCAAAAGATTTTTGATGAAAAGCTTAGCGTAAGGGAAACGGAAAAGCTTATGAAAAATCTGGACAAGCCGGAAAAGCAGAAAAAGGAAAAAGGCAAGAATTTGGATTTCATTTATCAGGATATAGAAGAGCAGTTAAAGACGTCACTTGGCACAAAGGTATCTGTTTCTTCCAAGGAAAACGGAAGTGGCAAAATCGAAATTGAATTTTATTCCAGTGAAGAATTAGACCGTATAGTAGATATATTAAAAAACTGAGATAAAACAGTAAAAGCAGAAAAAATACAGGAGGAGAAACATGTCTAGCAAAATATTTGACAGCATAGGCTTAGGTAATTTGGATATAGCATATTTGTTTATCGGAATGCTTGTACTTATTATTATATTATTTATTTTAGTTATCATACAAATATCAAAAAGTAGTAAATTAAAAAAGTCATATAATAAATTTATGCAGGGAAAAAATGCAGAAAGCATGGAAAATGAAATAAGCAGCCTGTTTGAAGATATTACTTATTTAAAGGAAACTACGCAGACCAACAGCAAGGAAATCCGTACCTTATATAAAAAGCATGAGTTAGCATACCAGAAAATAGGCATAGTAAAATATGATGCCTTTAAGCAGATGGGTGGGCAGTTAAGCTTTAGTCTTGCTTTATTAAATGAAAATAACGATGGTTTTATTATCAATTCTGTCCATAGCAGTGATGGCTGCTATTCCTATACGAAGGAAATAACGGCAGGCGAATGTGCGATTTCTTTGGGAGAAGAAGAAAAAGAAGCTTTGGAAATGGCTATTTATGGCAGGCCTGTTTCAAAGAAAAAAGAAAAATAACATTGAGGAAAAAAATACATGGCAAGGCTCATAAATATTGATGAACTAAAGGGCGGGGAAATATTAGCGGTTGATGTAATGACGGATGATTTTACTGTATTACTTGCTGCTGATACCTCCATGAAAAAAGAGTATATTGAAAAATTAAAAGAACTGGGCATTTTCAAGGTTAAGATTCAAACAGAAGAATCGGAAGAGGAACGTTCTGCTATATTGAAGGAAGAAGTAAAAGAGGTATGCCTGAACCGGGTACGGGATGTATTAGGAAGACATACCTACAACAATAACAGTGAGTTAATGGAAATCAATTCAACGGCAGAAGATGTTATTCAAAACATATTAAATGATGAACAGACGGTAGAAGCAGTTTATGAGATAAAGGAAAGAACTCCGGATATTTATGAACACTCCCTTGCAGTATGTTCCATGGCAATTTTAACAGGAATAAAATTAGGGCTTTCTAAGGATGTAATCCATGATATTGGAATTGCAAGTCTGTTGCATGATTTAGGGCTAAGGTATATTACAATGGATTATTTTAATTTAGATATTTCTACATTAAGTGAAAATTATCAGGAAGAATATAGAAAGCATACCGTTTATGGATACACAGCAGTCATTCGTGAACAATGGATTTCAGAAAGGGCAAAGAGGATACTTTTATTTCATCATGAGAAAAAGGGAGGAATGGGATATCCTCTTCATGCTATGGAAATCCCGGTGGAATGTCAGGTTCTTGGAATCTGTGAGACCTTTGATGAATTGATTTGTGGAATTGGCTGTGTTTCAATAAAAGTGCCGGAAGCTATTGAGTATATTAAATCCATTAAAGGGCAATTATTTGATGCAGAAGTGACGGAAGCATTTTTCCAGTTTATAGCTGCTTACCCAATAGATACCGTAGTAAAATTAAGCGATGGTACAGAAGGAATTGTAATAAGCCAGAATAAGGGATTCCCGGAAAGACCGGTTCTAAGGTTAATAAAAGGGAAAGATGGTAATACTTGTAAAACGGAAGTGATTGTGGATTTGATAAAGGTTCACAACGTAGTCATTGAATCCATTATAGAAAAATCATAAAATTTATTTGAAAAGGGAAAAAAGAAAAACAGCATAGAAAAGGAGTTCATTATGTTAGATATTAAGTTTTTAAGAGAAAATCCAGATGTGGTAAAGAAAAATATTCAAAATAAATTTCAGGAAGAAAAGCTTCCTTTGGTAGACGAAGTCATAAAGCTGGATGTGGAAAAAAGAGACACCCAAAAAGAAGCAGATGACCTTCGTGCAAGCCGTAACCGGATTTCAAAAGAAATAGGCGCTCTTATGGCGCAGGGGAAAAAAGAAGAGGCAGAGGAAACAAAGAAAAAGGTGGCAGAATTTGCTTCCCGCTTGGCAGAACTGGAGGAAAAAGAAAAAGAGCTGGATGAAAAAATATTAAAAATCATGATGACTATTCCAAATATTATCGATCCTTCCGTTCCAATTGGAAAAGATGATACGGAAAATGTGGAAGTGACAAAATATGGAGAGCCTGTTGTTCCGGATTTTGAAATCCCTTATCATTCAGAAATCATGGAAAGCTTTGATGGAATTGATTTGGACAGCGCAAGGAAAGTGGCAGGCAACGGATTTTATTATTTAATGGGAGATATTGCAAGGCTTCATTCTGCTGTAATTTCCTATGCAAGAGATTTTATGATTGACAGAGGCTTTACTTATTGCGTGCCTCCTTTTATGATTCGGAGCAATGTTGTTACAGGTGTCATGAGCTTTGCAGAGATGGATGCCATGATGTATAAAATCGAGGGAGAAGACCTTTATCTGATTGGCACAAGCGAACATTCCATGATTGGTAAATTTATTGATACCATTCTTCCGGAGGAAACGCTGCCGCAAACCCTGACTAGCTATTCACCTTGCTTTAGAAAAGAAAAAGGCGCCCACGGCTTGGAAGAAAGAGGCGTATACCGAATCCATCAATTTGAAAAGCAGGAAATGATTGTTGTATGCAAACCGGAAGAAAGCCCCATGTGGTTTGATAAATTATGGCAGAATACAGTAGATTTATTCCGTTCCATGGATATCCCTGTCCGCACCTTGGAATGTTGTTCCGGTGATTTGGCTGACTTAAAGGTAAAATCCTTTGATGTGGAAGCATGGTCCCCAAGGCAGAAGAAATATTTTGAAGTAGGAAGCTGTTCCAATTTAGGAGACGCTCAGGCAAGAAGATTGAAAATCCGTGTAAACGGAGAAAATGGAAAATATTTTGCCCATACATTAAATAATACCGTAGTTGCACCGCCAAGAATGTTGATTGCATTTTTAGAAAACAATTTAAGGGCAGATGGTTCCGTTGCCATACCGGAGGCTCTTAGGCCTTATATGGGCGGAAAATCCGAAATTCGTCCCAAAAAATAACAATTTGATACACGCCAGAGGTTAGCTTTTGCTAACTTCTGGGAAAATAGCTAAAACTTACTATTGAATTTATTATATATTAAAGTATAATGTATATAAGAAAGCTATTTTGTATGGGAGGTGATTTCTTTGCATAAATATTTAAGAGCAATAGGCTTTAGTAAAATCAAGAACAGAAAGCAGCTTATGGAGCTGTTAGGCTATAGCGTAAAAAGTGCAGAGGAAAAATCCTATACATCAAATGGAGAAGATACCCTCTTTGCAGAGTACAATAAAAGCTTTGGGGAAAATATTGGTCTGACTATCTGTGGGGAATATGATGAGCAGAACTGTTTCAGCTTGGATTATTATTTTCCATACTGCAAAGGTACTCAAATCAGCTCTACAGAAGATATTTCCATTGAGCGTCATGCAGAGAAAGAATCCTATGCAGGCGTGTGTGATGATATAAAAGTAGGAGTTTCTTTAATTTTCTATTTACAAAACTTGATAAATTATATAAAATTAAAGAATGCAGGGCAGCTTCCTATAAGGGGAACTTCGCTTGTTTTATCCGCTTTGTCTGTTAGAGGCATGATTCTTATGCCCATTGATAAGAATGAGTCAGATAAAAGGAAAGTCAAAAAAGCCTCTTTAAACAGGAACCATTTAATTGCTGCTGCAAGAAAAGGCGATGAAGAAGCAATTGAAAGCCTCACATTGGAGGATATGGACACTTATACGATTATTTCAAAGAAAATATTGAATGAAGATGTGTTTAGTTTGGTAGATACATACTTTATGCCTTATGGTGTAGAGTGCGACCATTATTCTGTATTAGGCGAGATTATAGACCTTCGCCAGATTAAGAATACGTTAACAAAAGAAGATGTTTATTTACTGACAATAAATTCTAATGATTTGATTTTTGATGTAGCAATCAACAAACAGGATTTACTTGGTGAACCCCGGATAGGCAGAAGATTTAAAGGATTTTTATGGTTGCAGGGTTTTATCAATTTTCCATCCTGACAAAAATATAGATTTTGTAAATGTCGCTATAGCTCAGTTGGATAGAGCGACCGCCTCCTAAGCGGTAGGCCGGAGGTTCAAATCCTCTTAGCG
>JAMPFB010000072.1 GCA_023664735.1 Robinsoniella sp. | reverse complement strand
TAATTTCTTATTATCCTGACAAAAATCCAACAGATAACTTTCAATTATCCATCATACACCCACCACCATCCCATTCCGAGGATGCCTCCCCTCCAAAATCTCCCTCTGCTTACTCATAGACACGCTAGTATAAATCTCCGTAGTAGTAATAGAGCTATGCCCCAACATCTTCTGAATATAACGAATATCCACATCCGCCTCCAAAAGCAGCGTAGCAAAAGAATGCCGGAACATATGAGGCGTAATATGCATATCAATCCCAGCCGCAGCCACATACCGATTAATCATATACCTTACCGACTGTTCCGACAGCCGATTGCGCAGCCGGTTTACAAACAACCATTCCGTTTCAGACAATTCCTCCGAAAAACAATCCTTATATTGTGATAATGCAGCTATTACCTCTTCATTGCCAATCTGAAGCATACGTTCCTTGGCGCCCTTGCCGAAAATCAAAACAGTTTTGTTTTCTAAATCCAAATCCCCTTGCCTCAAAGAACAAAGTTCAGAAATGCGTATGCCGGTAGCAAACAAAAGCTCCATAACTGCTATATCCCGCATAACAGTCTTTTTCTGATACGGTGTCATAGACCTATTTTTTTCCTTATAAATAGCAGCAAGAAATGCCTCTATGATATTAGAAGGTATGGTTTTAGGCAGTCTCTTTGGCTGGCGGAAGCTAAGCTCTATTTTGTTGAAAGGATTAAATTCAATCATTTCTTCATATTCCAGATAATGAAAAAATGCCTTTACGCTGGCGATTTTTCTTTTAATGGTGCGGGGCTGGTACATTTTGTGAATACTGGAAAGGTAATCCATGAGAATTTCTTTGCCAACAGGCAGGGTGTTTACAGGAATCAGAGACAGAAATTGTCTTAAATCAATACCATAGGCTTTTCGTGTCTTCCAATCTAGGTTTTTATGGATGGAGCAATAATTCAAATATTCATTCATGAGGTTTTCTAATGTTGTTTGCATGGCAATCTTCTCCTTTGTTTAAAATGTTTATGAAATCATAAGCAGAATAAAAGAAAATAGAAATACTGTAAATAGAAAAGCAAAACTTATGATGAAGATGTTTATAAAAGAGTTGAAAGTGAAATAAGATAAAACAGAGACAAAAGCAAATAAACAAGTAGCAGCGCCAAAAGGCGCTGCCACCATACCATTTAAGAGCCACCATATTATTTTTACAGGCTCAATTCTTCCCTATTATTGTTTTCCTTTAAAACAACGTTAATCATTCCAATATCTTTTTTAGCTGTATTGTATCCAATAAACGATATAATAATGTAAGACCCTGCATAGCCAAGCAATGTTCCGGCTAATGCGTAAGGATGCTTTTGTAGCTGCCAAAGCAGGGTGAGAATTGGTATCCACACAGCTCCTGTAAGGCAAAGATAAATCAGATTCTGAAGGAAAATTCCAATTTCATGATATTCATAGATGAATGTCATTCCCGAAAATGCTGCGCCAATTACGCCATATAGCAATATATACACCTCAATGGCAATTCGTTCCGAAGCAAACATTTTCATATATTCCGGTGGGATTGGATTAAAGTTATCCATTCCGGTTGCTGTTTGCACGATTATTTCTATTAACATATTTACCAACAAACCACATATTGCGGAAAAAGCAAAACCTGTTGCACATTTTTTTACCATAATTTATATCTTCCTTTTTTTATTTTTTTTCACCCTTTTCAAATTTATTTTAAACCAAGCTTTTTCTTAAGCCGTGTAACATTTCTTCTTGATGTATATGTTTCTGTTCCATCTATTAAAATAACTCTTATGGTTCCTGCCATGTTAATGTCCAGACTGCGCACTTTTCTTAAATTGATTATTTCGGACTTGGAAATTCGGAATAAATCCATGGTATCTAATGTTTCCTCCAGCTCGTACAGTTTTTTTGGCACGCTATAGATTCCCGTGGCATCCTGTGCCATTACTTTTTGGTTTTGGGCGTAAAACCGGATTATTTCATGAGGATTCAGCATAACTTTTTCACCTTTCGCATCAGTTCCGGTAAGCCGAATATTCACAAATCCTTCAATATCCTTTGCCATTTGGATAACGTTGTCATCCTTTTGGTAATTACAAACATGGATTTCCATATTTTTGTACTTCTTATCGATTAACGTCTTAACCTGCATTTTTTCCTTTTCCCTTTCTGTTGGAAATGGTTACACTTATTTTATATCGACTTTTTTCAGAATACACCAAGAGAGCAAGCCCATTATTCCTGTAAATATAAGGCTGACTACAATTCCCATAAACATATCGCTTGTTTCGGCATTGACACCAAGTTGTGCGATACCATAATGGTATGGCGTCCATTGATAGATATGGTCCAGCAATGATACTTTTGAAGCAAGAGTAGCAAGTAGTGCAGTAATCATGCCGAAGAAAAATCCAAATGCAGTTACTGCTACGGTTTTCTTTAATTTTATTGCCACGGGAATACATACGCTAAGCTGTCCAATATACACAATGGCATACGCAATATAGGACAATAGGAGCTTTCCTACAGATACATTTTCGGTATATTCCAAAATATTACTCATAAAAATGGAAATTGCCGTACCTTCTGCCCCGTGCATGTTCACTTCTGAAACAATACAGATGATAGAGCCAAGCGTATATGGCAGAACCATAATTATTACAGCAGCAGCAAAAGCTAACATGTAATTTGCCATAATTTTTTTTCTTCCAAATTTAATTGCCCCATGAATGGTTTTAGCTTCAAAATCTGTTCCCACCAAAATCCCCGTTACCAAAGAACCAAAGAGCCAAATCATCATGGAGTCGCCAAGCCCCGTTATACTTCCAGAGGAAGCCGCCTCTAACTTTTCGGCAGCTATCATTGCTGCAAGCACATAATAAAGTATTGCTGCCACGAAAAGAAGTCCTATGGCAATTTTTGCACCGGCTGATTTTCTCATTCTATATACGGTTGCTGAAAATAATGATTTCATCTTTGTTCCTCCTGTTCAATTACTGAAAGAAAATACTCTTCCAGACTTTTGTGATTTTCCTTATCCAACTGTTCCTGTGTAAGCTCCTTCTTTACAACTCCCTTATCCATAATGATATAATCGGTTGCCGTCTCATACAGCTCCTGCAAATTATGACTGGATACCAAAACTGTCATCTGATATTCCTTATTTAGCTTTTTTATTAAATTCCGTATTTCTACCACACCAACAGGGTCAAGTCCGTTTACAGGTTCGTCTAACATAATAAAGTCAGGTTTTCCCAAAAGCGCAATGGCAATACCTAAACGCTGTCTCATACCGAGCGAAAAGTCTTTGGATTTCTTCCTTTTGGTATCCGTAAGCCCCACCAGCTCAAGCAGCTCTTCATTGGAAAAAGCATCATTCTTTTCCTTGCAAAGCATACGGTAAAAATTCAAATTTTCATTTGCTGTCATGCATCCGTTTAAACTTGGCGATTCAATTAATATCCCCATCTTTTGGGACAGCAGTGTGATTGTTCCCGCTGTAGGAATGCTCAACCCTGCTATCATTCTCATCGTTGTAGTCTTTCCTGCACCATTTTTTCCTGCCAGTCCATATATTTTCCCTTTCCTAAGCTTTAAATTGCAATTGTTTACGGCAAGTGTTTCTTTGTATTTTTTTGTTACTGCCTCCAAATGAACCATGATTTCATCCATATTTTGCACCATCTTTCTGTTAAGTTTTTTGCAGCCTGCTTTTATTGTGTCTTAAGTCTAACATTTTACTGGAAAATGGAAAGAGAATTTACATAAGCGGTTTATTTGAGCATATAAACGGTATAAAGCTTTCACGTCCTCTTATCCAACGATATCATAAAAGGCTGAACTGTTACCAACAGGTGCTGGCACGATGTGTATTACATTGTATTTGATATATTCACATGTTATAATAAAACTGTTCAAATGTTATATAGTCAAGTGGGAAGGCAAAGGAAAAATGAAGATAATCATTATCAACGGAAGCCCTAGAAAAAAAGGTGCAACTGCGAAAATACTATACCGAATGCAGAAAGTGCTTTCAAAGCATAAAGACATGCAAGTAGAGATAGTACATCTGGCAGATTTGACTATAGGATATTGCAAGGGCTGTGGACTTTGCTTTCAAAATGGAACCTGCATGATAGAGGATGACGGAGAAAAGTTAGTAAAAAAGCTGCAAGAGGCAGATGGGGTTATACTAGGCTCACCTACCTATGCAAGCAATGTGTCAGGGCAGATGAAGGTGTTCATTGACCGGGCGCATTTGGTTATGGAGCAGGCTTTAAGAGGAAAGTATGGAATTGTAGTAGCAACTGGAGAAAATTATGGAAACAGGGATGCCGCAAGCATACTGAAAAAATGGATTCAGTATTCAGGAGGGATAGTCTGT
Source organism: Robinsoniella sp. (assembly GCA_023664735.1). Classification (GTDB taxonomy): domain Bacteria; phylum Bacillota; class Clostridia; order Lachnospirales; family Lachnospiraceae; genus RGIG3040. The sequence continues at coordinate 10,296 of JAMPFB010000072.1, read as the reverse complement.
CAAAGCATTGTCCGAAACATACCATTTTCCGAAGATATAGAAGATGATAAAAGATTGCAAAGACAAATAAAGGGTGCTTCTGAAAAGCTGTATGAGTCAGTTAGCAGAAGAAAACTATATCCTGTTCAGAATCTTTTTTGTAGAATTGTTTTTTATGTGGGTATCAGACCGTTTGTTTTAAAAAAGGGCAAAGCGTATATGGGGGTTAAGGAGAAATGGGATAGGCATGTATAGGGCTAGGACTCCCACGTCCGTCTCCCAAAGCCCCTATGCCGCATCCGTTTATCCATCTTTACTAGAAGAGGCTGAACTGTTGCTTTTAAAATGACAATATGTCATTTTTCTATTGACAAAATAAAATAATGGAAGTAAAATAAAGCTAAAATAAAAATGACAACATGTCATTTTGAAAATAAGCTTATAACCGACTATTAAATAAGCGCCTGAAATTTTACAAGCTTAACAGGGTTATGCACACAATATAAGTTAAAATGCAGAAGTTGCTTTATGCTAATTTTTAACAAAAACATAAATCAACAAAAGGAAAAAATCATGCCAAAAGTAAAGGAATCCTACACAGAAGAAAAGAAAGAATTTATCCTTCACTGCACCAGAGAAGCATTAAAGGAAAAGCCATTTGGACAGCTTACCATGCGTGATGTTATTAGAAAGACAGGCTTTAGCCAAGGGACGATTTATCAATACTATAAAAATCTGGATGAAATATTAAATGTGATTATCTGTAGATATATGCACAGAATGAAGGAAGAAATAGAAAGCTGTATGGCAAGAGAAACAGAGTTTGACAGATGTTACGAGGCTATTTGCAATTGCATGGTAAGCTTGTATGAAGAATCTCCTGTCCTTTTTGAAGCTGTTATGGGAGAAGTATCCTATTCTAAAGAAAACTCCCAAGAAAAGGGCTTGGAAAAGGATGTACTTTATGAAATATATCTAGTAGGAGAAGAGCTGAATGAAATAATTATACGCATATTGAAAAGAGGCATGGAAAGCGGGATTGTGGAGAGCGGATTGAATTTGCATGTGGCTGTCTTTTATATGTGGTCATCCATAGGACAGACGATTTTATTTTCCAGTAAAAAGAAGGAGTATATCAGGCAGCAGTTGGGTATGGATGACGGAGCGTACAGAAAGCAGAGCTTTGAGCTGATTATAAAATCTATCAGGAGATTTGGCTAATCCGGTATTTTTCCGGGGCTTTTATATAGAATTGATTCGGGAAGAAACATTGTTGAGAACCCGGCTGGAAAAACAAGCATATAAAGTGTGTTTACGAAACAGATAGAAAACGTAACAGTTCCAATCCCCGTGTGAAAAGACGGAAGATTGAACTGCTATAAAAGAAACAATTAAAAAACAGGAGGAAGAGTGTTGATAGGAATCTATTTCAGCGGTACGGGTAATAGCCGGTTTTGCGTAGAGTATTTTTTAAAAAAGCTTGCGCCCACAGCAAAGGCATACTCTATAGAAGATGAGAACGTATGCAAGGAAATCAAAAAAGAAAAGGAAATTGTCTTGGGGTATCCTGTCTATTACAGCAACCTGCCCAAAATCCTGCAGGACTTTCTGGATAATCACGCTTCTTTATGGAAGGGAAAGAAAATCTACCTCATAGCTACAATGGGATTATTCAGCGGAGACGGAACTGGAGTAGCAGCAAGAAGGCTAAAAAAATATGGCGCTCAAATAACCGGAGGGCTGCATTTAAAAATGCCGGATTGCATTACGGATGTAAAGCTCCTAAAGAAATCTACAGAAGAAAATAAAAAGATGGTAAACAGGACAAAATTGAAAATAGAACATGCCGTAGAACTTTATAAAAAAGGAAAGCCAACTAAGGAAGGCTTGAGCATTTTTTATCATCTGGCAGGCCTGTTTGGGCAGAGGCTCTATTTTCCCAATAAAACAAAAAGCTATACAGACCAATTAAAAATTGATGGAGATAAGTGCATTGGATGCGGGAAATGCGTAAAGCTATGTCCCATGAAAAATATTACACTGCAGCAGGCTAAGGCAATTCCGGGCAATACCTGTACAATGTGTTACCGCTGTATCAACCACTGTCCGAAACAGGCAATTACCCTAATTGGCAAAAGAGTATTGCAGCAAAGTACTATTGAAAAATATATATAAACGAAAAATACATTCGCTTATTTCGATACATTGAAATAAGCAGTTAAATATCGTATGATATACTAAAAATTATATTACTCAATCCGGAAAGGAGGAAATAGAAATGGGCGTTAGAAGCCTTGGGTATGATAGCGATAGTTTAGACCAGATTATTTGTTACTTCATGAGGACTATACTTCATCTTCAAACCTCTGGAGTAGAAAATCTGCCATTAGAAAATAATTTAGCTGAGCCATGGAATGGATTTTTAGACATTGCTATGGAAGTATTTCTAGCTTGTCCGCCACCGGAAATAGCACGACTGGTTTTAGAGTCAGAATATGACACAGCTTTGCATTGCAGACAGATTTCAACAGAAGTAGTAATAGGATTGCAGTTGATAAAGGAGTTTGTATGGCATATCCACTATGATAAAGATTACTATTCCTATCTTTTGTCAACTGAAAATATATGGGGGCATTGTGCTATTGAGTATGCCACCTTGACGTTTTATCCAAACTTGCCAGATAATATAAAAGAAGAATATCACATCTTTGAGTTGATACAACATGTTCCGGAAACTATGTTCCGATTAAACGATTATTGATATAGTTAAAAATCCAATCTGTAGAATTGTGCCAAAAGAACTTTATTGAAAGAAGAATAAATACTGTAAATAAGGCTATCCACTAAACTCTCTGAAAATGGCAGTAGGAATACTTTCCCGAAAAGGGAAATTAGAAAAGAGCTTACCGATACACAGTGGGAGACGGCAGCGCATAGAATAGTCTTCCGGACCTTGGCAAAGTCGCCGGCACTTACGCACCGTACTTTGGTGCGTTAGTACCGCTGCGTCTTTGCAGAGCGAGAGCGTGTCCGGAAGACTATTCTATGCGCTGCCGTCTCCCACGTCCGTCCTCCAAAGCCTACCCTGTTACTCTCATAAAACATATTCCAGTTGTCATATTCTCATTTTAAAAAACTTCTGCTATAATCAAATAGAAAAATTTACACAAAATATAACACAAGGATTTAGCCATTGATGAAAAGTAAGCTTACCGAAACTGAAAAACAGAAAAAGACAGAGGCTCTTGCAGGAGAACTTTTTCAGCTTGCAAGGGATTCTGTTTTTGTGCATCTCCGTTTTCTGGATGTGGCACTATCCGGATTGAAGCCAAAGGCAGATGTGACGATTCAGAGTGCGGCAATGGATGGAAAAAATCTATATTACAATCCGGTTTATATTTTGAAAAAATACAGTGAGGACAATCATTATGTAGTGCGGCTTTTGCTTCATATGCTGTTTCACTGCATTTTTTACCATACCTTCCAGTATAGTAAAATGGAAGGAAGCTGCTGGAATCTGGCAGCGGATATTGCCGTGGAAAATGCTGTTTTGGACATGAAGTTAGCGTTTGCTAATTTGGAAAGAGATGAGGAAGCAAGAGAAAAGCTTTTGGAGCTAAAAGAAAAAGCAGGAGGCATAACTGCTGAAAAAATATACCGGTATTTCCAGAAAAATCCGCCGTCGGAGAAGGAAGCAGAAGAGCTTAGGCGCTTATTTATGCTGGATGACCATATGCTATGGAAAGAGCAGGAGGTATTGCTTGTGACGGAAGAGCAATGGAAGAAAATCAGTGAAAGGATGAAAGCGGATTTAAAGAGCTTTTCTAAAAATAAAACCGGCTCGGAAGGACTTGAGAAAAATCTGGAGGAGGCAACAAAGGACCGGTATGACTATGGGGATATTCTAAAGCGGTTTACCGTTATGGGAGAAGACATACAGCTCAATCAGGATGAATTTGATTATATTTACTATACCTATGGATTAGCTGCTTACGGCAATATGCCCTTGATTGAGCCTTTGGAATATAATGAAGTGCAAAAGATAAAAGATTTCATTATTGCATTGGACACCTCTGCATCCTGCAGAGGCCCTGTTGTGCAGGCATTTTTAAAAAAGACTTATTCCATATTGAAAAGTACGGAAAATTTTTTCCACAAAATCAATGTGCATATTATTCAATGTGACAATCAGGTGCAAAGCGATACGAAGATAACCAATGAGGATGATTTCAATTATTTTATAGAAAATGGAAAGCTGACAGGTTTTGGTTCCACCGATTTCAGACCGGTGTTTGAATATGTGGACGAGCTGTTAAGGCAGGGAGAATTTGACAACTTAAAGGGGCTTATTTATTTTACGGACGGGTATGGAATTTATCCGGAAAGGATGCCGGAATATGATGTTATTTTTGCATTTTTAGAGGATGATGAGAGAAAGCCTCAGGTACCGCCATGGGCGATTCAGGTTGTTTTGGACAGGGATCAGATGGAAGAAGAAATAAATGGAGGAAACAGGGAATGAACATCAGGCAGGCAAAGGAATACGTGAAAAGCTCTGTAGAGTTATATTTAAAAAAAGATGAGTTTGGAGAGTACCGGATTCCCGTTGTGCGCCAAAGACCGCTTTTTTTATTAGGCGCTCCGGGAATCGGAAAGACGGCAGTAATGGAGCAGATTGCATGGGAGCTGGGGATTGCGTTAGTATCCTATTCCATGACCCATCATACAAGACAGTCTGCACTGGGACTTCCGGTTATTAAGCAAAAGGAATACGGCGGTGAAGTTTATGATGTGTCGGAATATACCATGAGTGAGATCATCGCTTCTATTTATGAGGTAATGGAGGAAAGCGGCATAAAAGAAGGCATTCTGTTTTTGGATGAAATCAATTGCGTTTCAGAAACCTTGTCGCCTTCCATGCTGCAGTTTTTGCAATATAAGATATTCGGACGTCATAAGGTGCCGGAAGGATGGGTTATCGTTACTGCCGGAAATCCTCCGGAATATAATAGGTCGGTAAGAGAATTTGATGTGGTGACGCTGGATCGCTTAAAAATATTGGAGATAGAAGCGGACTATGGCACATGGAAAGAGTATGCCATGGAAAAAGGAATCCATAATGCCATTATCAGCTTTCTGGATTTAAAAAAGGACTATTTTTACCATATGGAGACTACGGTAAAGGGAAGATCCTATGTGACCGCAAGAGGATGGGAGGATTTGTCCCAGATATTGCTTCTTTATGAAGAAGAAGGGCTTTTGGTGGATGAGTCCTTAGTGGAGCAATATATACGGAATGAAAGAATCGTAAAAGAATTTACAGCTTATTATGACCTTTACAATAAATACAAAAGGGACTATCAAATTGACGAAATATTGTCCGGTACTGTGTCGGAGGAAACAATGGAAAGAGCAGGAGGGGCGGCTTTTGACGAAAGGCTTTCCCTGCTGGGTATGCTTATGGATAAGGTGCTTGGCTGCATGAAAGAGAATGTGGAAGATTCCGATTATTTAAGGGAGCTTATGGGAAGCTTAAAGGCAGCGGGCAAATTGCTTGAAAAAGAAGAGGGAGCCGGAAGGGATGTATTCCTTGCCTTTTTGGAAAAGCAAATAGAAGCAAGGGAAAAATTGCTTACCTCTCTGGAAAAAGCAAATTCCCTTTCCGCACAGGACAAACGGAAGCATCGCAGAATCCTTAAGTTTTTTCATACAATAAAAAAAGAAGCATATCTGGGCGAGGCGGTTAGCGGGCAGCAAGCCTATGAGCAAGTCAAAGAAACCTTTAACCGAAAGGTTTTAAATATGAAAGAAGAAAGCCAAAGAGTTCAGAACATGCTTCATTGGCTGTTTTGCTTTGCGGAAAAGGCATTTGGAGAGGGAAATGAAATGCTGATACTTGTAACGGAGCTGACAGTCAATACTTATAGCGCAAGATTTATTGGAATGTTCGGCAGCGAAGATTACAAAAAATATAACAGCCGAATGATGCTTTCGGAAAGGCAGACGGATTTAAAAAAAGAAATTGCTGCATTGGAATTGTAAGGAAAAAAGAAAATGGAAAAAGCGGAAATAAAAGTAAAAGACGGTACCTTTGTATATCGGAAGGAAAAAGACGGGATTTTTATTGAAAGGTACAAAGGGGCAGAGGCAGTGGTTTCAGTTCCTTCTCAGATAGAAGGTATGACGGTTGCCGTAATAGGGAAAAAAGCATTTTTAAGCCACAAAAAAATAAAGAAGCTTATCTTACCGGATGGCATAAGGGAAATAGAAGATTGGGCATTTGCCCGTTGCAGCAGCCTTGAAAGCATTATCATGCCAAAAGAAGCCCGCTTGGGAAGGGGATTATTTTTGGAATGTGGCAGATTGAAGGAAATCCGTTTTACGAAAAGGAATGGAGGTATAGAGGAGCCATTGCAGGAAAGCATTCCTTTTTTGCTTGCAGCAGTTCCGACCATGCTGGATGCAGAGTATTTATTTGTACCAAAAGAGGCGGGAACAGAGCAATGGCTGCAGAAGTGGGATGCCAGAATGCTTACCATTCTCAGAAAAGATGATCAGGAAGGTTACACAAAGGTAATCCTGTGTGGCGAAGAGGATTATGGAAACAGCCCGGAGGACTATGCAAAGGAAAAAAGGAAGGCAAAGGTAAGGCTTGCTTTTTTGCGGCTGCTCTATCCTTATAATCTTTCAAAAGAAGTGGAAAATGAGCTGAAGGAATATTTGCTCAGCCATACAAAAGGCTGTGAGACGGAAGAAGCATGGGAAGTGCTGCTTTTAGAGCATGGAGAGGAAGCGGATTATTTCCAACTGTTTGCCCAAATCGGCTGCGTGACGGAAGAAAACTTCCAAGGCATTCTTTCGGATATGAAGGAAGAGCATGCGGAAATGAAGGCTTTTTTTATGCGTTATAAGGAAGAAAATATTGGATATCGGGATGTTTTTGAGGATTTCATTTTGTAATCGGATGGGATGCAAAGGATATTTTCTGAAGGAGCCCTTATAAAAACGCCAGTGCTTAGTGAGATATTTTAAAGCTTTGCACTGTTGCGTTTTTATAGAGCGCAAGCGTAGCGGCACATGTTTTGTGTAAAGCCTGCCCTGTGCCTATGGGCTGAACTGTTATCATTTGAAGCTGATATATCACAGCTCTTTTCTTATTCCTTCCGAATCCAGAACGTGTCTGCAAGCAACAACCAGTTAGCCCGGAATAACTGCATAATCTGCCAATATCCCATGCCCCGTAAATTGTATTCTTGCACAAGGGCAAATTTTGCCTGAAGGCTTCTTATATCTTCAAACCATACTTCGTGATAAAGTCCATCCTTTTCATAATAAAAATAAGGCGACATTGCAGTGGAATCGAAATAAATCGGTACATCATAGGCTATGGCAAGCTGTATGGCTTCCACATTTCCGATAGTTCTGGCTTTGGTTACGCCCCGTTCAAAGGGCAGCGTCCAGTCATAGCCATAGTTTGGGATTCCAAGATTGATTTTCTCAGGAGGAATTTTGGAGATGGCGTAATTTACTACTTCACGCACTTTATCTATGGGAGCTACGGCCATTGGAGGGCCGTATGTATACCCCCACTCATACGTCATAAGCAGCACATGATCCGCCGCCTGCCCAAGCAGTCCATAGTCCTTCCCCTCATACAAAAGCCCGGTCTGGCTGTCAGAGGTCTTTGGAGCAAGCGCCACGGAAACCGGATAGCCAAGAGGATTCATTACATTCCGCACATTTGTTACAAACTCTGCAAAGGGGATTTTATCCTCCGGCAGAATAAATTCAAAATCAATATCCACACCCCGGAAGCCCTTTGTCTGAACCGTATATACAAGCTGGCCGATTAAGGCTTCCTGTGCAGCAGGATTATTCACAATAGCAGAAATTAAAGCATTGTTGAAACGCCCGTCTGCTCCAAAAGGAGTTAAAGTAAGAATGGGCCTTGCGGAAAAATTGTTTGCCATCTCAATCATCCAGCTATCATCGAGAAGAGGCGGAATCAGACCTCCTTCCGTGGTAAAGCCATAGGAAAAAATGGATAAATCCGATAAATAGGGCAGAGTTTCCTCCAATACAAAAGGGCTTATAAAAGGATAGGCATATCCATTCACATAAACAGTCTGACGTTCGGAAGTGTTTGCGCCCGTTGATAATAGAAGCGCCTGCCCTACTGCAAGCCGGTAAGGATATGGAATCTGATTATTATAAATAATGGAATCAACAGGGATGCCGTAGGAAAGCGCAATAGAATCCACGGTGTCTCCCGAAGCTACAATATAGATTTCCATAAAAAACCTTTTTAACAGTTCAGCCCACAGCCATCAGAGTGGGTTTCATGCAGAGAATGTTTTCTGCGTCGCCACGCTTTCGCTCTATAAGAACGCAACAGTGCTAGGCTCGACAATACCTTGCTAAGCGCTGGCGTTTTTATAAGGGCTCCTTCAGAAAGCATTCTCTGCATGAAACCCGCTCTGGCGGCTGTGGCTGAACTGTTTCCTTTTTTTCTAATATATGCCCAAAAAGGATAAGAGGTACTTTGTTTGAGAAAGCCACGATTTGGTAATAGTTCAGCCCACAGCCGCAGAGCGGAGTTCCCACAGAGAATGTTTTCTACGTCGCCACGCTTTCGCTCTATAAAAACGCAACAGTGCTAAGCTCGAAAGTACCTCGCTAAGCGCTGGCGTTTTTATAAGGGCTCCTTTAGAAAACATGCTCTGTGGGAACTCCGCCCTGCGGCTGTGGGCTGAACTGTTACACAATTTGCCCTATCCCGATTCCGTTGTTTGCCTACTGCGAATATGTTTCAGCCAGAAAAATGCAATCACGCAGATAATAACTGACAGCAGGGAGCCTCCCGGTGCAGCAAGCCCCATGGGGAAAAGCGTATCTGCAAAGTATTTTGAAGCAAAGTATGCGCCGGGGATACGGACACATACAATGGACAGAAAATTGTGCAAAAACGAAATTCCCGACATGCCATAAGCGCAAAAATAGCCACTAAAGCTGAAATGCATACCGGCAAACATGCAGTCCCAAATATATGCCCGCAAATATTGACTTCCCATCCTGATAACTACCATTTCATCTGTGAACATTCCCACTACCGGTTCTGCAATAAACTGTATCAAAACCGATACCACCAGCCCGAAACCAGCCGTCATAAAAAGAGCATACCGCAAAGTTGCTGTTGCCCGGTCATGCTTTCCGGCTCCGATGTTCTGGGCGGAAAGGGCTGAAACAGTAGAGAGCATGGTAGAGGGAACCAGAAATACAACCCCTATGATTTTTTCCACGATTCCTACAGCGGCTGCATCGTTTAATCCCCTGCGGTTTGCAATGACGGTAATTACGATAAAAGCAATCTGTATAAAGCCGTCCTGAAGAGCGACAGGTATGCCGATTTGTAAAATCTGTCCCATTGTTTTCATATGTGGTTTAAAATGTTCCTTATTCAATGCAAGCCCGGTTTTTCGTCTAAGGATGACAGTCAATGCCACGATAACGCTGATTGTCTGGGCTAATGTAGTGCCAAGTGCAGCTCCGGCAGCGCCCAGATGAAAGCATCCGATAAACAAATAATCCAAAGCAATATTGGCCACACAGGCAACGGCTATAAAGTACATGGGACTTTTAGAATCACCCAGTCCCCGGAAAATAGAGCTGATAATATTATATGCCGTTATAAAAGGAATCCCGATAAAGCAGATGGTAAGATAGGAAATAGTGCCTGATACTGCTTCGGAAGGGGTGGACATGCAGGCTACAATTGGTCTCACCAAAACAAGCAGCATTATGGTAGCTGCAACAGAGACTCCCATAAATAAGGTAATGGTATTGCCTACTGCAACCGATGCCTGTCTGCCCTGCCTTGCGCCAATGGCTTTTCCGATTGTGACAGTGGAGCCCATGGCAAGCCCTACAATCATAACTGTCAACATATGCATGACCTGACTTCCTACGGAAACAGCAGTAATATGTTCTACGCCGTTGAATTGTCCTATAATAAACAAATCTGCCATTCCATACAGAGTCTGCAGAAAGTAGGATAGCAGATATGGCAGTGAGAAATAAACAATATTTTTAAAAACACTGCCGGAGGTTAGATTTTTTTCCATAATATGCTTCTGCCTGCTCCAATTAGATTAGAATATAGATTTTCCCCTTTGCTTTTTCCGGAAAACAGGCAGCCTGCTCCTTTCAGAAATTATTATAAACACCATACCAAGTGCAGAGTCAAGAGGAATTTTAAGTAACAGTTCAGCCCATAGGCGCAAAGCAGGCTTTATGCAGAGTATGTTTTCTACGTCGCCA
>JAMPFB010000071.1 GCA_023664735.1 Robinsoniella sp. | reverse complement strand
GATTGAGGGAATGAATTTTCAAACAAGCTCTAGTACCGCTGCGTCTTTGCAGAGCAAGAGCGTGTCCAGAAGACTATCCTATGCTCTGCCGTCTTCCACGTTCGTCTTCCAAAGCCACCCTATGTCCGGCAGGCTCACATGTCCTTTTGTCCACCTTTACCATGAAAGACTAATAATTGTTACATCTGCATATGTGCTTACAATATCTGGTAGTTGACAAGTAAGTGTCAGGTTGTTATAATTACCGTAACATTTGTAACAATTATGTAATAAATGTTTAAAAATTATTAAACAGATACTGAAAATAGAATCAATGTGATTGGATTAAAGGACAAGTCATGAAATTTAAAAATGTAAAAAACTTTTTATTATGTGTAACAATTAGCGTTTTGCTTTTAGAAACTAACGTTCATGCCAGTATTCTTCCTTCCGTGGGAGCGGTGGCAAATGATGTTGTTGCTACTACTTCCATAGAAGGAAGCGGAGAAGTGACGGTTGAGCTTATTACTCCCTCTGAGTCTCCAAAGGAAGAGGATGCAGCAGAAACAGAAAAAGCGGGAATCGTTACATCTGTTGGAGCTGGAGAATTATTAAGCTCCGTTGAAATTTCTCCTGAGGATATGGATGAGCAGGAGGATTCGGAAGAGGATGCAGCAGGAGGCTCTTTTGGATATACCAATTTGGGAATTGCAAATGTAGAGGACCATTTAAATGTTCGGGCAACTGCAGACGATAACAGCAAAATCGTAGGCAAGATGAGCAAAAATACCGCTTGTGAGATTTTAGGCTTTGAAGGAAATAAGGCACATATTACATCCGGCAGCGTTGAGGGTTATGTGAGTACAGACTTTCTTTTAATGGGAAGCGGCGCTGTGGACAGGGCAAACAGTGTGATACAAAATCTTGCCACAGTAAAGGCAGACGGATTGAAATTAAGGGAAAATCCTTCCACAGATGCTCCGGTAGTGGGCATGGTGGCATATGGAGAAGAACTGGCAGTGGTTTCCGAGTTAGACGGCTGGGTACAAATATCTTATGACGGGGCTCCGGCTTATGTATCAGCGGAATTTGTTTCCGTTGACCGGAAGCTGAAAACTGCTTTGAATATGACAGAATTTCTGTATGGCGAAGGAGTATCCAATGTAAGAGTGGAGCTTTGCGAATATGCAAAGCAGTTTATTGGAAATCCTTATGTATGGGGCGGCGTAAGCCTTACAAAAGGCGCTGACTGTTCAGGATTTGTATTAAGTGTTTATGCTAAGTACGGCATTGGCCTTCCTCATTCTTCAAGAGCGCAGGCCAATATGGGAACCTCCATTAACATGTCGGAGGCAAAACCGGGTGATTTAGTATTTTATGCAAAGGGCGGCAGAATCAATCATGTAGCTATTTACATTGGAGGCGGACAGGTATGTCACGCCAGCAGCCCGAAAACAGGCATCCGTGTTTCCAGCGCTTATTATAGAACGCCGGTTAAGGTTGTAAGATTATTGCAGGATTAAGAAGATTTGCTTTTCTTTTAAAAATTTGAAACAGAGGTCTTTTCCAAGTTTGGGCTGCTAGCGGCGGGATTGGAAAGGGCTTCTTTTTTGAGTTGTGGGTAAAAAAAGCGGAGGGAAGGTTAGGGTGTGGGAGATAGGAGATAGGGTATGGAAGGCAGGACGCAGAAGCGGGAGGTGGGTGGCTTTGCTACTGTGTTTTTGACGGCGTTTTTACTAAACAGCCTGATTTAGTGTGTTGGTACCGAACGGGTCGGCATATAGCGGCGTCCATGCCGCAATATGCCTAAAATTGCCGTCCATGGCAATTTTTCCCTAGGTGTGGACAGGCTGTTAAGTAAAAATGCCGTCAAAAACAATGCAGCAAAGCCACCCACCTCCCGCTTCCGCTGTGTATTGGTAAGCTCCTATGTATAAAAGCAAAATCACTCTATTTTGAAATAATATTATAGACACTCTAAAAATAAACAAGCTCTTTTCCAGTATAGCCTGCCACAAAACAGCAACAGCGGGATGATAGGGGATGGGCTTTCTTGTTTTTGATGGCGCTTTTCCTTAACAGCCTTTTCGGTAACTAGGGGAAAATTGCCATGGACGGCAATTTTAGTCATATCGCGCCATGGAGGGCGCTATATGACGACCCGTCCGGTATCCGCAGCTTTCCAAGGCTGTTTAGGAAAAGCGCCATCAAAAACACGAAAAGCCCATCCCCTATCATCCCACTGTTGCGTCCGTGTAGCCACCACCTTCAAAAAACAGACTGAACTGTTACAATTGGTGTTACAAAAAAATCCCATTCCAACAGTTTACAAACCCAAAAAACTATGCTATACTTTTCAAAGCATAAATTTAGCCACTGTCTCAGAAACGGGAGGCTCCAACCCATTCTTAGCAGAGGGCGTTTCAAAGAAAAGGAGAAAGAAATGATTTCAAAGGAAAAGAAAACAGCAATTATCAACGAATATGCAAGAACAGAAGGCGATACCGGTTCACCGGAAGTACAAATCGCAGTGCTGACAGCAAGGATTAATGAGCTTACAGAGCACTTAAAGGTAAATCAGAAGGATCATCATTCCAGAAGAGGTCTTCTAAAAATGGTAGGTAAGAGAAGAGGCTTACTTGACTACCTAAAGAAAACTGATATTGAAAGATACCGTTCTTTAATTGAAAGACTTGGAATCAGAAAATAATTTGGTACAATGATGTAAATGAGGCGGATAGAAATATCCGCCTTTATTTATAGAAAGGGAAGAAGATGAATGCCGAGACCACTGAAAGAAGCATGAACGGCAGGTCATACTTGTTTCAGTAGTTTCGGAGCTTCTTCCTGATAAAATATTATGGGCAAAGCCCAGTAGTAGAAAAGGAGAAGAATTATGTACAAGAATTTTACAATGGAATTAGCCGGACGTACTCTATCTGTAGATATTGGAAGAGTATGTGCTCAGGCAAACGGTGCAGCACTGATTAAATATGGCGATACTACCGTATTATCCACTGCAACCGCATCGGACAAGCCGAGGGAAGGAATTGACTTTTTCCCTCTTAGCGTAGAATATGAGGAAAAACTTTATGCAGTTGGCAAAATCCCCGGAGGGTTTAATAAAAGGGAAGGAAAGGCTTCAGAAAATGCCATTCTTACCAGCCGTGTCATTGACAGGCCTATGCGTCCTTTATTTCCAAAGGATTATAGAAATGATGTAACCTTAAACAATATGGTTATGTCTGTGGACCCAGAATGCAGGCCGGAGCTGACTGCCATGATTGGCGCTGCTCTTGTTACAAGCATTTCCGACATTCCATTTGACGGTCCCTGTGCCACGACGCAAATTGGTATGGTGGATGGACAATTTGTGGTAAATCCAAGTCAAGAGCAATGGAAGAATGGTGATTTGAATTTGACTGTGGCTTCTACGGCGCAAAAGGTTATCATGATTGAAGCCGGCGCTAACGAAATACCGGAAGACAAGATGATTGAAGCAATTTATATGGCTCATGAAATCAATCAGACTATTATTACCTTTATGAATCAGATAGTGGCAGAAGTGGGAAAAGAAAAACATTCCTATACAAGCTGTGCCATTCCAGAAGAGATGTTTGCGGCAATGAAGGAAATCGTAACACCGGAAGAAATGGAAGAGGCAGTATTTACCGATGAAAAGCAGGTTCGAGAAGAAAATATCCGAAATATCAGCGCAAAGCTAGAGGAAGCATTTGCAGAAAAGGAAGAATGGCTTGAGATTTTAGGAGAGGCTTTATATCAATACCAGAAAAAGACGGTCCGCAAGATGATCTTAAAGGATCACAAGCGTCCGGATGGTCGTGAAATTACACAAATCAGACCTCTTGCAGCAGAAGTGGATTTGATTCCAAGAGTACATGGTTCTGCTATGTTCACCCGTGGACAAACCCAGATTTGTACGATTACTACGCTGGCTCCTTTATCTGAGCAGCAAAGAATCGACGGCTTGGATGTAAATGAAACAAATAAAAGATATATGCACCATTATAATTTCCCGTCCTATTCTGTTGGAGAGACAAAACCAAGCAGAGGACCGGGAAGACGTGAAATCGGTCATGGAGCATTGGCAGAAAAGGCTTTGGTTCCGGTATTACCATCCGAAGCAGAATTCCCATATGCCATCCGAACCGTATCTGAGACCTTTGAATCTAATGGTTCCACCTCTCAGGCCTCCATTTGTGCATCCACCATGTCCCTTATGGCAGCAGGTGTTCCTATCAAGAAGCAAGTGGCAGGTATTTCCTGTGGTCTTGTAACAGGTGATTCGGATGATGATTATATTGTCCTTACCGATATTCAGGGATTGGAAGACTTCTTTGGAGATATGGACTTTAAGGTAGCAGGCACTCATGACGGTATTACAGCTATTCAGATGGACATTAAGATTCATGGTTTGACAAGACCTATTGTAGAAGAAGCAATTAGAAGAACAAAAGAGGCAAGGGAATATATTTTAAATGAAATTATGACTCCTGCTATTGCAGAACCAAGAAAAGAAGTAGGCCCTTATGCGCCTAAGATTATCCAGATTCAGATTGACCCTGAAAAAATTGGTGATGTAGTAGGACAGAGAGGAAAAACAATCAACACGATTATTGACCGTACAGGTGTGAAGATTGATATTACGGATGATGGCGCAGTTTCTATTTGCGGCACAGACAGCGACATGATGAATCAGGCTCTTGAAATGGTTCGCATCATTACCACTGATTTTGAGGAAGGACAGGTATTCAAAGGAAAGGTAGTAAGCATCAAGGAATTTGGAGCCTTTTTGGAATTTGCACCAGGCAAGGAAGGAATGGTTCATATTTCCAAAATTTCCAAGGACAGGATTAACAGAGTAGAGGACGTGCTTACACTTGGAGATGAAGTAAAGGTAGTCTGTCTTGGCAAGGATAAAATGGGAAGAATTAGTTTTTCCATGAAAGATGTAAAATAGTTTAGTTTGCGTCCTCATTGCTATGCCCTTTTCTTTTTGCTATGAAAATGGTAAAATACAATTGTCAGTATTGAAAAGAGAAACAAGCACTATATTTTGTATTGTAAGAAGGAGAAGGTTATGGGATTTTTTGGAAATTTGTTTGGAGGACATAAAAAAGAGATTGCAAGGCTGTATACGGAATTTGGTGAAGAGAAGGCAAGGCTTTGCATGGAACATGAAAAAGAAATTGCCAAATTAAAGGATGATCATGAGCAGCAGATGATTAAAATGAAGACGCTGTATCATGAGCAGCTAGAAGAGGTACAACAGGCATTCCGCAAAAAGACCGCATCTTTGAAATCTGAATATGAGCAATTTAAAGAAGAGTATGACCCTTCCGGCATAAAGGAAAGCCACGAAGCTGAAATGGAGAAAATGAAAAATCTTTACAGCGAGCAGCTAGAAGAGGTGGCAAAGGCATTTCGGGATAAAAATGCCAGCATAAAGGAAGAGCTTACAGCAAAAGAGCAGGATAAGATTGCACAGCTAAATGAAAGCCATGAGGCAGAATTGGCTAAAATGCGAAAGCTTTATGAGGAGCAGCTTGAAGAGGTTGCGGTAGCATTCAGGGAAAAGAATGGAAAACTGCAGGCACAGCTTGATAAGCTCAGGAAGCAGGTTAGCAGCCTTTTGGCGGTGGAAGAGGAAGCATAAATGATAAAGATTGCTTTGTGTGATGATGAAAAGAAAATAGTATCTAATTTAAAGAAATTAATAGAAGAAAGATACGGAGATGTTTTTTCCATTACCACCGCCCAGCATCCGGAAGAGCTTATGTGTGAATGGAAGGAATCGCCTCATAAAACTGCAGATATCCTAATTAGCGATATTCAGTTTGAAACAGAAGATGGGCAGCAGAGCGGCATACTGCTAGCAAAGAAAATACAAGAAAGGTATCCCAAGGCGCAGATTATATTCATGACAGGATATTTGCATTATGCTACGGAAATTTTTGAAGCAAGTCCGGTTTACTTTTTATTAAAGCCCATAGAAAAAGAGCATTTATATAAGGCGCTGGATAAATCCATTGCTAAGGTGCAAAGTGAATGGAAAAAATCTATTCATATCGAGCAGAGAGGAACTGTGGAAAAGATACCGGCAAATGAAATTTTATACATAGAAAATAAAGGCAGGAATCTTATTTTTCATATGAAAGGAGCAGATAAATGCTACCACATGAAAATCGGAGATATTGAAGCAAAGCTGCCGCCTCATTTTTTAAGACCTCATCAAAGTTATTTAATCAATATGGATTATATTAAGGAATTTAACAGAACGGAGCTGATTTTGCAAAATGATGTAAAAGTTCCAATCAGCAGAACGAAATATCCTATGGCAAAAGAAAAAATACTGTTCCATTTTAATCATTAACTGTAGGCTGACAGAGCCTTTACTTAAAAAAATTACGGGATTGGTCAATTGGCTGCTTAAAAAAGCCAATTGACCAATTTTTTCAGCTAAGCATTCCGCCTAACATTCCGCTTCCTACGCATAAAAATAGCGTAGACAGAAAATTCCCTGAAAAATCACTGATTCCATGGTTGATGATTAAGGAAATCAAAGTCAGAATCAAAAAATACCCGGCTCCTAGAAACAGCCCCCACAGGTATTTTTTGGTTCCTATTTTTTTTCCGGCAAGAAAGCCCGTAAAAAAGGTCGCTGCTATGTAAATAACAACAATTCCTATATTGATGATTGTCTCGCTTAAACGGAACTTATATAAAAGCATGGATAAGATTAACAAAAAAACAGCAGTCAGGATATAGGAGAAAGCCAGTAATTTTAGTAAAAAAAGTACATCGACCTTCTTTTTTATGCTTTGTTCCATAGAAACCTCCTTGTAATTTTTATCATTTTATATTACTATTTATATTAGCGTAAGTTTGGAATTAGACTTACCAATACGAACTTATAAAGGAGTGGTTATATTTTGGATACCTCTGGTGTCATACAACTTGTTATTTTAGCGGTACTCATATTATTATCTTCCTTCTTTTCATCAGCAGAAAATTCATTGACGACGGTGAACAGAATCCGGATTAAGACATTAGTGGATGAAGGTAATCGTTCGGCAATAATTTTGGAAAAGGTGTTAGAAAGACCAGCCAAGATGCTCAGCGCCATATTGATTGGAAATAACGTGGTGAACATTTCCGCCACATCCCTTGCCACGGCTCTGACGATTCGGCTTTTAGGCGAAACATGGGTGGGGGTTGCTACCGGGGCGCTGACACTTATTGTCCTGCTCTTTGGTGAGATTATTCCGAAAACATGGGCAATTAACAATGCAGAAAAAATCGCTCTTATTTATTGTTATCCCATTTTTGGGCTTATGTGGGTGCTGACTCCTGTTATCTTTTTAATAGATAAACTGGTAAATGCTTTTTTATGGCTGTTCCATGTAGATCCAAATAAAAAGTCCTCTTATATGACGGAAAGTGAATTAAAGACTTATGTGGATGTAAGTCATGAGGATGGGGTCATTGAATCCGAAGAAAGAGAAATGATTTTGAACGTATTTGATTTTGGAGATTCCTGTGCCAAGGATATTATGATTCCACGTATTGATATGACTATGATAGATATAGAAGCTTCTTACAGAGAGCTTCAAAATGTATTTAAGGAAAGCATGTATTCCCGTATTCCTGTTTATGAAAACGACACGGATAACATTGTGGGTATCGTTACCTTAAAGGATTTTTTCCTAACTGCAAAGAAAACGGATTTTTCCATACGGGATATATTAAGGGAAACCTATTATACGTATGAATATAAAAAGACAAATGATTTGTTAATGGAAATGCGGGAAGGCGCCATTAACATTGCCATCGTGCTAGATGAGTACGGTGCTTCTGTGGGGCTGGTTACCATGGAGGATCTTTTGGAAGAAATCGTAGGAGAAATCCGGGATGAATATGACGAAGAGGAAAAGGAATTGATTAAAGAGCTGGAGCCCCACAAATATTTGGTGGAAGGTTCCATGAAGCTGGATGATATCAACGATGTTCTTTTCACCACTTTGGATTCGGAAAATTATGATTCCATTGGTGGCATTTTGATTGAAACATTAGACAGGCTTCCGGTGCCCGGCGAAGAGATTGAACTTTCAGACGGAACAAAGCTTGCCGCTACGGTAGTCAATAAAAACCGGATTGCAAAGGTGACTTTGACCCTTCCAAAGCCGGAGGCAGAAAAAGAAGACTCCGCCAAGACATCTGTTTTACCGGAGAAAGCTACAGAGGTATAGAAGGAAGCTTGCTTTGCGCCTGTGGACTGAACTGTTATGCGTCCATAAAAAAGTTTTGACAAAAGCCTTTAAAACCGTAAAAAAGTATGATATAATGTGGAATGCAGATTGTCAAAAAGACAAAAAAAGCAAGAATATTTGAAAACTTTATACATAGAAGGAGGCCTAATTATGAAACACATTAAAACATTAAGCACAAGGGATTTTAAGGAGTCCATGAAAAAAGGCGGCTGTGGAGAATGTCAGACATCCTGTCAGTCAGCTTGTAAGACATCCTGTACCGTAGGCAATCAAAGTTGCGAAAAAGTAAAATAATGATGTTTCTTAAGCAGCGATAATCCATCGCTGCTTATTATACGTTAGGTAGTAGGAAAGGAATAGGTTCGTGGTACATTGTTATGAAAACAACGGCTTTTACATTGCCCTTGACGTAAACAGCGGAGCGGTACATGTGGTGGACAAGGTTGTGTATGAGATGATACCGCTTTTAGAGGACGGAGTAAAAGCAGGGAAGACAAAGGAAGAGCTATATGAGCTTATAAAGGAAAAAGGGGTCTTTGACCTCAAAATGGCTGCTGGCGAAGGAATTGCTCAGGAAGAGATAAAAGAAGCAATCGAAGAAATCCTTGCCCTGCATGAAAATGGAATGCTTTATACAGAGGATATTTATGAAGCATATATAGGAGATTTTAAGAGCCGGGAAACGGTTGTAAAGGCATTGTGCCTGCATATTGCCCATGACTGCAATCTTGCATGTAAGTATTGTTTTGCAGAAGAAGGGGAATACCATGGAAGACGGGCACTAATGAGCTTTGAAGTAGGGAAAAAGGCACTGGATTTTCTGGTGGCAAATTCCGGAAACCGGGTAAATTTGGAAGTGGACTTTTTTGGGGGAGAGCCTCTTATGAACTGGCAGGTAGTAAAGGAGCTGGTTGCTTATGGCAGGAGCTTAGAGGAGCCCAATAAGAAAAAGTTCCGTTTCACCCTGACTACAAATGGTGTCTTGCTGGATGATGAAATACTGGAGTTTGCCAATAAAGAAATGGCAAATATTGTCTTAAGCATTGACGGGCGGAAGGAAGTCCATGATTTTATGCGTCCCTTTCGGGGAGGACAAGGCAGCTATGAGCGAATCGTGCCTAAATTCCAAAGGGTGGCAGAAAGCAGGAACCAGATGAATTATTATGTGAGGGGCACCTTTACTCATCACAATCTGGATTTTGCCAAGGATGTGCTTCATCTGGCAGATTTGGGCTTTGAACAGATTTCCGTGGAGCCAGTAGTGGCAGATGAAACGGAAGAGTATGCCATCCGCAAAGAGGATATCCCAGCCATATTAGAAGAGTATGATAAGCTGGCGCTTGCATTGATTGAAAGAAAGAAGGCAGGGAAGGGAGTAAACTTTTTCCACTTTATGATTGATTTAGCAGGCGGTCCCTGTGTGGCAAAACGGCTATCCGGCTGTGGATCCGGAACGGAATATCTGGCAGTGACTCCATGGGGAGATTTTTATCCCTGTCATCAGTTTGTAGGGCAGGAGCAATTCCTTATGGGAAATGTGGAGGAAGGAATTACCAACACTGCCATCAGGGATGAATTTAAAGGCTGTAATGTGTATGCAAAGGAAACGTGTAAGAAATGCTTTGCCAAGTTTTACTGCAGTGGTGGCTGTGCGGCAAATTCCTACCATTTCCATGGCAATATAAATGGGGCTTACGACATAGGTTGTGAGCTGCAAAGAAAGCGCATTGAATGTGCAATTATGATAAAAGCGGCTTTGGCTGAGTGAGAGGAGAAGTTGTAACATGAAAAAAAGTAGAGCAGCATTGGTATTGATTGCAACAGTACTTGTTATGGGACTTTTGGCATATACCTCCATTATTGGATTTGGTCCTACAAAAACAGGTTCTGCCGCAAACATCAAGCAGGGACTTGATTTGGCAGGTGGCGTCAGTATCACCTATGAGGTAGTAGGAGAAGAGGAAGCAGATGAAGCGGATATGGCGGATACCGTTTACAAGCTTCAAAAACGTGTGGAAAAGTATAGTACAGAAGCACAGGTATATCGGGAAGGAAGCAAGCGCATTAACATTGAAATTCCCGGCGTATCAGATGCCAACACGATTTTAGAGGAATTGGGACAGCCCGGTTCCCTGTATTTCATTGCCCAGACCGGAAGCGATGGAACTAACAACTATGGCTATGGCATAGACGAAAACGGTGCGGTGTTAACGGACGAGGACGGTGCTCCGGTTTATGTTTTGAATAAAAGCATTGCTGAAATAGAAGCAGACGGCGGCATTGTACTGACTGGAACGGATGTAAAAAATGCAGAAGCCGGTCAAATAAGCGATGATATGAAAAATAACGAAATTGCAGTGCAGCTAACCTTGACAAGCGAAGGAACAAAGAAGTTTGCAGATGCTACCACAAAGGCATATCAGAACGGGGAGAGCATTGGTATTTATTATGACGGCGCTTTTGTCAGTGTTCCAAGTGTAAACAGCCCTATTCCAAACGGAGAGGCAAGCATTACCGGTATGAAGGACTTTGAAGAGGCAGAAAGGCTGGCTTCCACTATCCGTATCGGTGGTTTGAAGTTAGAGCTTAAAGAGCTTCGTTCTAATGTGGTAGGCGCACAGTTAGGTGAAGAGGCGCTGAAGACAAGCTTACTTGCAGGTGTCGTAGGACTTGTGATTGTTATGGTCTTTATGACAGTGGTTTACCTGCTTCCAGGCTTTGTATCTGCCATTGCGCTTTTAATTTATACAGGATTGACATTAGTAGCATTAAATGCATTTGATATTACATTAACCCTGCCGGGTATTGCTGGTATTATCTTATCCATTGGTATGGCAGTGGATGCTAACGTTATTATCTTTGCCCGTGTGAAGGAAGAGCTAGGAACCGGAAAGACAGTAAGCTCTGCTATTAAGATTGGTTTCCAAAAAGCATTTTCTGCTATTATTGACGGAAATATCACAACCCTGATTGCAGCACTGGTACTTGGAATCAAAGGCTCAGGCACAGTAAAAGGCTTTGCCCAAACATTGGGACTTGGTATTGTATTATCCATGTTTACTGCTTTGGTAATAACAAGACTGCTGATTAATGCCGTTTATGCTTTGGGACTGAAAAATGAAAAGCTTTATGGAAGCATTAAAGAAAGAAAATCCATTGATTTCCTTTCTAAAAAGGCAATTTTTATAAGTATATCCCTTGTTGTGATTGTGGCCGGCTTTGTATTTATGGGCATCAATAAAGTAAATACGGGAGACATGCTTAACTACAGTCTGGAATTTAAGGGCGGTACTTCCACCAATGTAACCTTTAACGAAGATTTGTCCATTGCAGACATTGATTCCAATGTGGTGCCGGTAGTGGAAGAGATTACCGGAGATGCTAATGTACAGACACAGAAGGTAACAGGCACAAATGAAGTGATTATTAAGACAAGAACCTTATCAGTAGAAGAAAGAGAAGCCTTTAATCAGGCCATGGTAGACCATTTTGGCGTAGATGCGGAAAAGATTACTGCAGAAACCATCAGTGCGGCAGTCAGCGATGAAATGAAGATGGATGCTATTGTGGCAGTCATTGTTGCTACTATTTGTATGTTAATTTATATCTGGTTCCGTTTCAGCGATATCCGTTTTGCAGCAAGCGCAGTTTTAGCATTGTGCCATGACGTACTGGTCGTGCTGGCATTTTACGCAGTTGCAAAGATTTCCGTAGGAAACACCTTTATTGCATGTATGCTTACCATTGTTGGTTATTCCATCAATGCAACCATTGTCATCTTCGACCGAATCCGTGAGCATTTAGCAGGTGGAAAGGGAAAAGGAGATTTAAAGGAAGTGGTAAACAGCAGCATTACCCAGACATTAACAAGAAGTATTTATACTTCCCTTACCACATTTGTCATGGTTGCAGCTCTGTATGTGTTTGGCGTGACTAGCATTCGTGAATTTGCTCTTCCTCTTATGGCAGGCATCATCTGCGGCGCATATTCTTCTGTATGCATTACTGGTGCACTTTGGTATTTAATGAAGACGAAAATGGTAAAAGGAAAGAAGAAATAAAAGATAAAAGATAAAAGATGTTTCATGATTTGCCTTGGGCGGATTGGTGAAGTTGGAAAAGAAGGTGAAGGCACTCTGTATGGGATTATGGGGTGTCTTTTTTTGTTGTTTGGATGAGAGAGGGATAAAAAAAGGGGTGGCTGGGAGGACGCAGCAGAGGGATGAGAGCGGATTTCATGCGGTGTTTTTGACGGCGGTTTTCCTAAACAGCCTGATAGGGGTGTTGGTACCGAACGGGTCGGCATATAGCGGCGTCCATGCCGCAATATGCCTAAAATTGCCGTCCGTGGCAATTTTCCCCTAGTGTTGGCAGGCTGTTAAGGAAAACCGCCGCCAAAAACAATGCATGAAATCCGCTCTCATCCCTCTGCTGCTGTTTTGTCGCAGGCTGTATTAGAAAAGAGTTTGTTTTTAGAGTGTCCTTACATAAAGCTTACCGATACGCAGTGGGAGAGGGCAGAGCATAGGATAGTCTCCCAAAGCCCCTCTGCCGCTCCGTTTATCCATCTTCATTAGAGAGGGCTAAACTGTTACACGTGGGAACGGGTATAAATATAAAATGCTTGACAATAGCAAAATTTTACATCATTATAGTTTTATAATAATAGGAGAAAGAAAAAACTGAAAAAAGGTACATTTGCGATAAAACAGTTATCAATCAGACTGGCTAAGTTGATGCACTAAGAAATTGGAAAATATAAGTGAGAAAGATTTAAATGAGGATTTATTATGTTAAATACAGATAGAGAAAAAGGATTAAATTCTAATCAGCTAAAGCTAGTAGCTATTGTAGCAATGACGCTGGATCATTTAACGTGGACGCTGTTTCCCGGCTATTCTACGGAATGGTTTGTAATTTTGCTCCATCTTATTGGCAGACTTACAGCACCTATTATGTGGTTTTTTATTGCTGAGGGATATCATTATACGCATGATGTAAAAAAATATGCCGCTAGATTGTTTCTGCTGGCAGTAATATCCCATTTTGCATATAATTTCTGTTTTGGCATACCTTTTATCCCTTTTCAGACAACAGTATTTAATCAAACTGGAGTGGTTTGGTCATTGGCATGGGGATTAGTTTTACTGTACATACATAATCGCTATAAAAAAACGAAATAAACAGTAATATAAATACAATTTTAGCTTTGTGTACGGAGAAAATATGGTTTAGCTATTAAAGGAGGGAGAGTATGTCTGATAGTGTAAAGAAAAGTATTAATCAGTTTTCGCAACAGATGGAAAGAATATTTGGTTTGCATTTATCAGGAATGATTGTCTATGGCTCCTATGCAAAAAAGTAATTATAAAGATAATATTAATGTGGACATTATGGTTTTGGTGGATCTTCTAGAGGCAGAAGTTAAGAAATTTGAGAATGAGGTTTATGATATTGCATTTGAAATTGAAATGGGCATAGATATTTCTCCCATTATTAAAAGCAAGGCGCAATATGAGTATTAGATGTACTGCCATTTTATCATAATGTGTGGAAAGGGGGTTTTGTTAGTGAATTATAAGGTGGCGGATTTGTATAGAATTATGTGTTACTTTTTCTTTTATATCTAAAGTTTAAGTGTTATGATATGAATTGATTCTTTAGAGCAATATTAAAAATAGGATATAATATAAAATATTCTATTGCGCAAAATTATCATCGGAGGCGGGCTTGTGAATAATAAAAAAATGGACATAATAAACGATATAGAATTTGCTTCTTTATTTCAAAAATCAAAAAATTTGATTGATAATGCCAGAAGCAATATGGGGCAAATGGCAAATGCAATTACAGTTATTACAAGTTTTTTGCTTGGACGTTATATTGTTGAACAGGAACAACAGGGACAGGAACGTGCAAAATATGGATCAAAGGTTATTGATTCCTTATCTGCATATCTTACAAAAGAATATGGAAGGGGATTTTCCAGAAGTAATGTTGCGGGAATGAGACAGTTCTATATGACTTATAAGGACAGAGAAAATGAAATTATCCAATCGCAAATTGGACAATTAGGACAGGAAATCGGAATTGTCCAATCGGGAATTGGACAATTGAACATAGCATATTCCAAACTTCCATTTAAACTGAGTTGGACACATTATCAGATACTTATGCGCATTGAAGATAAAGATGAGAGGGATTTTTATGAAAAGGAAGCGATGCGTTCCGGTTGGAATGTATCTACCTTGAAAAGACAGTATCATTCCAGCCTTTATGAAAGGCTTGCTTTAAGCAGGAATAAAGATGACGTGCTACGGTTGGCAAATGAGGGTGCGGTACCACAAAAGCCGGAGGATATTTTGCATACTCCATATATTCTTGAATTTGCTGGATTGGAGGATAAGGCGTCTTACCATGAAAGTGATTTGGAATCAGCAGTCATTGATAAAATGCAGAAATTTTTGTT
>JAMPFB010000070.1 GCA_023664735.1 Robinsoniella sp. | reverse complement strand
TTGCGTTTTTATAGAGCGAAAGCGTGGCGACGTAGAAAACATGCTCTGTGTGGTCTTTCCTCTGCGCCTGTGGGCTGAACTGTTACAAGCTTTCTTTACGAATTTTTTTACGAATTTTTAACCTCTTGTACGGAAAAAAGTACATTGCTTTTCTTGACTGTATACAAAGATTGACATATAATGTGACATATAAAGTTCTCACAGTTTTTGGGGACGTTACACACCAGTAACTGGCGGCTTTTACAGCCGTTTGAAAAATTTTTTTAATAGGAGGCTATTTCAAAATGAGACCAGAATGGAAAGATTTTGTAGGTGGCAAATGGGAAAGTGAAATCAATGTACGTGATTTCATCCAGAAGAACTATCATCCTTATGATGGAGATGATACTTTCTTAGCGGGACCTACACAGAACACAAAGGATTTATGGGAACAGGTACTTGATCTTCAAAAGCAAGAGCGTGAAGCAGGCGGTGTCCTTGATATGGACACAAAGGTTATTTCCACTATCACATCCCACGGACCGGGATATTTAAACAAAGAAAAAGAAACCATCGTAGGTTTCCAGACAGACAAACCTTTCAAGCGTTCCTTACAGCCTTATGGTGGTATCCGTATGGCAGAAAAGGCTTGCTCTGATAATGGTTACGAAGTTGATCCGGAAGTAAGCGAGTTCTTCTCAACTCACAGAAAGACACACAATGCAGGTGTATTTGATGTTTACAATCAGGAAATGAGAACATGCCGTTCCGCACATATCATTACAGGTCTTCCAGATGCTTATGGACGTGGACGTATTATCGGTGACTATAGACGTATTGCTTTATATGGTATTGACAGACTGATTGAAGACAAGCAGGATCAGAAGGATTCTACCGGACGTGTTATGACTGATGACGTTATCCGTCTTCGTGAAGAAATTTCCGAGCAGATGACTGCCCTTAAGATGATGAAGGAAATGGCTGCTTCTTATGGCTGCGATATTTCCAAGCCTGCTACAAACGTACAGGAAGCTATTCAGGCTACCTACTTTGGTTATCTTTGTGCAGTAAAGGAACAGAACGGAGCTGCTATGTCACTTGGACGTACTTCCACCTTCCTTGACTGCTTTGCAGAAAGAGACCTTGCAAACGGTACCTTTACAGAAGAACAGATTCAGGAATTTGTTGACCACTTCATCATGAAGTTAAGATGCATCAAATTTGCACGTACTCCGGAATACAACCAGATTTTCGCTGGCGATCCGGTATGGGTTACTGAATCTCTTGGTGGTGTTGGCGTTGATGGCCGTCACATGGTATCTAAGATGTCCTTCCGTTATTTGAACACATTAAATAACTTAGGACCTTCACCAGAACCAAACTTAACTGTTCTCTGGTCTACAAGACTTCCAGAAGGCTGGAAAAAGTTCTGTGCAAAGATGTCCATCAAGACTTCTTCCATCCAGTATGAGAACGACGACTTAATGAGAGTAACACATGGCGATGATTATGGTATCGCATGCTGCGTATCTTCTATGGTTATCGGTAAGGAAATGCAATTCTTCGGCGCTCGCGCTAACTTGGCTAAATGTCTGCTGTATGCTTTAAACGGTGGTATAGACGAAGTAAGCAAGAAGCAGGTTGGTCCTAAATATCGTCCAGTCGAAGGCGATGTGCTTGATTATGATGATGTTATGTCCAAATTCATTGATATGATGGAATGGCAGGCAGATGTATATGTAAATACCTTGAACATCATCCACTATATGCATGATAAATACTGCTATGAAAGAGCTCAGATGGCTTTGCATGACAGAGATGTAAAACGTTACTTCGCAACAGGTGTTGCTGGTCTGTCTATCGTAGCTGACTCTTTATCCGCTATCAAATATGCAAAAGTAGAAGTTATTCGTGATGAAGATGGTGTCATTGTTGACTTTAAGACAACAGGCGAGTTCCCGAAATATGGTAATGATGATGACCGTGTTGACTTAATCGCACAGGAAATCGTTCACAAGTTCATGACAGCAGTAAGAAGACATCACACTTATAGAAATGGCGTTCCTACAACATCCATTCTAACCATTACGTCTAATGTAACTTATGGTAAAGCAACAGGAAACACACCTGACGGACGTAAGAAAGGACAGCCATTTGCTCCGGGTGCTAACCCAATGCATGGACGTGATACTCATGGTGCAGTAGCTTCTTTAGCTTCTGTTGCAAAGCTTCCATTCAAGGATGCACAGGACGGTATCTCCAATACCTTCTCCATCATTCCCGGTGCTCTTGGCAAGGAAGATCAGGTATTTGCAGGCGATATCGAATTAGATTTAAGCAAATAATCTTCTTTAATCGGAAGTATTGAGCAAAAGGAGGCCCAATATGAATGATGATGAAATGATTGATGATCTCATCAAAATGCTGGATTCCGGTGTTACCCGCGGGGTAGGCCACTTAAACGTGGACGTTGATGAAAACACCAAAGCAAACAAAGATGTTCAGACTATGGGATGTACGGATTGTTCCAGAACCCCATTAGCATGTAGCGTACCGACTTTACATCAAGGTCTGGATGACTACGAATAATAAAACTAACACAAACTATTAGGAGGTAATAATTATGTCAGAAGTAAGTTCAGCTCAAGTAGATAACTTAGTAAATTTATTAGATGGTTATGCAACAAAAGGCGGACATCATCTTAATGTAAACGTATTAAACAGAGATACCCTGTTAGATGCTCAGAAGCATCCAGAGAATTACCCACAGTTAACAATCCGTGTATCCGGATATGCCGTTAACTTCATCAAGTTAACACCGGAACAACAGGCAGATGTTATCTCTCGTACTTTCCATGAATCCATCTAATTGAAGATGTAAAGTGGTTTGGGTATGCACAAGTAGAAGTAACTTGTAAAAATGAAATAATAAAGAGGCATTCGTTGGGAAAATCCTGCCGAGTGCCTTTTTTAGCGGATTTAATGGAATTGGAGAGGTAACAGTTCAGGCTTTTCTACGAAAGCTGGGGAAATGGATGTGGGAGATGGGCGCATAGGAAGGCTTTGGATGACGGACGTGGGAGACGGCGGCGCATAGGATAGTCTTCCGGACACGCTCTCGCTCTGCAAAGACGCAGCGGTACTAACGCACCAAAGTACGGTGCGTAAGTGCCGGCGACTTTGCAAAGGTCCGGAATACTATCCTATGCGCCGCCGTCTCCCACTGTGTATCGGTAAGCTTTATATGGGGAAACTCATATATATTTTTTAAGTCCCATGTATAGCCATATTTTTTCCAGTTCAGCCCGCAGGCGCAGAGCGGAGTTCCCACAGAGCATGTTTTCTTAAGGAGCCCTTATAAAAACGCCAGCGCTTAGCGAGGTCTTTTCGAGCTTAGCACTGTTGCGTTTTTATAGAGCGAAAGCGTGGCGACGTAGAAAACATGCTCTGTGGGAACTCCGCTCTGCGCCTGCGGGCTGAACTGTTACCTTGGAGAGTGATTTCTGTACCCTGACAACTAGTTTTCTTGCTAAGAATATGTTACACTTGAAAA
The DNA here is from genome assembly GCA_023664735.1 of Robinsoniella sp. Lineage (GTDB taxonomy): Bacteria > Bacillota > Clostridia > Lachnospirales > Lachnospiraceae > RGIG3040. The sequence goes on along the minus strand of JAMPFB010000070.1, from coordinate 11,495 downwards.
AGAAATAATAAGGAAAAACAAAAAGAAATGAGGAATGAACATGAGTGGAAGAATACATTCTTTAGAAAGCTTCGGTACGGTTGACGGTCCCGGTGTGCGTTTTGTGGTATTTGTTCAGGGCTGTCCCATGCGATGTGCCTACTGCCACAATCCGGATACATGGAGCACCGAAGGCGGGAAACAAATGGAGGTTTCGGAAATAATTGATGAATTTGAGAGAAATCGCAGCTTTTATAAGGGAGGCGGCATTACAGTTACCGGGGGAGAGCCTCTGCTTCAGATTGACTTTCTCACAGAGCTGTTTACGGAGGCAAAGAAGCGGGATATTCATACATGCATCGATACTTCAGGAATTGTTTTTAAACCTCAGAATGAGGCCTTGATTGCCAAATTGGATGCCCTAATGAAGCTTACCGACCTAGTTATGCTGGATATTAAGCATATTGATCCAGAGGAGCACAAAAAGCTTACCAAGCAGCCTAATGATGGCATTCTTGCTTTTGCTGAATATTTATCGGAACGGGGCGTGGATATTTGGATCCGCCATGTAGTGGTGCCCACGATTACGGACAATGATGAGTACTTGTTTAAGCTTGGCTATTTCATAGGAGGCTTAAAAACCTTAAAGGCCTTGGACGTGCTACCCTACCACACTATGGGTAAACCTAAATACGAAAAGCTTGGGCTCCCTTATCCCTTAGAAGGCATTGAGCCTATGGACAAAAATAAAGTTGTGGAAAAGAAACAAATTATTTTAAATGGAATCAAAGAAAGAAGAAAAGAATTGAAACAGTAAATTTTACAAATAATCTACTATTTTCCACTTGTATAATTGTACTATTTGTATTAAAATAAGCATAGATTTTGATAATAATTTATCAAAAACAAATATTTCATGAACATATTTAAGGAGGATAAAGTTATGGCATATGTAATCAGCGATGCTTGCGTAAGCTGTGGTGCTTGCGAAGCTCAATGTCCGGTAGGCGCTATCTCTCAGGGAGATACACAATTTGAAATCGATCCTAATACCTGCATCGATTGCGGTTCTTGTGCTGGAACCTGTCCAACAGGCTCTATTTCTCAAGGCTAATTTTAAAATGAGATGAAAAGTCCCCGGAAGAAAAACCGGGGGCTTTTTTCGTTCAATACCCCGCTAGGCTTTGCATCAAGTGCTACATCGTAACAGTTCAGCCTTTTCCGATAGAGTTGGCAAACGGACGTGGGAGCTGGCAGGGCATAGGATAGTCATATCGCGCCATGGAGGGCGCTATATGACGACCCGTCCGGCATCCACAACCTTCCCCAAGGCTGTTTAGGAAAAGCGCCATCAAAAACAGGAAAGCCAATCCACTCTCATCCCGCTGTTGCGTCCCCTTTAGCCACCATCTTCCCACCACATCCTTAATGCTGCATATTAGCAAACTTCGTATAATCCGGAAGCCATACCAGCTCTATGGTGCCGATAGGACCATTTCTCTGTTTTGCAATGATAATCTCTGCAATGCCTTTCTTCTCCGTATCCTTATTGTAATAATCATCACGATAAATAAACATAACCACGTCCGCATCCTGCTCGATTGCGCCGGATTCACGGAGATCCGAAAGCATAGGCCTGTGGTCAGGTCTTTGCTCTACTGCACGGCTAAGCTGGGATAAGGCCAGCACAGGAACCTGAAGCTCTCTTGCAAGAGATTTTAAGGAACGGGATATATCGGATATCTCCTGCTGTCTTGAATCGCTTCTGCCACTTCCCGACATAAGCTGCAAATAGTCTATAATAACCATCTTCAAATCATGCTCCAGCTTGTATTTCCTGCATTTGCTGCGAAGCTCTGAAATGCTGATACCGGGCGTATCATCAATAATCAGCTTGGAGCCGCCAATGACTCCTGCGCTTTCAATCAGCTTTTCCCATTCATCATCCTGCAGGTTACCAGTACGAAGATGCTGAGAATCCACTCGGGATTCTAAAGAAAAAAGACGGTTCACGAGCTGCTCCTTTGACATTTCCAGACTGAAGATAGCTACACATTCATTTTCCTTAAATGCCACATGCTGGGCTATATTTAATACAAAGGCAGTTTTCCCCATGGAAGGCCTTGCTGCAATCAGCACAAGGTCTGAGGGCTGCATACCTGCTGTCCTGTAATCCAAATCCAAAAAGCCAGTAGGAATGCCGGTAACAGAGCCCTTCGTCTTGGAAGCCATTTCAATCTTATCCATGGCATTCATAACAATCTGGCGAATTGGAACAAAATCTCCCGTATTCCGCTTTTGCACCAAATCGAAAATGCGCTTTTCCGTGTCCTCTAAAATAAATTCCATGGATTCTTTTCCTGCATAGCAGGTATTTGCTATTTCTTCATTTAAACGAATCAGCTTGCGCAATGTGGACTTTTCCGCTACAATCTCCGCATAATGCTTAATATTGGCAGAGGTAGGCACTGCGGCAATTAAATCCCGGATAAATTCCAGACTTGCTACTTCAGGAGGCACATCCTTTTCCTTTAACCGCTCCTGCAGGGTTACCAAATCTACCGGTTTTCCTTCATCATTCAATTCCACCATTGCCTCAAATACAATGCCATATTGCTTGCTGTAAAAATCATCCCCATGAATAATTTCAGAGGCTATTACAATAGCCTCTTTGTCAATAATCATGGAACCTATTACCGATTGCTCTGCCTCAATGCTGTGAGGCAGTATCCGCTTTAATAAAGCTTCCTCAACTGCCATAGGATACTCCCTTCTCTGGTCTTATATCTCAAATCCTGTTATCTTTTATTCTTCCTCTACCTTCACTGTAAGCACAGCCGTTACCTGTGGATGGAGCTTTACCTTTACTTCAAAGGTTCCAAAGCTCTTAATGGGCTCGGAAAGCACCAGCTTCTTTTTATCCAGCTCTTTTTTATACTGCTTTGTGTATTCTGTGGCAATTTCCTTGCTGGAAATGGAACCAAAAGCTCTTCCGCCTTCTCCCGCCTTCATATGGACAATTACCTTTTCCTCTTCCATTTCTTTTGCAAGCATCTGGGCAGCCGCCAGATTTTCAGCGGCAATTTTATCTGCATTCGCCTTCTGCAGCTTTAAATCATTTAAATTTTTATTGGTTGCTTCGATTCCGATTTTTTTTGGCAATATATAGTTTCTTGCAAATCCGTCATTTACATTTACAATGTCGCCCTTTTTTCCTAATTTCTTTTCATCCTGCAATAAAATTATTTTCATGATAATTCACCCTCTTCAATCATTTTACTTAAGGTAGCCTTTAAAAGCTCCATAGCCTCTTCTACTGTTTTTCCCTTTAACTGAGCTCCGGCAATATTCATATGACCGCCTCCTCCCAGCTTTTCCATAATTACCTGTACATTTACTTCGTCTATGGAACGGCCGCTTATATAAATTGTCTGATTATAGTCTGTCAACACAAAGCTTGCCTTAATACCATTGATATTCAAAAGTTCGTTTGCTGCCTGTGCTCCAATTACCGTAGGGCTTTCTAAATCCTTGCTGTTGCATACGCTGATAGCAAATACATTTTTAAAAATTTTTGCCTGACTTACTGCATCAGCCTTTGCCCTATAATCAGCTGCATCTTCTCTGAACATTTTTCGTACTCTCGTTACATCGGCGCCATTTCGACGAAGGAATGCTGCCGCTTCAAAAGTACGCACGCCTGTTTTTGTAATAAAATTGTTGGTATCAATTACAATACCTGCATAAAGGCAGTCCGCTTCCCCATGCTTTACCTTTACCCCTTCATCGATATATTGGAGAATTTCGGCAACCAGCTCACAAGCGCTGGAAGCATAAGGCTCCACATAGGATAGCGTGGCATTTTCAATAACCTCATCTCCTTTTCTGTGATGATCCAGCACCACAATGGAGCGGCACATTTTTAACAATTCTGGGCATTCTGTAATACTTGGTTTATTTACATCCACTACCACCAATACAGTATTGCTGTTTGCAATTTCCATTGCCTGTGAGCTGTTTAGTATAACCAGCTCATCCCCTTCCACATGCGCCAAAAATGCATCCACCAGCGGCTTAATTGAGGAAGTCACTTCATTTACGACAATATAAGCACTTCTGCCTAAAGTCTTAGCTATTCGATAAATGCCTACTGCAGCCCCAAAGCTGTCCACATCTGTAATCCGGTGTCCCATTACAACAACTCGATCCTTTGTGGAAATAATTTCTTTTAAGGCATGTGCCTTCACCCTTGCTTTTACTCTTGTATTTTTCTCTACCTGCTGGCTCTTTCCTCCATAATAGCTGACTCCCTCAGGAGTCTTTACAATTGCCTGATCGCCGCCTCTTCCCAAGGCAAGGTCGATGGCTGTTCTGGAAAATTCATAATTCTGCCCGTAAGACAACCCTTCGGCGCCAATACCGATACTGATTGTTACGCTCATTTCATTTCCGATATTTACGGTTTTAACCTCTTCCAATAAATCAAATCGATTTTCCTGCAAAGTCCGCAGGGATTCTTTTCGCAGGACAACAAAAAACTTGTCCTTCTCAATTTTCTTTACAATGCCGTCAAGAGACGCAAAATATTTATTGATTTTTCTTTCTATCAATGCAGTCAATAGGGAACGCCTTACTTCTTCTACGCTTTCTAGCGCTTCCTCGTAATTATCCAGATACAAAAGACCTACTACAAGGCTTTGATTGTCATTTTCCTTCAATGCAATGTTCAATGCGGTTTCATCAAACAGATATAGCGCAATCAAATAGCCCTCATAATCCGGGGCAGCCTGAATCATGTCACTTTTAGCCACCATTTCTTTTAAAGAAATTTTCTTTAGCCTTGCCTCAAAGTCCCTTTCTTCAAAAACAATGGAAAGCTGCGTCTCAGCGGCCTCTCCCGGAAGCTTCTCCCTTGTAATTTCGGGAAAAAGGGAATGAATCCCTTTATTATAGCCCTTTTCCTTATGCACCACCTGTTCAAAGGCCTTATTGGTCCAGATGACCTTTCCATTCTCATCCAACAGCGCATGGGGCAATTCCAAATCCCGCAAAAGCTGTCTCTGAATCTGTCCGTATTGTGTGGCAAAGCTCACAAGCTCATTCATAATAATGGGCTTATTATAATTTAACAGCAATAAGCAGCAAGTCAGATAAATAATGACAAATAAGGATAGCACAATGCCGGATTTGGGGTCTAATACATAAATCCCCACATCTACTGCTGCCAGCAGGATGCCTAATAATAAAAATGTCTGCAGGTAGACCCGAAGCCTACCTTTTATTTTAATCTTCGTCTTCACAAAATTACCTCTTAGCAGTTAGTCCTTTTCAGCCTTTGAAGGTAATTATAGCATTTTTTCACTTATTTTACAACAAAAAGCACTCACATAATGATGTGAGTGCCTATAATAGCCTATCTCTTTTCTTAGTCTAACGTATATGGCATTAATGCAACGTGACGCGCTCTTTTAATTGCAACAGTAAGAGCTCTCTGATGCTTTGCACAGTTTCCGGTAATTCTTCTTGGAAGAATCTTACCTCTTTCTGATACGTATCTTTTTAATTTATTTACATCTTTGTAATCAATTACATTATCTTTGCCGCAAAATACGCAAACTTTTTTTCTTCTACGAATCCCGCCTCTTCTCTTCATTGGGGAATCGGATTTTTCTGCTTTGTTATAAGCCATGATATTGCCTCCTGTTTTAATTGTTTTCTAATTAAATGGCAATTCTTCATCAATACCGTCAGGAATATTCATAAAACCATCCCCTGCTGCCATAGGCGCCGGAGCGCTTCCACCGGAAAAACCACCTTCCTGACTGCTGGAGCTGTTCTTGCTTTCAGCAAATTCCTGTTCTTCTACAACGACGTCTGTTGTATACACCTTTACACCGTCTTTATTGGTGTAGCTTCCTGTCTGGATACGGCCTGTGACTAATACCTTTATACCCTTACGGAAATATTTCTCAGCAAATTCACCGCTTCTTCCAAATGCCACGCAGCCAATAAAGTCTGCGGTCTGCTCATCATTATTACGGCTGAATCTGCGGTCAACTGCAAGTGTGTATCTAGCGATTGCCATTGGGTTCTCGCCCTGAGAGTATCTCACTTCAGGATCTCTCGTCAAACGACCCATTAGAATTACTTTATTCATATATTCATCCTGCCTTTTTCTATGCCTCGTCTTGTCTTACGCATAAATATCTGATCACATTCTCCATGATACGAACGTGGCTTTCCACTTCCGCTGGAGCTGTTGACTCAGCATCGAATTGGATGAAATAGTAGAACGCTTCTTTCATTTTCTGGACTTCATAAGCTAATCTTTTCTTACCCCATTCGTCCACATTCGTAATCGTTCCGCCAAATCTCTCGATATAAGCTTTTACTTTTTCAATTGTAGCTGCTCTTTCATCATCTTCGATTTTTGCGCTAACAACAACGGCTAACTCATATTTGTTCATGCTTCATTACCTCCTTTTGGTCTCTGGCCTCTTACTCTATAAGAAGCAAGGAATATATCACAGAACCTTATGTTAGCATAAATGGCATTTATTTTCAAGAGGCAATTTGGGAAAAAATTGTAACAGGTCAGCTTTTTCTGGTAAAGATGTGGGAGAGGTAGGGCATAGGGGCTTTGGAGGACGGACGTGGGAGAGGGTAGCGCATAGAATAGTCTTCCGGACACGCTCTCGCTCTGCAAAGACGCAGCGGTACTAATGCACCAAAGTACGGTGCATAAGTGCCGGCGACTTTGCCAAGGTCCGGAAGACTATTCTATGCGCTGCCCTCTCCCACTGTGTATCGGTAAGCCCTTTCTAGTACAGCTTGCGACAAAACAACAGGCTAAACTGCTACAAAAAATTTTTATTGTTCATCCACCCTTTTCTTTAGCGCTTTCGTATTTTTCTCTACCAGTTTTCTTGCCATCATCACCTGATGGGAGCAGCCCAGACACTTTAAGCGAAAATCCGCCCCCACACGCAGCACCTCCCATTCCCTGCTGCCGCATGGATGCTGCTTTTTTAAGGTTACAATATCGCCTACCTCGTAATTCATAGTCTGCCTCCCAATCACTACTATATCTTTATTTGCTCAAATACTTTTCCCAGACTGTCATGAATGACCAAATCTGCCATGGAATCCTTTGGCGTGACAGTTTTATTGATAAGCACCAGCTTGTTGCCTCGGTAATAATCAATTAGGGAAGCTGCTGGATAGACCGCCAAGGAAGTGCCGCCAATGATAAGCATATCCGCATCTACAATAGCCGCTACCGCATTTTGAATCGTCTCATTATCCAGCCCCTCTTCATAAAGAACCACATCCGGCTTTATGGTTCCGCCACACTGACACACTGGCACCTCTTTACTTTCTACGATTTTCTGTACATCATAAAATGTTCCGCATTTCGTGCAGTAATTCCGTAAGACACTTCCATGCAGTTCATAAACTACCTGACTTCCTGCTGCCTGATGAAGACCGTCTATGTTCTGGGTAATCACGGCCTTTAGCTTTCCTGACTTTTCCAGCTCGGCTAATTTTAAATGCGCCTTATTGGGACGGGCATTTAGACAAAGCATTTTATCCCGGTAAAAATCATAAAATTCCTTTGGCTTCTGCCTGTAAAAGCTGTGGCTTAAAATTGTTTCCGGTGGATAGTCATATTTCTGATTGTATAGACCGTCTACGCTTCTAAAGTCCGGAATACCGCTTTCCGTGGATACTCCTGCTCCACCAAAAAATACGATATGATTACTTTCCCTGACCCATTGGTTTAATGTTTGAATTTCCTCCATAGTACACTCCTTCCCCTGCAAATATCAAGTATATTTTTTCAATATTTCTCATTTATATGGAAAACCTGCTTTGTGAAAAAAAGGAAGCAGTTTCCCGCTTCCTTTTTATTTTCTATCTATCCCAGACTATGTAAAAAATCATCAAGCTTTAATAGTAGTATCTTGTATAGATACGGAATGAACGATAACCTGGGTTCTTCACGGTTGTAGAGTTATAGCTCTTCTTACCAACCTTAACCTTATTAGCTTTTACATATACGTAATAATTTTTATTTTTAGCAAGCTTCTTCATAACGTAGCTTGTTCCTTTAACAGTTGCTACCTTTTTGTATTTACCAGTAGCTTTGTTTGAACGGTAAACAGTATAGCTCTTAGCGCCAGTTACCTTTGTCCATGTAAGCTTCACATCAGTGCCAGTCTTGCTTACCAGCTTCGTACTCTTAATATAAGCATTTGGAACAATTACCTTCTCTGCTGACCATGCGCCGTAAACCTTTGTTCCATTGTCCATCTTTAAGTATGCTCTGACTTTTACTTTCCAGCCTTGAGTTCTTAATTTTTTATTTGTGAAAATGTAATCAAGGTATCTTTCTTCTGTAGCACTTGTAATCTTTTTGCCTGATTTGTTCGTAATCATGATTTCAAAACCATCTGCATTTTGAGCATTGGTCTGACTCCATGAAATCTTGTACTGGCTTGTATATTCATTACTTGCAGATAATTTCACACCAGAAACTTTTCCGGTTGCTGTATAGACATACCTTACTCTTGAATACCATGTGGCATTAAAGCCTTTTCCGTTTGTCTTGTATGGAACAACTTCAACTACATATTTTCCATCCTGTGCCAATCCTGCAACTGTATAGGATGTGCCTGCTGTTGCGCCTTTATATGCTAGGTTTTCCGTTGTTGTTCCCGCATAAATCATGTATCCGCTTGCACCGCTTGCAGCCGGCCATGAAATTGTTACAGCATTATTCGTTGCATTTGTCTGGTTGATTGTGGAAATATTATTGGGAGCTGTTACGCCAACAAGAACATCTGCATTCTGATATTTCAAATAAACGGTTGATGCCGGGGAAAAAACTCTCTCTACTTTGTATATGTGTTTGCCTTCATACATTCCAAGATAAGAAGCCGACACACCAGACCCATTTGTTACATTAGGATCTGTAAGTGAATACTTTAAATCGCTTGCCGAAATTGCACCCATATTCTGGGTTGACTCCAGATAAATATAATTTGTTGTCGAGTAGTTTTTATCAGCCACAGTTGTCAAAGCAAGTGGACCTGCCGCTGCTTTAACAGGCAGGCTGACACATGCTGCCATCACGCATACTGCAAATGTAGCTAATAATAATGATACTTTTTTGGTGATACTAAATTTTTTCATCGTGTAATGAGTTCCTCCTTATATAATATTGTATATTTTTATGTCCATATTATTATACTTTTTTTCTTTTGATTTGTCCATGTAATTTTCATAAAAAAATCACAAAAAAAACACATTTTTATTACGTATTTTTTAATTTCACATATTCTTCTCAAGCAATCAACCTGACAATCTACTTTCTATGAAGAAAGTGTAAGAGTTCAGTCCACATTGCCCTTGAGGAAAACCGCTCTGCACTTCTGGGCTGAACTGTTACAGCAAAACCAAAAAAAAGGCTCCTGTCCATTGACAAGAACCCATTATTTTTTATTTGCTTTCGACTTTATTCTTCCGTATCTGTTCCATCTGCTTCTGCGTTTGCATCATCTGCTGTGCCAGTGTCCTCTTCTACTGCATCATCTGTATCATCTCCGGCTGCGTCGTCTTCTGCCTCTACATCATCTGCTGTTGTATCTTCTGTGTCTTCCGGAATTACATCCAGCTCCCCTGCTTCACCAGTGGTAAGCGCATTATTTTCGCCTGTTTCTTCCTGATTAGAACATCCTGTCAAAATAGTTGCTGATAAAGCAAGCGCCAAAGCCAACATACAAATTTTCTTCTTCATAACAAATTCCTCCCTAATCATGTTTTTGTTTGTCAACGTAAATCATCTTATTGTGCGCCTGTGAATATTCTGTGTCTAAATCATTTATTTTTTATAATTTATTCCTGATGATTTCCTAAGATTTCTTAAGATTTCTTCATGTTCTGTCCGTAAAGGAACCTGTGTCTGGCTTAAGTGTCCCTACCATTACTTTTCTTCGTCATAAAGCAGGTTTCCCTCCCAGTCCCACATCTTATATCCGGTAACCCTTGAGCCATTGTCATCCACATCTTCCTGAATGCCTAACCTGATTGTATTTTCGTCAAAGTCCATTACTATACCATCTCCCAAATCCCGATATTCATAATAAACCTTTACATACTCAGGCGCTTCTTTTTGATTTTCTGCATCCTTACTTTGATAGATTTCTTTTCCATTATAAAAAATCCTTTCCAGCTTGCAGCCAACCTCTTCCAGCTCCTCTTTATCCAGACTTATGATATTCTTATACATCTTGTTTTCGGTTTCCGAGTCATTATTGGAAAGAGGATGTATAAGCGGCACTTTGTAATTCAGGCTTACACTTCCCCCCTCCTTCTCATAGTCCGTCGTACATGCGGTTGGACATTTATAATTCAGCGTCTCCAGAACGATAAAATAATTGCCCTCTTCCTCAAACACATATTTCACGGAAGCATTTTGAGACGGTACCCGGATAATGGGAATCTCTGTCATCAAATAACCTGCACCTGCCAGAAATGCTGCTACTATGCTGGCTATAAACACTCCTCTTAAAATCCCTCTTTTTTGTATCTTTTGCAAAAAGCCCTTGATGCGCTCTTCATCTTGAGTCATCTGCCCATTGCCAGTTTCCTGAGGAAGCTTTTCTTTTAAAAGGTCGTATTCCTTCTGACATTTCTGGCATGTGGCAATATGTCCGCTGACCGCCTGCTTTGTCTCTTCGCTAACCACTTCATCATAATATAATGGCAGCAAATCGCCCACAATGTTGCATGTTAATTCTATCTTCTTTTGCTTTTTTACATTTTCCTTCATAGCAAACCATCCCTTCTCATTTTTTCCATTATTTTTTTCCTTGCCCTGTGATAAGTCACTCTTGCCCAGCTTTCCGTCCTGCCAAATATATCTGCAATTTTTATAAAAGACAACTGGCCAAATACCCGCAATACAAACACTTCTTTATAAGGTTCTTCCATGGTATGCAGAAGCTTGTGTACCTGCATGGCAGTATCTTCATTGACAATCTTTTCTAAAAGCGAGCCGGAAGCTTCCTGCATATCTGTTTCCATGGGAACCAGCCTGCTTTGCTTTCTTGCTTTTTCCAGCCATATATTCTTTGCAATGGCACACAGCCATGTATATACGGAGCTGTTTCCCAGAAAACTGTCTTTTGCCTGCATTGCTTTTAAAAAGGTATCCTGTGTAATGTCTGCCGCCTCGGTTTCATTTCTGCATAAGGAAAGGACATACCTGTACAGGGCTTCATATTCCGTTTTAAAAAAAGCATCATCCATGTCAAAAGACCGCCTATGCTTTGAAAACATGTCATTTTCTCCTTTCTGCAGGTTTTATCCTATCAGGATTTTTCTTTCTGCATTTGTTAGATGGATGAAAAGGAAAAACGTTACAACAATTCAGCCCACAGGGGCAGGGCAGGTTTCCCATAGAGCATGTTTTCTTAAGGAGCCCTTATAAAAACGCCAGCGCTTAGCGAGGT